>JBCDDJ010000034.1:0-27422 GCA_039180385.1 Cyanobacteria bacterium P01_G01_bin.38 | reverse complement strand
TCAGCAGTTGCAGCAAGCCAATCAAGAATTGCAAGCCCTGGCCCTCACCGATAGCTTGACCCAAATCGCCAATCGGCGGCAGTTTGATCGACACCTTGAGAGCGAGTGGCAACGGCTAGCCCGTGAGCAGCAACCCCTCTCTCTCATCTTGTGCGACATTGATTTTTTTAAGCGCTATAACGACCATTACGGGCACCCCACCGGCGATCGCTGCTTGTTAAAGGTCGCCCAGGCCCTCGTCCATGCCCCCAAACGCCCCGCCGATCTGGTCGCCCGCTACGGCGGCGAAGAGTTTGCCGTGATCTTGCCTAACACCCACACCAAGGGAGCTTACCGAGTTGCCCACAAAATTCGCCAGGGCATTGCCGCCCTGCAAATCACCCATCCAGACTCCGAGCTTAGCCCATGGCTCACCGTCACCATCGGTATCGCCACGGCAATCCCCAACCGTGATGTAGCCGCCCACGAGCTTCTCCAGGCAGCTGACCTGGCGCTTTATCATGCTAAGCAGCAGGGTCGCGATCGCATTTACATCCACGCACATTACACTTACCCACCACCAGAAGACACCAGAGGTGAAAAATGGAAGGTTAAAAGTAAAAACCAGGTAGAGGGTAGTGATTAGAGGGTAGCGAGCTATTTAAGCGGGGAGTATTCCGTGATGCGCCGCCTTTCATCACTGCTAACTTTAATTTGACATAGTTTAATTGACATAGTTTACGATGCGCGCAAAACTATCTGGCTCTAGACTCGCCCCACCGACTAGCGCCCCGTCAATTTCAGGCTGGGCCATGATTTCATCTACATTGGAGGGTTTAACAGAGCCCCCATATTGAATCGGCACCTCTGGATTGTTGAGCAAGCCGCGAATCAAACCAATTACCCGATTAGCCTCTGCCGATTCGCAGGTGTCGCCCGTACCAATGGCCCAGATCGGCTCATAAGCAATCACCAAATTTTCCTGATCGACCCCCAGCAGTGCCTGTTTGATCTGACTGGTGATCAGCGACTCTGTCTCCCCCGTGTCTCTTTGCCGCTTACTTTCACCCACACAGAGAATCGGCTTTAGCCCATTTGCCTGGGCAGCACGTAGCCGTAAATTAACAGTTTCATCTGTTTCACCAAAATACTGACGTCGTTCGCTATGGCCAACCACCACATAGCGCACCCCTAACTCAGTGAGCATATCCCCTGAGATCTCGCCGGTATAGGCCCCTGAATCTTCCCAGTGAATATTTTGAGCCCCGATCCTGACCCGTGAACCATGGAGCGTCTTAGAGAGCGTACTGAGGGCTGTAAACGGCACACAAAGCACAATCTCTCTAGATTCAGGGGTTTCACTTATTTGGGACAAAAAGCCCTTTAAAAACTCCAGGCTATCTGCCTGAGTTTTATGCATTTTCCAATTACCGGCAATAACGACTTGTCGCACGGGTAGTTTCTCTTATGTCAGGTTTTGTATTGCACATTGCATCCTACCGGGAAACCTGAACCCGACGCAATTTTATGTAACACCCAACCCGCTAAAGCATAGCCATATCAGGCTCTGACGTTTTCGCCTAGCTTCCCACCCAAGGTCACTCACGATGTCCTTGAAAAGGCAGCAACAGCTCCAAAAAAGCTATCCATTACGCAAAACTTTCCAAAGCCCTTGAAAAATAGCTGTTTTGCATGCTCCCTGCTGCCCCCTCCAAACTTCTCCTTAGCTCTAGCGAAGCGGCGTGCAAAGCACGCCACGCGAGAGGTGCCATACGCAGTGGGGTTTTCAGGGGACAGTCCCTGCTTAGAAATCAGCCTTTCAGCGATTTGTGTGTAAGAGCTAAAAAAGGGGGTCGGCAGCAAACGCTCCAACCCCCACCAATATTCAGAACAAGCATCAGGCTTAAACACTTGAGCTCAAGCGGTCAACCTTGAACCTTTAAGCTTGCAACGCTCAAGCTCACCTTCAGACCAGTCTCAAGGTCTATGAGCAACCTATCAGGTCACACCAGCCGCCTCTTTTGCTTTAGCAGCCTCATCCGGATGAATATTGAGCCGCGTCAGGTTCACCCGACCACGATTGTCAATTTCACGAATTTTGATCAGGACCTCGTCACCTACGTTGACCTCGTCCTCAACCTTAGCCACCCGATAATCAGCCAGCTGAGAAATATGAATCATCCCTTCTTGACCAGGGCGATATTCGACAAAGGCTCCGATGGGTATCACCCGCGTCACTTTGCCCATGTAGACATCACCCGCCGAGGGCTTAAAGGTAATCCCCTCAATAATGGCCTTTGCCTGCTCTGCCTTGCTACCCTCAATCGAGGACACCGTCACCGTGCCGTCATCCTGAATATCGACCTTAGCCCCGGTTTGCTCGGTAATACTCTTAATCTGCTTACCACCAGGACCAATTACCGCACCGATCATGGCCGGATCAATCTTGAAGCTGAGCAAGCGTGGCGCAAAGGGTGACAGCTCTTGGCGAGGCGCGTTGATCGCCTCCAGCATTTTAGACAGAATATGCAGACGAGCGGGCTTTGCCTGGTTAATCGCTTCGGCAATCACCTTAATCGGCAATCCCGTAATTTTCATATCCATCTGCAAAGCAGTAATGCCAGAGTCGGTGCCCGCCACCTTAAAATCCATATCCCCCAAAAAATCTTCAATCCCTTGAATATCGGTCAAGATGCGAACTTCCTCGCCTTCTCTAATCAGGCCCATCGCCGCACCGCTCACAGGCTTCGTGATCGGCACCCCGGCATCCATTAAAGACAGGGTTGAGCCGCATACAGACCCCATTGAGGTTGAGCCGTTAGACGATAGCACTTCTGACACCACTCGAATCACATAGGGAAACGTCTCCTGGGGGGGCAAAACAGGCTTTAAAGCCCGCTCAGCTAGCGCCCCGTGACCAATCTCTCGACGACCCGGAGAGCGCATCGGTCGAGTTTCGCCCACGGAATAAGGGGGGAAGTTATAATGGTGGAGATAGCGCTTATCGTCTTCGGGGTGCAGATCATCCATCATCTGAGCATCTCCGGGTGTCCCCAGCGTCACAATTGACATCACCTGGGTTAACCCCCGCTGAAATAGGCCACTGCCGTGGACCCGACTCGGCAGCAAGCCCGTCCGGCTTTGAATAGGTCTAACTTCGTCTAACTTGCGCCCATCCACCCGGACACTGTCTTCGACAATTTGGGCACGCATTAGCTTTTTAGTTAAGGATTTATAGGCGTTGCCCAGAGCTTTACTGTTCTCACTCACCGCCACCCGAATGGGATCATCCTCAGCCATTTCCTCGATTGCAGCTGCGACCTCGGCCTTAACAGCATCCAGCTTTTCGTCTCGCTCTGGCTTAGTCAGCTCAAACTGCTTGAGAACCTCTTTGATAGGCTCTGTTGCCCGCTGGCTCAAAAAGTCAGACAGGGTTGGATCGGTTTCAGGGGTGGGCAAGGTCACCGGCTTAATATCCAACTCAGCAATCAGCTCAAGCTGGGCCTTAATCAGGTCTTGCACGACCTCATAGCCAAAATCAATGGCCTCAATCATGTCTTGCTCGGGCAGCTGATTAGCTCCCGCCTCAACCATGATCACACCGTCAGGCGAACCCGCCACAATCAGATCGAGATCCCCCGCCTCAATCTCCTTATAAGTGGGATTAATCACAAAATCATCCCCTACCAGACCTACACGCACCGTCGCCATCGGTCCATTGAACGGGATTTCAGCCAGCAAAACCGCCAAAGAAGCCCCTGTAGCTGCTAGCACATCGGGGGGCACTTCCTCGTCCATGGATAGGGTTGTCGCCACAATCTGAATATCGTCCCGCATCCATTGGGGAAACAGGGGGCGCATCGGTCTATCGATCAATCGGCTGGTCAGCGTTGCCCGCTCAGGGGGGCGACCTTCACGACGCAAAAAACCACCTGGAATCCGACCAGCGGCATACAGGCGCTCTTCATAGTCAACCAGTAACGGTAAAAAATCAATCCCTTCTCGGCCAGCAGAGCGGGTAGCGGTCACCAGTACTGCTGTATCCCCTGACTGAACCAAGACAGAGCCCCCAGCTTGGGGCGCAAACAAACCGACTTTGAGTCGAATATCCCGACCATCAAAAGATATCGACTTGTCTATTTCTCGCATCTAGAATTACGTCCTTTTGAGTTCTTTCACTTTTTGTTCTGTGGCAATCCTAGCACTGATGATGAAACGTAGCTCAGACCCAGATAAAGATTTTTTATTCAAAAAATGGAGGGGTTGAGGTCTCACCCCAACCAACCCACAAGAAGCAGGATTTTCCTGACCTGTTGAGGTTTTCTTCCAGTTCTTTAAATCCTTTTACCTTCGCCAAGATCAGTCCTCAAAACCTTAGAAATAGCAACCGATCTTCAGCTCAATAATTTATTCGTTATCTTCTTTTATAAGGACTTTAAAACGGCTTTTCAAAATTCATTCGGCAATGATTAATCGGATCCCAATGCTGAGTGAAATTCATGGGGAGAGTTTTGACTCCAAACTTGGGCTGCCTGCGATTGCCCATTAAACTCTAATCAAGGTTGGGTTAGCAAAACCCTGGCTCCGTCAAAAAACAGTAAACTTGGCACCTCATTGGTGGGGATTAGCCCCTTCTATCGATATGGTGTAGAACATCGTATGTGACGCTATCATTGGCGCTTATGCAGACGTCCTATTTTCTTCCTTACACATCTTTTTAGTGAGATAACTCAGTCATGAATATTCTCATAACAGGGGTTGCTGGTTTTATCGGCTTCTTTTTGGCTCAGCGATTGCTAGCAGACGGCGAAACCGTCTATGGCATTGACAACCTCAATGACTATTACGCCGTCTCCCTCAAAAAAGACCGGCTGTCTCAACTGACCACCCAAGCCAAGTTCACGTTTGAGCAAATTGATTTAGCGGATCGAGACGCCCTGACCCAGCTTTTTGCGACCCAAGCGTTTGACTATGTAGTGCATCTGGGGGCCCAAGCTGGGGTGCGTTATTCGCTCAAAAACCCCCATGCCTATGCAGACAGCAATCTTTTAGGCTTTATTAATATCCTTGAGGGGTGTCGCCACGCCCAGGTTTCACATCTGGTCTACGCATCCTCAAGCTCAGTCTATGGGGCCAACCGTAAAGTCCCCTTCGCCACCACGGATAATGTGGACCATCCCGTTTCACTGTATGCGGCCACTAAAAAGGCCAACGAGCTGATGGCCCATTCTTATAGCCATCTCTACAACTTACCGACCACCGGGCTACGCTTTTTTACCGTTTATGGTCCCTGGGGTCGCCCAGACATGGCTTATTTTAAGTTTGTCGATGCGATCGCAAACAACCGACCGATCCAGGTCTACAACCACGGCAAAATGAAGCGCGACTTTACCTACATCGACGATGTGATCGAGGGGGTCGTGCGGGCCATGCGACGCCCGCCCAAGGCCCTTGACACCCCCGATTTTAATACCCAGGCTCCCTACAAGGTTTACAACATCGGCAACCACAGCCCTGTAGAGCTAATGACGTTTATTAAAACCATCGAAACAGCCCTGGGCAAACCCGCTGAGAAACAGATGATGCCCATGCAGCCCGGCGATGTCACCGCCACCTACGCCGACGTTGATGACCTGATGGCGGATGTCGGGTTTAAGCCCAGCACACCGTTGGATGCCGGGATTAGTAAGTTTGTGGCTTGGTATCGGGAGTATTACGGAAAATAGGGCGAAAGGCGAAAGGCGAAAGGATAGACTTATCCCTCCTTCGCCCTGCCCCCTTCGCCCTGCCCCCTTCGCCTTGCCGCCTTCGCCCTTAACTTTCCGGCCCAGATCGTCGCATCGCCCGAATGCCAAATACACCTGCGATCGCAATCACCGCCAGATACGGACTATAGGCCAGCAGCCAAAGCCCGATTTGCAACAGCCCCACGGTCAGGCTACCCACCGACTGAGTGGCATTTTGCCAGGTTTCACCGACCTTTTTGCCCAGCGGTCTGGGCTGCTCGGCAGTGGTCACCGCAGCGGCGATATTTAGTTCAATGGTGGAGTAGCTAACCTGGGTTTGCAATGACTTTAGCTGGGCCGCAAGCTGTTCAATTTGCTGACGCACGGTGCTGATTTCACGAGAAACCTCTAGCACTTCATCGATCGAGCCGGAGCGCTCCATAATTTTTTGCAATGCTGCTTCTGATTTACGCAGGTTGCGTAGCCGAGCTTGTAAATCAACCAGTTGACTAGAGACATCCTCAGCCGTAATCGAGCGCTGGTTGACGGTCCCTAAATCCGCCAAGGCCGTGAGGGTTGCCTCTAGGTTAGCCTGAGGTACGCGCACATTTAAATAGGCAGAGCGGCGATGACCGGCCTCAGGCTGATGATCTTGCAGGTCTAAGATATCGCCCTGCTGTTGTCTCAAAATGCCAGACGCCCGGGTCAATGCGTCATCAACCGAATCAACGGTGAGAGAAAGATTTGCCCGCTTAATCAGCTGAGGCTGAGCAGTCTGGGTCGTCGGAGCTGGCGACGAAATCTCAGCCGCAGTGATCTGGGCACCCTCATCCATCGGGGCTTCCATAGCCATATCAGCAGCCCCCTCAGACGAGGTCGGGCCCCCGGCACAGCTGGTGATGACATACAACCCGACAATGGCAATGCCCGCATAACCAGAAAGACGTATCCAAGATCGCTTTAAAGCCATAACCAGAGTTCCAGAGACGATGTTGTCCTGAATATGGCATTGGCCTCAGCTGCATCTAGGGACAGTTGCAAAATTTGCAACCCATTAAGAGGCCCGGCGTCTCTATCCAATAAAACCTGGCTTACAGGGTTTTAGACAAGAAGTCGGGAAGTCATGAGGAAATATTAGACTGGGGTAGCCAAGCCTATGGCAAAGGGCGACCAATCACCGCACAGTTAATAGGCCAGCGTCTCTAAGGTTTCACGCAGGTAGCGCCGGACCAGATGATCCAGGGGCGTTTTATCCAGGATGTCTAAATCAAGCTCGGATTTCCAACGCTCAAAGCCAGAGCTGGTTGCGATCGCAAGCTTTAGACTTGCCCAAACACTTGCGCTGTCAGATGTTGAACTATTGCACGTTAATGATTGATTGGCCATAAGTCCCTCTGCGGTTTAGGGCTCTGAAAAGTGTAGGCCCCTTGTTTACATTAAGCATATCTCAGCCATTCAAAAGCAGCTGTGTCTATTGCCACAGATTGCACTCCCTGACCAAGGGTTCATCAAGCCTGCCCCTATAGATTTCCCAATAAGCGGTAGTCCTAGCGACACCAGCCCCGAAGGGTTATTGCCCGGAAGACTATAGGATAGGGAGTTAGTCCCAAAAATCTTGGGGTTCAACTTCTTCGTAGGGTGACGGGGTTTCGTCATACCGGCTGTGATCAAGGCTCATAGCCGGTACCTGCGGTTCAGGGTGGGAAACCTCTGCCGTTGCCTCAGGCTGGAGCACAGGGTCCGGGACTGAGGCCTGGAGCTCAGGCAAGATCCGCTTGACCCAAAACCCAACTGCCCAAAAATCGGACTTAACTCGATCAGTGGGATAAACCGGCACGGTCTGATCATCCCACTGAACACCCCTCGGATTGGCTAACAGCACCCGCAGCACCATGATCGGCACCTGGGTAAATAAATTAGCTGCCAAAAAAGCAATGGCGGCAATCCCCAGGCCGCCGGGTCTGCCCACCCCGGCAAACGGCGTTGTTGTCGCGGCAAGCGGTGCCATGCGGTACAGCTGCCAGAGGATCAACACCAGCAGCCCTGCCCCCCCGACGGTTGCAGCCCGTACCCACTGCGATCGCATCAACGACAAAATCTGTCGCTGAGTCGGGGTCAACGCCGCTGGCTCCAGAGCAACCAGGCCCAAACTAAAAATATAAAAAGGACGCTGCCACTGCATCCACAGGATAGGCAACGTCCCCACCAAACTGAGCAGAGCCATCTCTAAACCCACTGGCAAAACCGGATCAGCAGTTGCCAACCCGGCCAGACAAATGTCTAACAGCAATGGCACAACCGCCAACCCGGTCAAATGTAACCAGAGATAAGGCTCTTGCCGCAAAGCAATCATCGCCTTACCCGCCGCCAGTCAAAGAGCGGCGCTTAGACACCATCTTGAAGGCCATAATCCGATCTCCTTCTTGCCAAGCGTTAAAGTTATTGACCCCAATGCCACACTCAAAACCAGAGTTGACTTCTTTGACGTCATCTTTCATCCGCTTCAGCGAATCTAGATTGCCTTCGTACACCTGTTCACCACTGCGCATCACCCGAATCTTGCAGTTACGCGTCACCTTGCCCGAGAGCACATAGCAACCCGCCACCGTACCCCGGCGCACCGGGAAGACCGCACGGACCTCAACCTCACCCAGGTCTTCTTCCACCAGTTCAGGCTCAAGCAGACCTTCCATGGCCCCTTCGATATCCTCCAAGAGCTTGTAGATGATGTCGTAGTCACGAATATCTACCCCCAGGCGATCGGAGGACTGTCTCGCCCCTGGGGCCAGGGTGGTATTAAAGCCGACGATCACAGCGCTACTCGCAGCGGCCAAATCGACATCGGTTTCACTAATCTCACCCGGTGCCGCCATGAGCACCCGAATCTGGACCTCATTCTGCGGCAGCTGCTGCAGCGAGGCCAAAATCGCCTCTACCGAGCCCTGAACATCAGCCTTGAGAATCAGATTGAGTTCTTTGAGGTCGCCCTCTTGGGCCTGAGCAGACAGCGAGTTTAGGGTAACCCGACGAGAGGCCATCGCCTGCTGCAATCGCGACAGACGCTGTTCAGACGCCTTATCATCGGCAGCCGAGCGAGCTTGTTTCTCATCAGCGTAGACTTCAAACTCTTCGCCCGCCTGGGGCACATCATTGAGTCCCAGAACCTCAACCGCAAAGGAGGGTGAAGCCGCCTCAACCCGAGCGCCCAAATCGTCAATCATGGCGCGAACCTTACCAAAGACAGCCCCCGCCACAATGGAGTCACCCACCCGCAGCGTGCCATTTTGGATCAGCAGCGTCGCCACTGGACCCCTCGCTTTGTCGAGGTGAGCCTCAATCACAGTCCCCCGCGCCAGGCGATCGGGGTTAGCGTGCAGATCTTCGACTTCGGCCTGGAGCAGCAACATCTCCAACAGCAGATCCAGATTTTCACCGCTGATGGCACTCACAGGCACCATGATATTGTCACCGCCCCATTCTTCGGGCACGAGGCCGTGCTCCATCAGCTCTTGCTTGACTCGATCGGGGTTGGCCGCTTCCTTGTCAATCTTATTGATCGCTGTCACAATCGGTACTTTGGCCGCTTTAGCGTGGCTAATCGCCTCAATTGTTTGGGGTCTCACCCCGTCATCAGCGGCTACCACCAGTACTGCAATATCGGTCACCCGCGCCCCTCGCGCCCGCATCGCGGTAAACGCTTCGTGACCCGGTGTGTCTAAGAAAACAACCTGGCGGTCTTCGCCTTCGTGTTCCACATCGACGTGGTAAGCCCCAATATGCTGGGTAATGCCACCGGCTTCGCCCTGGGCAACCTTAGCTTTTCGAATCGCATCGAGCAGGGAGGTCTTACCGTGGTCAACGTGGCCCATGATGGTAACCACAGGCGGGCGATGTTGGAGATTTTCTAGATCGGCTTCATCTAGCATCTCGGTGACCTTCTTGGCTTTTGATTCGGCCTCAGCCGTCTCTACCAAGATTTCAAACTCCTCAGCCACCATTTTGGCGGTAGGCACATCAAGGGTCTGGTTGATGTTAGCCGCAATTCCTTTGAAAAATAGAGACTTGATAATATCGGTCTCAGGAACCAAAATTCGCTCGGCCAATTCATGAACCGTCAAACCACCCGTCAGCACGATCATTTCTGGCTTTTCGACCTTAGGCTCTTCGCGCCGCTCCCGTCGCTGAGATCGCGAAGATCCCCCACGGCTGATCGTGCGACTTTTCACAGTCGTTGGTTTGGCCTGAGTCTGACGAGACTTAGGCTTGGGAGGACGCATCAGCGACAGACTAATCTGAGCAGCTGCCAATGACTCAGCGCTACTGCCATCAACATCCTCTAAATCATCGGCTTCATGGATGAGCTGCGCACGGCGCTTGGCTTTAGCAGCCCCCTTATTGGCCTTCGGGCGCATTTCTTGGTCATCGTCCTCGTCCGAACGTTGCTTACGCTTGGGGGCACGCAATGGCGTCGGTCGCCTTAAATCAGGCCGTCCCCGCTCTTCGCCTGGAGCTATAGCAACGCCAATCGCCTCTTCTCCAACATCATCCGCTGCTTCTGCTTGTGCGTCCGCCCGATTCGCGGCTGGCCGTCGGAGTTCAATCACCGGCTTGGGCTTTAAGTTAGGTGAGGCGGCTCCCCCATCTGCCGCCGCTGGGCGAGGCTTCACCGGCTTCGACATAATCGCCTCACCCTGGGGCTTACCAGGGCGAGGGCGAGGTGATTGAGGCCGCGCCGGGGGTCCAGCCAAAGATGTCGCAGCCATCTCAGGCTCAGCATTGGCTGACTTGTCTGCCCTAGCAACGGGCCGTGACGGTCGCACTGGCGGCGCTGGCTTAGAGCCCGGTCGCGCTGGGCGGCTAGGAGGGCCCATCAAGCTATCAACCCGGTCTGCTTCGCTAGAGGCAGACATCGGACTGGGCTCAGACGGGCGAGAAACCTCGGCAGGCTTGGGCGGCGAAACAAGCGGTTGACGACGAATTTCTAAAATTTGCTGCTTACGCACAGGCCGCTTTGGCATTTTGCTATGACTGCCATTACTACTACCGCCACTGTTGCCCCCCTTGTGGGTGGGGCGCTTAGGCGGCGTTTTGACAACCGCAGCTTTACCAGCAGGCTGCTTTGGCGCTGCGGCACGAATGTTATCTGCCTGTTCTTCTGTGATCGTACTGCTATGGCTTTTAGCAGCAATATCGAGACGCTCACAGATTGCCAGAATATCCTTGTTTTCAAGGCTCAATTCTTTGGATAGATCGTATATCCTGACTTTTCCTTTGTTCATCCACCTGTTCCTCTCAAATGCCTGTCGACGGTATTACATATGATTTCGGCTCTTATCGAAACAACATCACAGTAAAAGTTGGGTTAAGCTTGGCAATCGGCAGCTTGACGAGCAGCGAACTGAGTCAAGATGATGCCTATATTAATCGCGGTAAGGCGTTTTTTAACGCCAGCATCTTATCTTAGCCTAACGTTTAGACCCTAAACACGGAGAGGGTCAATCACTGGCTTAAAATTTACGCAAAACGACTCAAGGGCAAGCAATGGGTTTAGACATTCCCAAGTTTCAAGGTCTTTTGGCCTATCTACGGCGTAGATAATCTTGTCTGTAGCTGCTGATAAAGTTCAACATCCACCGATGCCCTCAGGGCACGACCCAAGCGATTTTTCTTTTGGGCAACCTGCAGACACGATTGATTAGGACACAAATAAGCAGAGCGCCCTGCGCCCTCATCTAATTGTACAACCCGCGTCGGGTATACCCTGACAATGCGCCAAAAGTCTTGCTTGGGAGCGAGCTTACGACAGCTGACACAACGACGATAGTTAGGCTTCATCTATAACCTAGCCCCTAAGCGTCTTCATCCTCAGCAACGTCGTCTTCAGAGACTTCATCGGCAGCGACATCATCCGGCTCATCCTCTAGCACAGGCTCATCCTCAGCTATCTCGGCACTGGCTTCATCGGCCTGCTCAGACACAGTCATCTCGACATCAACAGCTTCGGGCTCAGCGATATCCTCGACTTCGCTCTCTTCTGTATCGGCTAGCTGCTGGGCCTGGATGGCCTCATCTCGCTCAGCCTGAGCTGCCAGCATAGCAGCCTCAGCAGCTTCTTCTTGTTGACGTCTAGCCTCTAACTGCTCATACACTTTTTGATCTTCGGCATCATAGTCGTATTTAGCCGTATCTTTAATATCTATTTTCCACCCCGTTAATCGAGCCGCTAAACGCACATTCTGACCTTCTTTACCAATGGCTAAGCTGAGCTGATCTTCGGGCACCAGCACATGGGCCTGACGTTCCTCGGGATTCATCAGGCGGACCTCGTCCACGCGGGCGGGGCTCAATGCATTCGCGATATAGGTCGCCGGGTCAGGTGACCAGCGAATCACGTCAATTTTTTCGCCTCGCAACTCGTTGACAACCACCTGAATCCTTGAACCGCGAGCCCCGATGCAGGCCCCGACCGGGTCCACATCACGCTCCAGGGTATCTACAGCTATCTTGGTACGAGGGCCGACCGAGCGTGAGGGGGGGTTAGCTTCGCGGGCCACCGCCACGATGCGGACCACTTCATCCTCAATCTCGGGCACTTCATTCGAAAATAGCTCAACCACCAGCCCGGCATCTGCCCGTGAGACGAGCAGCTGCGGTCCCCGATGCGACCCCTCGGATACGCGCTTGAGCAACACTCTAAAAGTGGCATTGGCGCGATAGTTATCGTTGGGCAGCTGGTCTTTTTTCAGCAGCTCAGCCTCAACGTCTGGCTGGCCCACGCCGCTGCTAACAGCCATAATCACCGATTGCCGCTCAAAGCGCAGTACCCGTGCCTGGAGTACAGTCCCTTCTAAGTCTTGAAATTCTTCTTGAATTAGACGACGCTGCTGGTCCCGCAGTTTTTGGGAAAGCACTTGCTTGGTCTGAATGGCCGCCATCCGGCCAAAGTCGCGCTGTTCGGGGGTCACATCGAGCACAACCGTATCCCCTACCTGGGCTTCGGGAGCCACTTCTTGGACCTCGGCCAAAGAAATTTGATGGTCTGGATTATCCACGGCTTCCACAATCGTCTTATTCGCCAGCACGCGAAAGCCTTCGTCTTCGGTATCGAGCTCAACGTAGAAATTCTCGAAGTAGGTCTCGTCAAACTGACTACTGTCCATCCGCTGGGTACGACGATAGCGCTCATAGCCCTTTAAAAGGGCTTCGCGCAAAGCTTGTTGAACCGCCTGTTTAGGCAGATTGCGCTCTCGACTGATGCCTTCAATCATCGCTTGCAGGCTGGGCAAGTTAACCATTGACATAGGCGCTGAATCTCCTTGAAAAATTTAAAAATTACGAATAGAGAATGAGACGATACGTAGTCAGCAAGCTATCTGGACAGGCGTTATTCGTCGGGTTGATTGCTCAGCTGTACCGATTGAACTAACGGCCTCGGCAACTTAATCGCACGGCCTTTTTGATTGAGGATGAGCGTCTCATCTGTGCGTTCAATCAGGCTGCCACACCAGGTTTGCTTCCCTTTATGGGGCTGCCTGAGCTGCACAGCAACTGGAAACCCTTTAAAGACCACAAAGTCGCGATCGCACTTCAGCACATCTGACACACCGGGGCTCGACACCTCTAACACATAAGCATCAGGCAGCAGCTCATCCAGTGGCTCACTCAAAGCAACGCTCATCTGTTCGCAATCATCTAGCCCCGTATCGTCTTTGTTGAGACTGCGAACATCAATGCGCAAAATCGGAGGACTGTGGTTTGTTTGAAAAACAGCGTCCACAACCTCCAGCCCCAACTTATCTGCAATCGGTATGGCGAGCTCAATCACCTGCGGAATAACAGGATGGGCCATGGGGATCTCCCAAAATAACCAAAATAAAAAGTGGGCCTTGAAGTCCCACTTCTCACATCACCATTTTTGAACTGGGACAGCAAACGTGTGTGCCCATAGCACTCACCTCTACTGCGCTACTCAGTGTAGCGCGTTTAGCGAGGAATCGAGCAAATTTAGGGGAGCCGCTAAGCCGCCGATTTACCGGCAATGCCCGTCGCCTGAAACACGTCCCCCAGCGTTGAGCAGTATATCGGTAAATCCAGCGTCGCTGGCGACACAGGATCTTGATGGGTAAAGTGCCGATACTTTAGACAAAAACGATCCCAGTCAGCCATGCGCAGGCGAAACACTTTGATCAACACATCCGCCAGCACCGGCGAGAGCGGAATGCGAAAATAGCTGGGCTTGCCAAAATAGTCGCTGATCGCTTTGATCGCTTGGTTGGCCGTCATCGCCGGATTGCCTAGCACCCACTCCCTGGCCTCACCCGCTTGGGGAGGATGATCGACAAGGTATCCCACCACCGTAGCAATGTCTTTAGCATGGAGAAAATGAAAACTGCCATCAGCCTGGAAGAATCGGATCAGGCCGGCCCAGCTCGCAACCTCCGAAAGCCCTGCGGAAATATGGGAGTAGGGTTTGTGCTCGTCGCCCCCAAACACCAAGGTGGGAAATAGGGTCGTAATCTGGGGTGCGATCGCAAGCGTCGCCAGTTTTTGGTGACAGATATATTTGCTGCGAATATAGTCAGTCCCAATTTCACCCGCTTCTTGGAGCGGCTGATTGGAGCGGCTCAGGATACTCGAAGTCGAAAAATAAATTACCTGCTGGCATCGGTCAGGGTCTAGTAGCGTCATGATACGCAGATTAGCATCCACATTGATGGCAAAAATCTCATCCGCCCCCCCCCAGCACGTGGCAATCAGAATCGCTGTATCCATCGTCGACAGCAAATCTGCAAAGCCATCCACATCATGCAAATCCCCTTTGATCACCTGAATACCCAGGCGCTGGGTAATATCAATTTTCAGCTTGCTCGGGTCACGCATCAACAAAAACAGCTCATGCGTAGTTTGCTGTACCAGAGTCTCAATCACATAGTGACCAATACAGCCACTGGCACCCGTGATAAAAATACGTTGGGGACGCCCGCTCAAAATGTCAATCAACCTTTATTCTCAAGAACTCCACCCAGGGTATTAGTGGGCCAGCGCAGCAATCAATCAGCCCTGGCCGTCTCCCTAGAAAATACCATTTGCATTGTCCCTATCCTAGCCAGTTAGCTCCGCCAACGTAAGACGGTGGGCTCAATCGGATTTTGAAACGCTCGATTTTCTTGCTGAGCTTGGACATATTCTCGCTTGAGTCGGTAATACCACTTGGCCTGGGTATCTGCATCATCAATCAGCATCATCGCAGGGTTGTACGCCAGACCCTCTTGCTGCTTGATCACCACATCACGATCTTGCCCTAAAAATTGACGAATCATATAGCGCCCCAGAGGCCGCGCCAGACCAAAATCCGGAAAGGTCCAGTATAGGCTCTGGTGTACTTCGCAATGGCCCTCATCAATCGGGGTGATCGCCGTAAAAGCACAGGCCTGGTAGCGATTACCTTCCAATAGCTCGGTGCGCAGACCGGGCAACTCAAACACGATTTCGATAGACACCTTGCTACCCAAAAGCTTGTAGGGTTTTGCGCTGTCGGGCATGACATAGGGCGACAGCCGAAAGCCCAGGGGGGTCGGTTCATACTGCTTTTTTTTGACGCGAAATTTGTGAGGACCACTGCGCCACCACCAGGCCGTATGGACATAGGGACCGTGAGCAGGGTCCATCAGACCAATCACCGCCTGATCAATATCGCAGTCAAAGCGTAACGTTTCGGTAACGTTAGGCTTAAGGTCGCCAAACCCACGAATGATCGGCACTGGCGGCAATGAAGCGGGCATCCGACCGTTGCCAGATTGACTGGCTCCAGGCACATACACCCAAATATGCCCCTGCACATCCTGGCAGGGATAGGCCTGCACACAGATTCGGGTCAGATCAAGTGCGTCTGCATCCACCAGCGATGGAATCTCAGCACATTGACCGTCTTTAGTATCAAATTTCCAACCGTGGTAGCAGCAGCGAAGCCCCCCGTCTTCAACCCAGCCATGGTGCAGTGGGATGCCTCGATGAGGGCAAATGTCTCGCAGAGCAAACACATCACCATTTTGGTGACGCCCGACCACAATAGGCTCACCCAATAGCTTTTTTCCTGATACCTGACCGGGTTTTAACATTTGGCTGGGCATCGCCACATACCAAAAATCTCGAAGCAAGTTGATCATCGACAAGCGCACCAAAAGGCTCTACGAACATGCTGTCATGATTTTAGAAGTTGGATTTAGCGTTGGGTGAGGTGGCGGCTAATTAGCGATCTAACTCAGCTATACAACCGCGGCCATCAGCTCGTCCAACTGCTTCGCCGTGGCGAAGAAATGGGCCGCATTTTCCTCGGGGGTTCCAGGCAAAATACCATGCCCCAGATTCAAAATGTGACCGTCACGACCGGCTTTTTGCACAGTGTCGAGGATGCGATCGCGAATAAACTCTTTAGAACCAAACAATACCCCAGGATCCACATTACCCTGGACCTTCATGTTGGGTCCCAGGCGACGGCGGGCATCCGCCATGTCCACCGTCCAATCTACGCTGATAATGTCGACACCCGACTCACCCATCAGCTCTAACACCCCGGCACTGCCGCTAATGTAGAGAATCAAAGGCGTATCTGGATGGGTTTGCTTCACCTGACGCACCACCTGCTGCTGGTAAGGTAGCGCGTAGGTACGATAGTCCATCGGGCTGAGCTGCCCTGCCCAAGAATCAAACATTTGCACGATCTGGGCACCGCAGTCGATCTGATGTCTTACGTAGGTCGCAATGCCATCCGCTAGCTGACTGAGCAACTGATGCAGCATCGCCGACTCAGAAAAGGCCATGCCCTTGATGATGGAATAATTTTTTGAGCTTTTACCCTCGACCGCGTAAGCCGCCAATGTCCAAGGCGCACCCACAAACCCCAAAACCGTCGCTTCATCGCCCACTTCTTGACGCAATGTGGTCAAAATCTGACGAATAAACGGCAGCGAGTCATCTGGCTCAAGGGGAGTCATCTGATCAATCTGAGCCTGGGAACGAATCGGTGGATCGATAATCGGGCCTTTACTCTCGACAATATCAAACGGAATCCCCATGCCCGGTAGGGGGGTCAAAATATCCGAAAACATAATCACCCCGTCTGGCCTAAACGCGCGCCAGGGTTGGAGCGAAATCTCAATGGCCAATTCCGGGTTCTCAGAACGCTCTCGGAAAGACGAATACTTTTCCCGCAGGTCTCGATACACCTTCATATAGCGACCTGCCTGTCGCATCATCCATACAGGGGGGCGATCTAATACCTCACCCTGAGCTGCCCTTAACAAATATGGAGTCTGATTTTGTCCGGTCATTGAAACGTCACCGAGTTAAAGAAGTTTTTGAGCGCATTCGCTAGCTTATCATTCAGCGAACCCTTTATAGCTCAATGCCTCAGCGGTATAACGTCATCTCCCCAAAGTTTGCCTGATGATAAGCGCCCCCCTTACCTCTAAACTTAGAGACAGTAAAGAATTGTGGTCTTGCTTAGACTAATTCCATGGAAATTGTGAACTTTTTTGAAAAACTGGCTGGCAAGTGGTTCTCACAACGCACCACCCACGATCTCGCCACCCAACAGTCCAAAGCGGGCAAATCAGATCTCGAGGCCGAACTCTTAACATCAGCTGACGCGGACGTAGAGCAGCTCTGCAAAAGTTTGTCGGTCGATCCGAGTTTTGTACTATGCGGCTTGAAAGTCAGTCAAAAAAGCACCGTCGAGGGCAATCCTAAACAACAATTTGGCTCAGCTTTAATCGTGCCACTCACCCCCGAGACAGGAACCCCTGAGGGCACGATCGAAGGCACCTTGCTTAGCCACACCGCCAGCCATCCCCCTACCCAGAGCCGCTACAGCTTAGCCAACGAGGTCCTGACGATTGAGACCACACATGGTACTACCCATGCCCAGGAACGATGGTGGTTTATCACTGACAACCTGCGGATGCGAACCAGCGTTCTCGAACATCAAGACGGGTCTCAGGTGGCCTCCTTTTGCTCAGAGATCAGAATGGGCGGCCACAAACCACCGACTAGCTAGTCTTTAGCAGAGTCTATCCGCAGGGAATCCATCAGGCTCATGGGACGAGTCCCCACTGGCAAATCGTCCCGCTGGCGGCGCGGCTTATAGAAAGGCAGCTCTGGCTTAAAGGGCTTGATCGGATCATGCACCCGATAAAGCATTCCTGGGTGATCGAGGGGAACCCCATGCGGTTCTTCATAGTTAGCCTCAGCGGGTCCGTCAGGAAGGGGATCAGGCGTTTCCATAGATTCCTGCTGTGGAAGTTTACTGTGCATAGAATCAGCCCTCGTTTCGGCTGCTGACAGCGCCGAACTATCCAAATCAGGGCCAACCGACCAATGCATTCCCAACTGCCGCCCCACCACCTGCGCAAACTCAGGGGTAAAATGCCGCACCGGCTGCCCCCGACGGGTCCACAGTGCTAAGATTTGCTTGACCGAGATTGCTTTATAACGCCCCTGGTACAGCGCTTCTAAAATCGCATCCCGCAGCCAGGCTTCTCGATAGCGCTCAAGCCACTCTAAAATCTGACTCTCGGCACTATACCAGCCCAACTCAAAACTGTAGCCTTGCAAAAGCCGAAGCGCCTGCTGGGCTTCGATCGACATCGGAGAAGGCGACATGGGCGAGGGATTCATGATGAATATCCAAACCAGTTCAAACGGTCGGCGCAAGACTCAAACATAAACCACATCCAGCTTAAAAGCTTGAATTTCTCTGGTAGGGCAAACGACAGGTCTGGATGTGGCCAAGGTTTACTTTCTGTCTAACTAGATAGAGTGCCCTATCTTGATTTATAGTGCGCATCTTCAAAAATTTCTAGCTATTTAGGGCCTGACAACGCTATCCTCCACCTCTCGAATCCGCGGATCGTCAAACGGATCGCTATTGCCCAACCAGCTGAAATCACTAAGCCGAAAGCCGATAGACCCGGTCTCACGGGTGGGACTGTATCGCACCAAAATGCCATAGGTGCGGCGGCTGTATTCTGCAATAAATTCGGTATTAACTGCTTCGTTATTATCTAAGTTGATCGAGGTTTGAAAACCGAGCAACAAGGGACCATAGACTTGCTGCGTCAGCCCAAAAGATAAAATGCGCCTGTCAACGGCCCGATCAAACCGAAAAGGCGACTCAGCCTCACCCACAAACCTTTGAGAGTAGCCCAAATTGAGCCGGGTGTAATCAAAGAACGGTTTCGAAAGATGACCAAACTGGGCATCGATGCGAATGTCCCCCGTCAGCAACTCTTGCAGATCACCGCTGGTGTAATAGGTAGCCACCCCTTGCAAACTTGCCCGCAAACTGACCTGGGGCACAATCGGTGTAGGCGTATAGCGCAGCCCTTCTGTTTGGGTGGCAGGTAAAGGCTTACCCCGCCATAAAGTCCACCCTTGGGCAAGTCGGGCACTCCCCTGAAAGCGCCCAAGGGTGATTAAGTCATCAGTGGGAGAAGTCCCTAGCAAATCACTCCGATCCGTTTCTGCTGTGATCAGCTGAGCACTCGCCTGATAGTTAAGCCGTAGCCCGCTATCATTTAAGGGAATGATTGGCGAAACCAGCACAGCACCCAGACTAGAGCGCACGTCTTGAAAGCCTAAAGAACCATTAAATAACCGATCGCGATAGCTGTAGTCCAGAAACAGAAGGTGACTGCCCAGCGCCTGTCGTCCTTGCAGATTGACGCGCAAGTTGTCAGTAATATCGTCCAGCGCCAGACTAGTCAGCTCAGCATCTCCCTCTAAGGTCGTATTCGGACCTAACCGAGCCGATAAATTTGCTCCCAGACCAAATACATCTGGACTGAAGGTCTCGCCGCTACTCAGGGCCTCACCAATGAAATACTGGGGCACTAACTCCAGTGAGAAGTTAGGAGTTTGGCTAACAGGTACGCGACTTTCTACAAATAAGCCACCGCGATCGGTGTCATCAATCCCTAAGATGGCAGGGAAAGGAGTCACCTCATCCGAGTCAACATTGCCTCGACTCAGGTAATATCGCGATCGCACCAGGGGCAGCGAAAACCCCTGATCAAATACAATCCGCGCCCGACTGGTGGTCAACAAATCCTGCTCGGGGGAGATCGCCGTCAAAGTCACCTCGTCAGCCCGAAACTCCAGCTCTGGCGGCGAAAAAGGATCGTTTGTAAACCGCACCGCCTGGGCTCGCCAAACATCAGCATCAAACTGCAGCTGGTCGGCCTCAAAGCGCAGCCGCCTAACACCCCCGGTTGCCCCCGGAAATAGCGGTCGTGGACTGGAGCTAATCTCGATCCCGCCAGCACTCCGCACCCCCTCTAAATCACGATCGGGGTTGAGCGGATCAAACACACTGCGACTGGTAATCGGTCGAGAGAGCGGATCAGAAAGATCATCCGTGAGCGCAGGCAAAAACAACTCACCTTTCGCTTCAAAAATGACCCCCGCCTGCTGCACAAAGTTATATTCAGCCCGCTGCCCTCGCACAACCTGAGCCCCCCGAGTCAGCAGTACGTTCCCTTCTGCAAGAGCATAGCGATTGAGCAGATTGATCCAGACCTTCTCAGCTTGTAAAATCGACCCATTGAGCAACAGCGACACATTGCCACGGGCAGTTAGCACCTGGCGCACGGGATCGTAGTCCTGATAGTCAGCTGTGACATCCAGTCGGGGTGCCGTCGGCGCAGGCCCCGTCTCCGCCGTCTCCCCAGGATCAGGCGCTGTCTCGGCCGGGAAAACCTCCGCAGGCGTTAGTCTGACTGGTCGTTGATCATCGGCAACCGAGTCTAACCCAGCTCCATCGGGCTCAGACTCATCACTGAATTGCGCATCTGCCTCGTCCAAGGTCTCAGAATCACGATTGGGATCTAAGTCTTGGCCCGACTCATGGGGGTTACCCTCCTCTTCAGGCAATGACTCTTCTAACGCACCTGCCTCGGGGATAGCATCAGACTCCCTCCCATCGGGATCAGCCCCTGGCAAAATTGGCAACTCAGATTTGACCTCGGAATCCTTCGAGGCGTCAAGTTGATGAAATATACGGTTCGAATCAGCGTCAAACCTAACATGAACTACCTCAACCCGAGGTGGTTCAGGAGGCAGCTCAACATAGGCCATATAAAACTAAACCTTGGCCATCAAAAAGAAAGCCTGCGCATGTCAGGCTAACTCTTACACAAAGTCACTCTCAACCTCAGGGAAACCCGGCTGAGATTTTAATCAACGTCCTGACCACCTGGGTTCCGGGCCGGGTCTCCATTCAAGAAACCAAAAATAAATAATCCGACAAAAAATGCGACTGTGAGGTACACAACAATCTTAAGGGTCAGCATCAGACATCTCCAAACACAGGCCGTAACTATAATATCGCAACGGCTGTCGTTCCCATAGACAACTTCTGGGCTAACAGGTCCATCGGTCCTACCCCTGCGCTGAGCACCTCAGTCATCTCAAAGGCGCATTAAAGCCCCTAAAAAGCCCTAAACACCTGAACTTGCTACGGATGGGGCAGCTCTGAGAATAGCCCCCCGACAGACTTGCCAAAAATAAATCGTGATATTCAGCAAACCCAATAGCTTAAAGCCGTCTTCTAACATAATCGGGGTCCCAATCCCTGGAATTGGCAAAAATTCAACACTGCCTGAAATGCCTAACAGCAAGCCCGATACAATCAACAGCAAGTACGGCCCCGCACAAATTTGCCGCCAAAACTTTAGCGCAATCGCCGCCCCAAATATTCCATAAACCAAATATCCAATCGTTTTAGGGACCCCCAATAGCACGCGCAGCAGCAGGGTCACCCGAAAAATATCATCCACTAACAGCAGACTCATCAAGAGGCCACAAAATAGTAAAAACCGCCGCTTCCCTGACGGCATCATCGGTAGGCTCAGGCTAAAAAAACAAATACTGACCGGCACACACCAGACAATTTCAGCCGTTTCTGTAAACAGCCCCAAATAAGGCACTGCTGGTGCTGGCTCACTAAACAGCGTCGTCAACAGCTCAATGCCTAAACGGCGACTTAAAATCCCCCCACTGTATTGATGCAACACCGTCGTCAGCTTGATGTACAGGGTCAACAGCAAATAGGGCAGCAGCACGAAAAGATTTAACAACAGAGGAACCTTAAGCGGACCCAGCCGTTTCAGCACATCCCAGACAAGGAAAGGTTGTTTCGTCATTCAGCACACATCTGTCGCAAATACATTTCATTAATGGCACAGTCATCTCGAATTGGCATCGCAGATGATCACAAGTCTATGCGCGAAACGTTAGCTCACAGACTCTAACGTTTTAGCCAAAGGAAACATCCTATGCTAAGGGGATACCTAAGTTTTGATTGAAGCGAATTTCGCTAGCTGAGTTTATGCCCTGGGTTCGCATTGTAAGCGGTGTGGTTGCGATCGCAATTGCCCTCACCATGATTTTGCTGGGTGGATGGTATTTCACCATTGGCTTTGGCATTATTGTCTACCTGGGTCAGCGTGAGGTGTTTGAGCTAGCCAGAGCTAAGGGCATCAAACCCTCCGCCAAAACCACTCTCTTGGTTAGCCAAATCCTCTTGATTGTGGCCCATGTCGCCCCACCCACTGCCGAGCCCATTTTGTCTTTGGCAGGCACCTTTATTTGCTTTTACTTATTGTTCCAGCCAAAAGTCGCCACCATTGCTGACCTCGCCGCCTCGATTTTGGGGCTTTTTTATGGCGGCTACCTGCCCAGCTATTGGATCCGACTGCGCGACCTGGGCGAGGTCAGCAACCTTCCCCTAGGGGGCTACTGGCCCACTACCTGGCAACTCACCCAACTGCCCCAGGGCCTGACCACAACACTTCTCGCCTTTGCCTGCATCTGGGCCGCCGACATTGGGGCCTATGCCTTTGGGCGCACTCTGGGCCGTACCCCCCTGACCAACATTAGCCCCAAAAAAACCGTCGAAGGGGCCATCTTTGGCATTGTCGCAAGCCTGCTGATCGGGATACTTGGAGCCTGGCTACTACACTGGCCCCTTTGGTGGCTCACCGGCCTCACTCTGGGCACGGTGATCGGCATCTCTAGCCTGCTGGGCGACCTGATCGAATCCCTCATGAAGCGAGACGCTGGCGTCAAAGACTCCGGTCAGCTGATCCCTGGCCACGGCGGCATCCTCGACCGCACCGATAGCTATATCTTTACTGCCCCGCTAGTCTATTACTTTGTAACGCTCTTGCTACCCAAACTACCTTAAGGATTCACAACCACCGCCCCCTCACAGTGGAGCATACCGGTTTCAATCACCAGGGTCTGTAAACGGGTTTCAGACCCTAAATCCCATTGAAACCCATCCAGAGCCTGACTCCGATAGCCACGACTATCGCCCAACGCCATCAGCCACTGGGGTTGATGTAATCTCAATAATCGCCCTGACTCCAGGCTAACCCCAGCCCGCAACATAATCGGTTGATATTGCTGATCCGGTGAGGACTCCAACCGCTCTCGGACTGACAAACTCAGCGTCAGAGACTGATCACCGATGCAAACGACTGACCGACGCTCCGCCAATTGAGTAACTTGGGCCGATGGGCCATAGCAATCCCTGAGTTCTCGATCCACCGCAGGCATTCCCAACAGCGACTGCCAAAACGCACACATCCCTTCACTGAGCAAGTCTGATTGCAAAGATGTATTCAAATCCTGCTCGGTGAACTTAACCTTCCCTGAGACCAAAAAAGAGCGCAGCAATCGCAGCGGCTTACCGCGGATCACCTGCCCCAGATTAATCCGCACCTCCTCAGCTGACAGGCTGATTTGACTGAGAGCAATGCCTCGATAAACCGCCTGCTGTGCCACCACTGACACCCCCGGAATATAGCCCGACAAAATTTGCCGATCGGACCCGTCTAGCTGAAACGCCAGACCCTCAATATGCTCCACCTGCGTATTGAGCCACAACCGCACTGCCATCGGCAGCACCTTACCGATTAATCGACTCCCTCCAGGGGTTTTCGATTCGGCTGACTCGACGCTTTCATCAGCAGGCATACGCGATCGCAATTCATCAGCCCCATCATTCCACATCTCTAGACCAGCGCCTATGAGACTTCATACAGAACCGCCCACTTAATCGAAACCCAATTTTTTGGGAAGCTCGAAGTCAATGTCATGAAACTCTAACGATTTTGATCCCGCCATGCGATCAAAAGTCATGATTCTTTGACTTTGCGATCCCGAAACCTCCCGCAGTCTCGATAGAAATCCTATATACAAAGGCTTTTTGAAAACTTATTAATCGACGATCTGCTTGATCCCGTGACTCATTTTTGTCATTATATTTTCATAATCTTGATCCCCAGTTTTGAAACCGCATCTGGCTGATGTGCTCGGGTTTTGGCTTGAGCGGCAGGCAACGGGTTGAATTTGAACAAGGTTTACATATCCACGTTAATAACTTTATAAGCAGGAGGCAGTTCACCATGACTAACGGTTCTCGTATTCCCCTCGAAGATTTAACCCTCCGGCAGTTGCGCCGCGTTGCCAGTGAATATAGCGTCTCTCGCTACAGCCGTATGCGGAAAGTGGAACTCATCGAAGCCATTCGAAAAGCCCAGGCTGCAGGCGTCGCCTCCGCCCACAATTCGACCAAAGCCGCCACCATGGACTCCCCTATTGCCACTGTGGACGAAATCGAAGGCCAGGTTGAGGTAGAAGCTTCGAAATTTGCAACTCCGGTGATGCAAGAGCTGGCCACCGTCGACGAAGGACTGGGCGATCTACCCAGCGGCTATGGTGAGAGCCGCATCGTCTTAATGCCTCGCGATCCCCAATGGGCTTACGCCTACTGGGATATTCCCAACGAACACAAAGAAGAACTGCGTCGTCAAGGCGGCATGCGCCTCGCCCTGCGCTTTTATGATGTCACCGACATCGACTTCAGCTATCAGAGCCCCCATAGCCTCCAGCAGTATGAGTGCGATGAAATGGCCCGAGAGTGGTACATGCCCATTCCAGTTAGCGATCGCGACTACGCTGTCGAAATTGGCTATGTCTGCGCCGACGGTCGCTGGCTCACCCTGGCCCGCTCCACCCCGGTTCATATTCCCCCTGTTTATCCCTCCGACTGGATCGAAGATCACTTCATGACCCTCAGCTGGGATGAAGACCTGCGCAGCAAGACCTTTATGGCCCTGGTGCCCCCCAGCAAAAAAGCCGCAACAGCTGGCACCGACAGTGCCATCTACCAAGAAATCTTCTCCAAAGCCCAGTCCATGGAAGCTCAGCGCGTCGCTGGTTCCCTGTTTGGATCAATGCACCAAGTGCCCGAGCAGTCCATCAGCTCCTTCGTCTTCCCCTCTGGCATGGGTATGTGGGCCCTTCCCACGGTCTCTGGTCTGAATATGTCTGGGGTTGGCTTCTCCGCCTCTGCACCTCCGGTCCGTCCACGCAAGTTCTGGCTGGTCGCTGATGCTGAGCTAATTGTCTACGGCGCAACCGAGCCTGATGCGACCGTCACAATTGGGGGTAAGCCTATTAAGCTCAACCCAGATGGCACCTTCCGATTCCAAATGTCCTTCCAAGATGGGCTGATTGATTACCCGATCAAGGCCGTGGCTGCTGACGGTGAGCAAACCCGCTCTATCCAAATGAAGTTTGAGCGCGAGACGCCCTCCCGTCACACCAACACCAAAGAAGAAGCCGTCCTAGAATGGCTCAACTAGCCAGTCGTAAAAGAACCTTGGTCTTTTCAGATCCAGGGTTCTGGGCCACAAACTATCAAACTAGAAAGAGCTAAGGGAGGCGCAGATATCTGCATCTCCCTTTTTCTTCTTAGCATTTCAAAACTCGCTATAGTCTTCATATATGATGCCTCGGAGCTAATCCTTCTCTATGACGCCAGCAGAGATTACAACTTACCTACAAGGGCGTTACGGCGATCGCTGCCAAGTTAATCCCCCCGATGCCTGGCAGGTTGAGACCGATGGCTTTCGCTTACTGGTTTTGCTCTCGACCGACAGCAGCTGGCTGCGATTACTGGTGCCTATCGCCCCCAGTCAAGAAGCACAGCCCCTGGTCGCTCAAATCTTAGCCGCCAATTTTGATCAAACCCAGCAAGCCCGATACGCCTATCACCAAGATGTCCTATGGGCCGTTTTTCATCACGATCTGCCAGGGCTCAGCCAACCCCAGTTTACAAACGCCATCGATCGTCTCCTGCTGATGAAGCAAGAGGGGTTAGATCCCTTTTTCAATCAGATGATCGAAGCCCAGATCAGACAAATCATTACAGCTGCAAAACTCCAGGGCCAGTCATTAGAAACTACGATGCAAACCCTAGATCGTTTTTACTCAGAGGGCATGCTTGGCGATCTCCAAACCAACAGCTATCAAAAAGAAGCCCTCTCCGCCTGGCGCTATCAGCTAGAGCGCCTCTGGCCTGAGGTGGATGCTGGCCAAACCGAAAACTAACGAGCCTCCCCAGAACGTAGGGCAAAAGACGGAGGATAGAAGACGGAAGACATATTCTGGGGTTAGAAAAATCCCCTGCTGGGACACTACTTTAACTGCCGCCCTCCATCTCTTTCCATCTCACCTCCTCCTTACCTTTCGTCCTTCCCCCTTCCCCTTTGCCAATGGACATCGCCACACAGATCAAAGTTGATTACCAAAGCTTCCCAAAAGACCAAAGCTTTCATCTCTATGCAGAGGATGTCTACTTCAAAGATCCCCTGAATGAGTTTCGCGGCGTTGAGCGCTACCGCAAGATGATTGGCTTTATTGAGAAATGGTTTATTGATATCGACCTCGAGCTGCATACCCTTTCTCAACCACAGCCAGATCTACTTAAAACGGAGTGGACCCTGCACTTTACCGCCCCTCTTCCCTGGCGACCTAGTGTTAAGATAGCAGGCTGGAGTGAGCTAATGATCAACCCACAAGGACTGATCACCTCACATATTGATTATTGGACCTGCTCACGGTGGGATGTAGTCAACCAGCTCTGGCGCTAGCCCCAAAATATCACTGACTCAACACACCAATCTACAAGTGATCAAAACATCGACAAATATGCAGTCTAAATCACATCAGGGTCAACGCCCATGTCCCGCAGCTTCGCTGCCAGACACTCGGCTCGTTGCTCTGCCTGATCAGCTCGCACAATAGCCTGGTCGCGCTGCTGCGCCAGTGCCACTGGAGTCAAAAAGGGCGTTCCGTCCGGGTTATGAATCACCAACGCATCTGCTTCAAGACTAAAACGGATCCCTAACCTTGGGCTGACCCAACCCGTCATTTCGGTAATCTCGACTAGTTTTTGCTCAACCCGCTGTGACCCCAGCAATTCATGACTGTCTGGGTCATAAAGATAATATTCTTCAACCCCAAACTGCTGGTAAAACAGTAGCTTTCGCGTCATTTCCCTGGCAGTATTACTCGGCGATAGAATCTCAAATACAATCTGAGGAGCGATATTTTCTTCATTCCATTGCTGGTACGAGCCGCGATCGCACTTAGGCCGCCCAAACACCACCATCACATCCGGAGCCTGGCAGAGGGCATTATTCCCTTCAACCGGATACCATAGTAAATCCCCTGCAACGAATACGTTCGGATCGTCCGCGTAAAGGATCTCCAGATTTTCTTTAATCGTGACAATCCACCGAAATTATCTTGTATTGTCTGCCATCGGTTGACCGTCACTCTCAGGATAGATAACCTCAGTGGCAGCAG
>JBCDDJ010000033.1:0-27812 GCA_039180385.1 Cyanobacteria bacterium P01_G01_bin.38 | reverse complement strand
CTGACCTTTGCGATCGCTCACTGTCCCCACGGTCAAGATCACCTTGGCATGGTCATCAATGCCCAGCTTTGCCCTCAAGCCCGAAGCTTTTTCAAAAATTGCGGGGTTCTCTATGTCATAGATCTTCTCATCGGCCCCTGCGTTAATCACCGCATAATCGACGTCTAACAGGGGACGAGCTTTGTCTAGAAAGCTTTTAGAGAGCAAGCTATGAAAGGTGAGGAAATCGGCAGACTCGAGGGCACGGAAGTAAAAAGATGACTCTTTGAGAAACTCTGAGCCATGGGTGATCACCACGTAGCGAAACCCTAACAGGCGATGCATTAAGAAAACGATCTTGGCGGAACTATCATCACAGGCAACGACAACATCTGGTTTGTCTAGCAGGTAAACTAGCAGCGATTTAAAGAATCGATACAGCGCGGTGAGGGGATAGTATAAAGCCTTCACGCGTCGGAGCGGCAAGTCCGCATAGCGGACCATCTTACCGGGAAAATGGCTATCAAACTCTCTGACCTCATTGGGGTCAAAATGATTGGTTGAGGCCAAGACTTTGACATTAAAACCGCAGTCTCGACATAGATTAGCACTCACCTGATAGACATACTCCCCAGCGCCGCCCGCGTAGGGTGGAAATTCAGACGTCAAAAATAATACTTTCATAACAACCTTGTATAACAAGCAGGCATCACCATCTTGACTCTGCGTTCTCTACACGCTCCACTTTTTGTTCTCAGCACGGCTGATATTGGCATAAACCTCCTGAGCGTTGAACCTCATGATGCCAGGGAAAACCGCCGCCGGTAAAATCCACTCATTGCGGGTCAACCAGCGAGTATCGTAGGACAACGTCTGCTTGCCTTTTTGCAAACGCATCCGATTACTGCGAATAATGTGGCTTTCAGACTGAGCAGGCTCCGCACTTTGTTGCTTGCCCGATTGAGCAGGCTTTTCTACCTCCAAAAACCGAAAAATCTTACCTAGCAAAAGGTCGGGGCGCAGACAAACTTCCTCGTACCCCACTTGAATATAGGGGATATTTTCTCGTTCTAAAAAGCTTCTGATCCTTAGGTTCCGGTAGTACCAGTCAAGGTAGAAATAAAATCGACTTCTAATCAATGAATTTCTGAGGATTTTATCCTTAGTGTTAAAACTAGAAAATTTTCGGCTAAGATTGTCAATTTGAGAAATTGTATAGCTGCGAACATCTCTGATCACAAAAACAACCTTCAGCGGTTTTTGAAGCGTCGAATCCAAAAGTTTGATCACTTCTAAAGACTTAGAAGAATCCGCAAACTGCTTTTTGGAAGACGGATATACCGCCTGAAAAGTTTCAAAAATAGCCTGGTACCCCTTGGGGATATCCAGCTGTGACTCAGCCGAAACCTGATGCAACACTTTGCCCCAAAACATACAGGTACTCGCAGGTTCGCCACAAGAACACTGGGCTTCTGGGTTTTTAAGCTCATACATAAAGCTGTGCATCACTTCTCCCAGACTGACAAAGTCAGGGTGGGTGCCCAGCAACAGATTCATCAGCGTAGAGCCAGAGTGCCCCAGGCTCATGACCTGTACGTGGGATACCGAATCACTTTTCATAAGTCAAGACAAGAATTATAAATCTATAGGGTTACTTAAAAGTTTCCCAGACTGACGACTTAAAGTAGACGCGCCCAGCTCAAACCAGTCTCAAACCAATCTTATCCCCAGGGATTTATAGGCGGCTAGCGACTTGGCAGAGGCCACCATCGTGGAGGAAATTGTGGTTGCGATCGCAGCCCCAACCACCCCATATCTCGAGATCAGCAAAAAGTTTAAAATCACATTAGACATCAGTCCCAGAAAATCCGACTTAAATACAGTTCGCTCATGCCCTGACATCATCAGCAAATAGCTTGCAGAGGTCGCAAAGACTAAGACCGCTTTCTCCAAAGACAGGACCAGCAACGGCGCAAACCCTGCCGTAAAATCTTTGCCAAAAATTGTCAGGAACGACGGGCCAAAAATCGTAATCACAGTGGCGATTGCCACCGACAGCACCAAGAGTAACCGGGTCGATTTTTGACACAAAGCCCTGAGCTTTTCGTAGTTGCCATCGGCATACAGCGTTGCCATCTTTGGTGGAATCACGTTAAACACTGCCTGGGTCACTAATTGAATCAAGCTCGTGCCGCGAGTGACGACTGAGTAAATACCTGCGGTTTCTGGCCCACTGATCGCCCCCAGCATCAAAATATCTAATCGAGAGTTCATAATCCCACAGCCCTCCGCCAGCGAGAGCGGGAAGGCCATGCCAAACCATTCCCGATTCAAAAACTGGGGTTTCGCCTGGTGGTAAGGCTTAGGCAAAGCCTGATGTAGCCAATAGGCCCCTAAAACGAAGGTCAACACCGTAATCACCACCTTAATTTGCAACACGGTCATGACGCTCACAGTGCCTTGATTCAAGGCATACACCCCCAGCGTCGTTAACAGCAGCAGACTCGGGCCGATCGTAAACTCTGGCAAGAAAGCTTTCGTCGTTTGATCAAGCCCCACCAGACTCGCTAACCTCAACTTGCGAATCGCCTCAAACGGCAGATTAATCAGGGCAATTGCGATCGCACTCCCCAGAGTGGCATCCCCATCGCCTCGACTGTAAAAAAAGCCGATCAGGCCGATGGCCAAACTGAGCGAAATCGCTAACCCCGCTGCACTCGACACCAGCAGCAACCCCTTTAGCTTTTGCCACTCCCCCTGAGCGTTATAGATCGCCACATGCTTAATCAAAACCTGCTTAAACCCCAGCGTCGCCGGAATACTCAGCACATTGGCAACCGTGACCGCATAGGTATAAATCCCTAAGCCTTCAACCCCAAAGATCCGTGCAAAGATAACACTGGTGACAAACGTTATCCCGGTATAGGACAGGCGAATCAAAAATGAACTGGAGGAAGCTTTAACCAGGCGACTGCGAAATAAACTCGCAATAAACCTATAAACATTAGACATAAAAAGACTAATAAACTCCCAACCGCTTAAGGGCTATGGGGTCTGATGGGCTTTTGGGCATTGATAGACAAGCTGCCAAATAGAAATATCCACCACACGGTACTGAGCACCGCCCCCATGATCAAGAATGTGTCAAAAAACATGGCAAACCCTGAGGCAGCTATTCCACAGTTAAAGAGCGGATATAGGGCCTGTTTAAAATTTTCGGTCATGCTTAAAAGCAAGATGGCCCACAGCATCAAAAAATACCCCCCCCCGATCAGGCCTAGCTCAACCCAAAGCAGTAAAAACGTAGAATGCGGCTGGAACAACAGGTAGCCAAACGGGGTCCAAATCAGATCTGAGTCTCGGTCGTGCAAAGGCAGATACCAGGCCCAAATCGAGCCATAGCCTGACCCGAGCAAGTTCATTTCCGCATTGCGATTTTCCACAATTGCAAGGGAGGTCGTATACGACTCTGTGCGAGCAGACGCCTCAAAGGACTGAAATCGATCCGTCACGCGCCCCGCCTGAGAGGACACCAAGCCAGCCGCTGGCACCATCAATAAAAGCGTCAGCAACGCTGCGATCGCCGCCTGTTTTTTATTCTTAATTGAAAAGAACGCGAATATAAAAAATATTGAGATGCAAATAATCGACCCCCGTGACCCCAGGCTCATCAACGTCAGGAGCAAACTGAACACCACAACGCCCTTAAAAAGGGATTTGTCTAAAAATAATTGCTGGATCGCATAGGCCAGCGCAGGCAACAAAATAAAGTAGCCGGTACTCGCCCCAAACAAAGGCCCCGTAGCACGCCCGACTCCGACTTCGCCTGCAATAGAGTTCGCCTGACTGCGAATCCCACCAATGCCCACTGAGAAAAACGTCACCGCTGTGTACAACAACCCCACCGCGGCGATCGCCACCGCCAGCCGCCACAAAAAAACCCGCAGAGCAGCACTGCTCAAATTTGCCACTAAGCCATAGGCCAGCAGACAGGCGCAGCCAACCAATAGCAAGGTATACCCCATTGCCAGCCGATTACGCTCGTCTAACCCGCTGGTTGCAAGGGAAACCGCCGCATATAGCACCAGACCAGCCGTCGCCAGCGGCAAATAAAAGTGCCAGGGCTTGAGCAAAGCAACTGCGGCTTTTTGGTGGGAGGCTGACGTCTGGCGGGTCAACACTCGCTTTGCCAGGGCTGAGCCAAAATAGTAGAGAGACAGTGCAATCAGCACCATCTCGCGGCTGCTAAAAGGGATAGCCTCAAATTCAAAAACAGGCGTTCGACTTTCTGGCCAAAGCGACCAAAAACCAAAGGCCAACCAAAAAGGCCACTCTACTAGAGGGATGGCTATGAGTTTCTCAGTTGTTTGAGCCTGCAACACTCGATAACGTTTCCTTCCGTGTAGAGTCCCCAAGAGGGTATCCATAGAAACTGACCAATCCAGGCAAGCCTTCCCACCAATTCCTAAGCACCCTCACCCATCCTTCCAATACGCCACTGACTCTAAGTACCCTGCTAATCCTCAAATGCCTCACTAACCCTCAATGTAAGTACGTGCCCTTGAGCATCGTCAATCATGTCCCCCCTGCTCTTTACAGAAACTTCAAGGGAAATGAGCCAGGTTTATCTTGTGAACTCTGGGAAAAACGACAGTCATTCTAAAAATTATTCAGCTTTGATGGATTTTTAACGGCTGATTTTTCATTTTTATGACTCAACCTCCTATTTTATAGGGTGAAAATGAGATTTTAAGAACTCATATGAGCTTTATCTCACAGAAAGCATTGTCAACTTAACTGATTGAGTGGAAAGCACTCTACCACTTAAAAGACAATTTAAAGATTCAGTGAGTACTCCTGCGAAACCCGCACCAGTCAAGCAACGAGAGCTTAATCTTGTAGGTAGAAAATACAAAAAAGGATCGTCACAATCAGCAAAAAAGTTTTGAGGTTCCGATTTGGCCAGGTCTTTCTAGGCCAAATTTTTCAACGATTTTCGAAACTCCAACTTTGTGTGTTACGTCTGATGACAACGTTAGTGACAGCGCGCTAAGACCCTCTAACAAAAACCCAATACAACATCTCCCCAGTCTTGATTGTATCCATATCTGAGCCACATACCCGGCCCCCTTTGATACCGACTCTCTGACTATTTCTGCCCGCTAGTACGATTGGTGGTCACATTACTTGGTGGTTACATTACGTTTATCAGCTGCCTCACTAGAGGCCAGCTCGGCTAGGTCACTGGATTTATGCGGTCTTACCTTAATTAATTTAATACCTTCCGACAGCCAGGCCCTGTGTTGATTTTCAGTCATGCACAACCCAGCTGGTCGTTGATATCACACCTAGGCATGATGAATCGTTATCAACTGTTAAAAAGTTTTCTGGCTAAGCTCCTTCTCCGAGGCAATCGTCGTAAGCGCAGGTTTGTTTTAGGCTTAATCGACTTAGCCATTTTTACCCTTGCCCTTTATCTAGCCATCGCGATTCGTCTGGACTCTCTGCTACCGCTGGAGTTTATGTTCGATAATGGGTGGCAAATTTTAATGTTGCTGCCGATCCAGCTGATAGTTTTTAGTAGCAGCGGTGTCTATCGGCCCATCCTCAGATACTCTAACCTCACCCTGCTGCAAACCGTAGCCAAAGCAGTTGGATTAAGCACCGTTGCCCTGATTGTCCTGACCTATTTCCTGGGGGACTGGGCCTTAGCCCGATCGGTCTTGATTGTCAACGCCTTACTTAACCTGATCTTGGTCGTCTCTGTCCGCCTTACCCTCCGTTGGATCATTCGCCAAAGCTTGTCCCACAGCAAACGACAGGTCATGATACCTACCCGCCTTATGGTATACGGGGCGGGTGCTGCGGGGGTAGAGCTGCTTCAAGCGCTATCCTATAGCCCGAGATACGATATTGTTGGTTTTGTAGATGACAACGCTGATTTGCAGCGTAAAGTCAGTATTCAGGGCCTCCATGTCTATTCACCCCAGGCACTGCTTGACCTCTGGAAACGTGGCTACTTTGACACCGTCGTGCTAGCCATGCCGTCCGTCTCGGCTAAGATCCGACGGCGCATTCTCGCAACCCTCAATCAAAAGTTTATCCCGGTCAAGACTGTCCCCCCCCTAAGCAGGATTATCTCAGGACATGTGGCGATTAAAGAGCTCCAAGACGTCGATATTAGCGATCTGCTAGGGCGCGAAGAAGTGGCACCTGATCTGAGTCTGCTGCAAAAACAAATTACCCACAAAGCCGTTTTAGTGACCGGGGCAGGCGGTTCCATCGGTTCAGAGCTCTGCCGCCAGATTGCGCAACAGCGTCCGAGTTGCTTGGTTTTATATGAGCTCAATGAGTTTGCCCTCTACCAGATTCATCAAGAGCTGACAGAAAACTATCCCCACCTTGAGATAGTGCCGCGATTAGGAGATGTGGCCGATGGCCCCTACCTAAGATCGGTTTTACAAGCACACAAAATTGAGACGCTTTACCATGCAGCGGCCTATAAACATGTCCCTTTACTCGAATCCAATATTGCCAAAGGCATCGAAAACAATATATTCGGCACCTTAAGCACAGCCCAAAGCGCAATCGACACAGAGGTTCGCCAATTTGTGCTGATCTCTACCGACAAAGCGGTGCGTCCAACCAATGTGATGGGAGCCACTAAGCGGGTGGCTGAGCTGACCATTCAAGCCCTCTCCGCTCAGACCGCCAACACCCGTTTTGCAATCGTCCGCTTTGGCAATGTCCTAGGCAGCAGTGGTTCTGTGGTGCCTAGGTTTCGCCATCAGATTGCCAAGGGGGGGCCGATCACCCTGACCCATGCCGACATCACTCGCTATTTCATGTCCATTCCTGAGGCGGCTCGTCTGGTCATCCAGGCTGGGGCCATGGCCACTGGTGGAGAAATCTTTCTGCTAGAGATGGGTGAGCCTGTCAAAATTTATAACCTGGCTTTGCAGATGATTCGCCTGAGTGGGTTAACGCCGGGCGAAGACATTCAAATCAAAATTACGGGGCTACGGCCCGGTGAAAAACTGTACGAAGAGCTGCTGATTTCTGGCGAAGACGTTCGACCTACCCAGCATCCCAAAATCTACTGCAGCCCAGAGTATGGTTTGCCCTGGGACAAATTGGCCCCTAAGCTGACGCAGCTCATCAATGCGGCTCAGTCCAATCATCTCGGGCTCGTCCGGGCGCTTTTACGCATACTGGTGCCCGAATATAAACCCCAGAATGCAGGGCTGCAAAGCACGGACCTGCAAAACACAGACCTGCAAAACACAGACCTCCAGGCGGCTCATCCATCTCTACTTGACCAATCTGGGTCAAAATCAAGCTTCACCAGCGCAGACCAGCCTTCTTTTGAAGCCGTTTGAGGATCGCAGCAGAGCGGCCATTGCCCCTATCCCTAATCCCCTGGCCAATTGCCCTTACCAAACCGCAGGTTTTAGGGTAGCGTATTCATTGCGAAGTGGCCGATTGCTTTGATCAGGGCCGCTACAGCACCTGAATGGGAATCTTGATGTGATGAGGGATATGAGGCGTGTATGCTAACACTGCTATCGTTGCTGGCCTTAATACAAAGCGAACCAACCCTGGAAACGACGACTGATTTGAGCGGCCCCCAGGGAATCGCCCCGGCTAGGTTAGCCCAGCAGACAAACTCCATCGTCCAACCGCAGGAAGTGCGCCCGCTGCCAGGGGCTTTGGATCAGGTGCCCGTTTTTAATGACAATAGCCCTGAGTTGGTTCAAACCGATGGCATTTTACTCTCGACCTTCCCTAGACGGGGGAAGGCTACCCCCGACGCCCATTTGGACTATGCCTTTGACGGACGGTTTGATATTTTTTCGCACCACGTGGTGCGATCGCAAACCCCAGGCGACACTCGCACCCTCTATCAAGCCATTCTCGTTCACAATCCCGGTCGCCGCCCCATCACCCTCAACCTGCGAGAAGCTGCCAGCTACCTGAGTCAAGACGCCCCGTGGCACGAGCGTGCCTCGGTGGAGTCAAACCTGTCCAGCACTAATTTTTCGGGGCCTGGCAGTCGGTTGATGAATGAGATTTTGCGAGATCGTCGTCAGCCCCATTGGCCCAACCAGGTCGAGATCCCACCGGGGGAGAGCTACCTACTCATGAATGCGCCGATTCCGCTGCGGCGACTGAGTGTGGCCACAGACGGCACGCTGTCGCCTGGGAGTGCGCTACTGCCACCCCCCACCCAGGGCAAAGCCTCGGGAGATGACGACCGGATCAATGCCCGCTCTACCCTGGTGCGCCTCTCAAGCAGCGGCCCAGTCTATGTAGCTAGTTTAGCCATGCATGCCCCCGCCACCGACGATGGCGGCGAGCGCGTCCCCACCCTGGATGAATGGAAACAGATCCTCATCCGAGGAGAGTTGGCCAGTCCACGGGATCTTCCGCCGACCTCGCCCCGCGCCGCCCGCCGCGCCGACCCCTTAATTTATGGTCGAGTTGGCGGGGTCGCCCAGGGGTCTACCTGGCGCGCGACCCTCACTGATCGTTCAAATAGCAATCGGCTGACCATTCCTGAGACTGATCGCCCCATCTCCTATGTGCTCAGCACCCTCGAGCGCAACACCTTTGGCACCGGTCAGATTCAAAGTGCGCCCATGCTGGCGAGATACTCCGATACGGCCTATCGGGCGAACGGTAACTACGGCATCGAATACAACCTGACGCTACCGCTTTATAACGATAGCGATCGCAACCAAACCGTTACCCTCTCAGTCCAAACGCCGCTGCAAAATGAAAATTTGCAGGATGCCCTGAGCTTTTTAGACCCGCCTGACCCCCGTGTCTTTTTCCGAGGCACAGTATTATTTCTTTACCCTGATGAAACCGGCAGACGGCGAGCCAACTTTACCCATTTGGTGCAACAACGAGGCCAGCGAGGCGAACCTCTGGTGCAGATTGATATCCCCCCAGGTGAGCAGCGGCAGGTCGAAGTGCAGTTTCTCTATCCCCCAGATGCAACACCGCCCCAGGTGCTGACAATCGAGGCGACAGACACTGCTACCAGCCAACTTGAATAGGCTGATAAAGTCCATCAGCTTTTTACCCTCAGCCTCTGAACAACCCTAAAGACTAGATCAAGCATCCAGTAACACCAAATCAAGGGGCGATATTTCGACGATGAATATCTCGACCCATGCCTTGATTTCTCTCAAACAATATCTCATCGTCTGGATTAAGCATAGGCATCAAAAGGTCTGCTGACAGCGGTGAAGATGGGCAAACCAACTTTGCTAGGATCCAGTTCGGGGCGTCTGGGCTTCGACGTGCGGCTTTCAGGTCAAAAGATAGACAAAACCTAACACGCCTCACGATCAAGCACAGGTGGATGCTCGTACGAGAGCGGCTTCTCAAGATTGGCGCTGTGGTAAGCGTCATTGTCTGCGGTCACCGGAATCTTGGTATCTGGCATCGGCTCATCGACAGACACTGCCTCAGTCAAGAATTCTTGATTGAGCATGGAAAGCACATAGTCCTTGTGGGGATGATTATCTAGCCAGTGCTTGACCAGCATGGCCTGATTGTAGCCTTCATCCCCCAGAGCAGTACGATAGGTCTGCTCTAACACATCTTTGAACTCTTTCTGCCGGATTTGGGCCTGCCAGGCATCGGAGAAAATCAGATGCACCACTGCGTGCAGATCGTGATAGTGAAGCAGCTCCCACTTGTTTTGGTCAAACCAAAAACCACCGCAGTGAGAACAGCGATCCACATAAAACTCTAACCCTCGACCGACCTTCGCCTTACGCATAATATGGCCGCAGTCTGGGCAAAATACAGCCCGCCGATTTTCAACAATATGTAAGTCAGGCGCAGGGCGACTGTCAGGCACCGACTTGCGCTTAGGCTTCTGATTGTGCCACTCTAACCAATGCCAGTAGTCATAGGAAGAAATCCAATGCCCTGAACACGAGTTGCAGGATCTAACAGACAAAAACTCTTCTAACCGACTACGGGTGAGCGTAGCGGTCGGGCATATTGGACAATGCATGGGCGCTACTTATCCTCTCTAAGGGGCAGACGGTTCGTGTGTGTGCCATTTAACTTCTATTATTCTACATATCCCAAGAAAACCCACTATTCTGCTACATTTCGAAACTTGACCAATCCGCAATTTTATCGGTTGTTTTAACCAAATGCATACCCGCTGAGGCGTAGCGCTGGTAACACTGGTCAGCTTGTTGAGTAAAATCAACCACATCAGGCACCACCACCGGCGACGTGCAATCCTCTAGCAAATATACCTTCTGAGCCAGGGCTGGATCTATGGTCTGTATTTCACTCAGTAAATCGTCTACCGTCCAAGCGACACAGTGGCTTTTGGCCTGCCCAGCGATAATCACTCGGTCAAACATCAGCAAATGCTGAATCAGGCCCGCATTTTTGTGGGCAATGGCTTTCCCCTGGGGGTTTTCCAACACCTCAGGCCGCAAAATAGAATAGTTTTCGGTCAATGGGTTGCCACCTTTGAGCTCAAACCGAGTCTGCTGATCACGGGTCAAATTATGGAAAAAGCAGGCCTCCTCAAACGCAGACACCAGAGCATGCCCAATGCCCCCCAACATGGAGTGATAGGGCCAGATGGTCAGGGGATACTTGCCGTCTTCGCTCAAACGACGGGCGTAATGGAGGGCAAAGCCTTGCAGTTCAGCAAGATCACGCCCCAGACTAGGCGCGATCGCAGGGTTTACCTGCCACTGTCCCCGCTCAACCTCGTCCAGCGAGATCAGCGTCATCGGCGGTGGGTTTTGTCCCGCCGCGTCAACCCAAAAATTAGCATGAAAAATCTGATGGACCGTGTGAGTATCTAAGGTCGGAATAATCTCCGTAATTTCACCTAGATTACGGTAAATAAACTGGCATAGCCGCACATTATCATCGACTGCCCCCATACCTGATCGACCGCCCACAAACAGCTCAAAATCTGGGATGCAGAAAGTATTTTGCACATCGATGGCCAGCAGACACACCCGCAGCCGATCGGCACTGGCGGGCGGAATGCCATGCTGCTTGGCCCAGGCTTTGGCTTGGGTAGCGCGCGCTTCGTAGGGCACACGCCAGACTTCGCCAACTCGGGTAGGGTCGAAGAAGGGCGGGAGGGGGTGGGTGATTTGGGTAGGCATAGGGTGGTGGGTAATGAGTAGCAGGTGGTGGGGTAACGCGGGGATGGGGGAATAGGGGAGATGAGGCGGTCGAGGGTAGGGGCCATCCCTTGTGGTTGCCCAGGGCAAGATTGATCGCAACCAGTCGATTGCCCATCACCCATCACCTATCACCAAAATCCTCAAACCAAAATCGGCATATACCGAGCGCGGAATTTCGCTACTATTTGCCGCAGGGGATCGTCCAAACGCTGCCAAACGGCATCGGCAATCGCCTCGGGGATATCGCCATAAAAGGCCTCTGCGATCGCACCCGTAATACAGGTCAAAGTATCGGCATCACCGCCCAGGGAAACCGCATTGCGGATGGCGTCTTCAAAGCTAGCGGACTCTAAAAACGCAGTCATGGCTTCAGGCACCGTTGCTTGACAAGACTCATTAAACACATAGGTCGGGCGAATCTGGTCCAGTGAGCGACTCAGATCGTAGCCAAATCTCGCTTCTACAAAGGCTTTGATATCGACTCTTGAGCATCCCTGCCGCGCCCAAAAAATGGCCGCAGCAGTGGCTTGGGCTCCTCTAACCCCCTCTGGGTGGTCATGGGTCACCGCCGCGGTCTGCTGAGCCGCAGACAAGACCGCCTCAATATCATCAAACGCATAGGCAACCGGGCTCACCCGCATAGCAGATCCATTGCCCCAACTCTGGTAAGGTGCAGCCTGGGCAGAGGCCGCCCAGGCTGCAAAGCGAGCCCCGTACCCCCCACAGGGATTGGGATAGGACTGATAGTAGCGCTTAAAAGCCTCGGTATACGTGCCGCCATGGAGCAGCACATCGGCGACAGCCACGGTCAAAATCGTATCGTCGGTAAAGGTACTCTCGTCTGTCAGCAGCGCAAACGCTTTAGACTTATGCGATTTAAACTCATAGGCCGAACCGACCACATCCCCAATAATTGCGCCAAACATAAGTATGACCTGCCCTTGTTTATTCATCTTAAAAGACAGGTTTGAAAGGTTTTAAAGAGCAGCTTAGTGTAAAATAAACACCAATAGATGTTTCATTTATAGCGAGTCCGCCCGTAAACGTCAAACAGCAACGTCCCATGACCTACACTTACCCCTATCCTCGGCCTGCGGTGACGGTTGATTGTGTAGTCTTTGGGGTCGACTTTGACAGTAATGTGGGGTTGCCTGGACAACCGACACTCAAGGTTTTACTGATTCAACGCAATCTGCCACCTTTTCAAGGTGGATGGGCGCTACCCGGTGGGTTTGTGAAGCTTGACGAGTCCTTAGAAGCAGCCGCCCGTCGCGAACTTTATGAGGAAGCCGGGGTCGAGAACGTTTTTTTAGAGCAGCTGTATACCTTTGGTGAACCAGACCGCGATCCGCGCGATCGCACTGTTTCAGTAGCCTACTATGCCTTAATCAACACCCACAGCTATCGCCTACAGGCCGCCACCGATGCCAGTGACGCCAGCTGGTTTAGCATTGAGGGCTTGCCGCCGCTGGCGTTTGATCATGGGCGCATGGTATCAGTGGCGATCGCGCGACTCAGGGCCAAGATTCGCTATGAGCCCATTGGTTTTGAGCTGCTCCCCTCCAAATTTACCCTCACCCAGCTCCAGCAGCTCTACGAAACGATTCTCAACCGCCCCCTCGATAAGCGCAACTTTCGCAAAAAGCTGCTCAAAATGGAAATCTTAATCGCCCTCAACGAAAAAGAAACTAACGTCGCCCATAGAGCTGCACAGCTCTATCAGTTTGATGCCCAGCAATATGAGGCGCTAAAGCAGCAGTCAGGCTTTAATTTTGAGCTATAAAATTTTGAGTATAGAATCAAGCGTCGGCATTCATAGGGGGTAATGGGTAGTGGGCAATGGGTATGGGTAGGTAAAACAGCCTGATTTCCTTTACGCTGCACTCTCCACTCTCTACCCAATTCATCCCTCTTCCCCCGTCAGAGAGTAAACATTGCCATCAATCAGCAAATGGTTAATGCCCTTAGCCTGCAAATAGGGACGGGTGCGGGTCAATAACTGACCGTCTGGCACCTTGATGACCCGCTGATTGCGACGTGAAAACCGACGGGCAACACGATGATTATCAAACACAGGCAGTGTTTGGGCTGATTGCTCGGCCTGGGGAATCTGACCCAGATCGGCAAAGTCCTTTAACGGACGGGTAATTAACTCAGAAAGGCGATCAATCACAAGGTAGCAAGGGCGGGGCAAAACCGCTGATTGCAACGGCATGATTTGCAGCGTTGAGTGGCTACTGACCTGAGGCGCAAGGATATCCCCATCGTCCTCATCCTCTTCGCCACTGTCATCCTCGTCGTCCTCAAAATCGTCGTCCTCAAAGTCATCGTCAAAATCATCCTCACCCAGCTCTTCGAGCAACTCGGCGGCCACCGCCCCGTCAGCGACATCAGCCTCGGCATCCTCTAAGACTGGGGCCTCAGACGGCGTCTCTGCCTCATTATCAATTAACGCGAGCTGCGTCTCTTCGGCCTCTGGCTGCTGCCGACGACGGCGACGGGGCGGCGCAGGCTTACCGCTGGGCTCATCAACCGGTGCGCTGGGCTTTTCTACTAGCGAGCCAGGCTCTTCCAACGCATCGTCTACCGGGGCCTCAACTTTTTTGACTTTAGGGCGCACCTTAGGGCGTTCGCGCGTTTGCGGGGCTGCGGGAGCTGTTTTATCAGCCGATGATGACAGCCGCTTTTGCGCTATCAAAGCGCTGTACTCATCCTCAGGGATGAGGTTTTTGAGGATACGGCTAATGGTGCTGTTACTAACCCCATATCGCTCAGCGATGGTGGAGGTCGTGTGTTGGGGTTGCTTATACAACTCAATTACGTCGCGCTTGTCTGCATCAGACAGTTTTCGCGGGGCCATGCTGCTATCCGTCCCTCAATTGCAGTATTCAGTATGACAGTTTTTCAGGGACTTCGTTAACTCCTCCGGCGAGTTCCACGGCGAGAGCGGGTGGAGATTTCATACTCAACCGTCGCCCCTAGGGCAAAGAAAATAGCAGAGAATGTCCAAAAAACTTCCCAGAAAGCCCCCTCAACGTAGGCATCTCGACTGAGATCATAGGCAAACAGCATATCTGCGATGTAAAGGAAAAAAGCTGCGATCGCAATCAGTCGCCAGGTTTGGGAAAATCGCCCACCCCAAAAAGCCACCAAGAGCATCCCCGCGATAACGACCAGCAAGCAATCACCCACCACATAGAGCAGCCCCACAAAATCCTCCATGGGCTCCAGCATCTGATCAGCCGCGATCACCCATTCTGGAGCCGAAGAAGCGTCTTCAGTCAGCTCCTCTGGCGGCTCCTCTGGTGCTGTGGGCAAAACCTCTGGCAGAGCCTCCGGTGCCTCAGCATCCGGCGGCGGTGGGGCATCGGGGGCTGGCGGCGCTTGCGCAACAAACTGAGACGGAACCGTCGCTCGCGCGCCATCAGCAGGACTAGTCGCTATCTGAGTGACCCTAACGGGTGCAGCCGATGGAGATAAATCCGCTGCCACCGCTACCTGGTAATTCAGAAAATACGCCAGGACAACCCCAACAATACCGATGCCAAAAATCAGCGTCCACTGGGGCAGAGTCAAGTCGATACGACGGGGCAACACGGCTTGAAACATGCCAATAAACAGGAAGATATAGCTCAATAGATAGAAAAAATCCCCCAGTGAGACAGCTGGATCAAGCCCCCAGTAGGTACCCCACAGGGCAAACAAAACGTTACCCAAGGTAAAGGCCAGCATGCCAATACCTATTGATAACCAAACCCCGCGACCGCTAACAATTTGGGGGCTATTGGCATTGCGAAAACACAGCACGGTGGCCAGGGCAAAGGCGATAATTTCTAAGAGATTGATGCCAATCAAAAACCAGTTTGGCAACTCCTCTTCGCCCGGTGCCCGCACACCAAACAGTAAGAAAAATAAAGCAGAAAAAACGGCCCATCCAATGCAGAAAATGATGATCGGTCGGGTAGAGTTAGCCTGAGAAGCGGAGGACTGTTGGCTCAACGGTACACCCTCGTACACTGACAACGTTTGCTTGCAGCATACCCAGAGTCGGGCGGCGACCAACGTTTGCCCCCGTTAAAACTAAAGCCCAAACTAAAGGCACACTGTAAGTAGCTGATAGTTTAGCAAGTCAACGGTAATTTTAGCGATTAATATCTTGGGTTTTCAGATTTTTAACCTGCATCTAGTCGTCTGTCAAAGCTAAATATTGGGGTCTGTTATTTCCAAAACTGGGCATTTGGCGACTTACTTAACCATTGCAAAAATTTATCGCGCTCACTCGCCGAGAGGTCGTCTAACGACGACATGGCCCGATCCGTAAAGTTAGCCTTGCCAAAGTAGGTCTTACCCAGGTTATACAGACTACTTAACAGGCTATTCAGATGCTTTTCTTGCCAGGGAGGCAGTTGACCATATAAGGGATCAAGATTGAGCAAATTATGTACAGCCCTGGCAGAGGCCCCCTGGGGTAACCTTTGTTGAGCCCCCATCGTCGCCAGATCGGCCTCAAAGCGCTTAGCTTGTTTGGCCCCCAATAGATCTTCGATGTCTTCGTAGACAGCCTGCAAAATGAGCACACAGGCTTGGACATAAGCTGCGGGCAATTGGCTCGACTTCTGGGGGACAACGGCCATCCCAGCCGCATCTAAACGAATTTTGCCCCAAATGCTAAAGCGTTCAGGCTCCTCTAGCAAGACACAGGCTTTGCCTCGGTTATCGGTGAGATCGCGCCAAAGCGCCCTGGCATCTTCTTCTTGAGACGCACTAAACACGCTGAGCAAACGAAACGTTTGCCCCTGATAAGCAAGGATAGGAATTTTTTGATCTTTGGATGGATGCTGAAAACTCTTAATCTCAACATCCTGGCGCTTGAGGATAAACATGATGCCGTTTATAAATTCCTACCAGAACTGAGCAAGGGGGCGAGCAACCCAGAAAACACAGCCCTTAACTTGTGTGAACTGAGCACATAAAGCCTTTTTGCCCCAGCATAAAGCTATTACTATAGTCGCCCTGTGAACCAAGCTGACAAATGCCTGACAGTGGCTTAACTAAACATAATAGAGGACAGTTCGAATGCTTAAGTTTCCTCAGCATACCCAGTTGCTTTGCTACAGGCAGCACCGCTACAATCGCATTGCAGGTCAGGAAACCACCATTCACATTTAGATTTAACGTGGGCACTGTGCTTTCCTAACCAGCAAGGATCCTTAGCTCAGTGGATAGAGCAACCGCCTTCTAAGCGGTCGGTCACTGGTTCGAATCCAGTAGGATCCGTCAGAAGAGGTCGTTTAAAAATTAGGTGGTGACCAGTATCAGCATTAGGGCGTAAATAAGGTTTAAAGCCCTGTTTAACTGAGCTAATTACCTCTACAATGACATCAAAAAATTTGACGCGCGTTGCTGAGTAGCATCCCTTCAGTATTCATCCATCTCAAAGACTGTGTCGCCCTGGGCCAATATGACCTCAACCCCCGCAACTTCTCAACCCGATGCCGAAATTTTGAGGCCACGCCGCCAGGCTGGCTGGTTGTGGCCATTGTTGTGGCTGAGCCTCTTGGTAGGCTCAAGTGCACTGGGTATTTGGGCATTGGCCTGGATGACACGCATCCCGCCTCTGCCCAATTGTGAACAAATCTCTACATTTAGTACGGATGGTGAGCGGTTTTACTGTGCCAAGGTCAAAGCCGAAACCGGCACTGAGCAAGCCCTGATTGAGGCGATCGTACTGGCTGCAGATTGGCCCGAGACGCATCCTGCCTATAAAGAATCCCAAAGCCTCCTGAACCGATGGTCAGAGGCCCTGCTGGACAAGGCCCAGGCTCGAATACAGCAGGGAGATCTGGCTAGGGCGGTGGAGCTGGCGGAGCAGATCCCGGAGAAAGCGGAGGTGTATCCCACCGTTAAAGATGCGATCGCAAACTGGCAAAAAGAGTGGCAGCAAGGGGAAGCCATCGCCCAGAAGGCTGAGCAAGCCATTGCCAAGCAAGATTGGCCCACCGCCCGCACAGCTCTGCAAGAGCTGAAACTGCTCAGCAGCGACTATTGGCTAGCCAAGCGCCATCAGGCCTTGATGCAAGAAGTCCAACGGGAGCAAAATTCTCGTGCTCAATTAGAAGAAGCTCGCACCGTTGCTCGTGCGGGAGACTTTGAGGGGACCGTTCAGGCATTGGAGCTGGTTCAAAAAATCGACATCCGAAGTAAGGCCTGGCCAGAAGCCCAAAAATCGATTGACCAGTGGTCAGATGCCATTTTGCAATATAGCTTCCGCAAATGGGAGCAAGAGGATCTCGACGGGGCGATTGAGGCGATTCAAAAAGTGCCGGTTGATTTAGCCAAATCCTCCGAAGCCCAAGATTTGATTAACTTTGCCTACGCCAAACGTTTAATCAATCAGGTTGACCATCACTGGCTACCCTCCTATGGCAAGATGCTTAGCCTGGGGGAGGCGATCCGGGCCGTTCGGCAAATCCCTAAAACGAGTCCTTTTCATACCGAGGCTCAAAATAGCGCCAGCGCTTGGACCCAAAAGCTTGAAGACCTCAGGCAGCTCTATTTTGCTAACCTGGTGGCGCAGTTGGGGTACAAACCTGCCTACCGGATGGCCATTGAGCAAGCCCAGCTGGTCACCCCTGACCGCCCCCAGCGGATTCAGGCCCAAACCCTGATTTCTCACTGGGCTAAAGAAGTAGAGCGCATCGAAGATCGCCCCTATCTGGTCAGGGCCGAACAGCTCGCCTCAGCCGAAAATCTGAAAGGCTTTCAAGCAGCCATCGACGAAGCCGGTCAAGTCGCCCTGGGTCGGGCCCTGCGGATTGAGGCCCAAACCAAAATTGCGGAGTGGGCCAAACGTATCCAAATTATCGAAGATCAGCCGATTATCGATCAGGCAATTGCCCTGGCGGACAAGGGCAAACTCCGCGATGCGGTCACAGAAATCGAGCAGGTTGAGGAAGGGCGCGCCCTCCACGCCAAGGCCCGAGAGCTGGCCAGCGGCTGGACTACCCAAATCCAAATCACGGAAGACCGGCCGATTTTAGTGCGGGCTGAAAACTTGGCGGCGCGAGGACGGCTGTCAGATGCGATCGCAGTGGCTGCCCAGATCGGCTATGGTCGCGCCCTCTACAGCGAAGCCAGACGCTCTATCAATATTTGGGATGCCGAGCTGGCCGCCATTTGGGCCGCCGAAGCCGAAGCCTACGCAGATCAATATTACGAGGATGGCTACTATGAAGAGGATGGCTACTACGAAGATGACGGCTATTACGACGATTACTAAGCCCAAACCCGCATGAGTGAGCGTCCCCTTCAACTGATGCTGGTGGATGAAGACCCAACGTTTCGACTGGGTCTACGGGTTTGGTTAGAGCAACTACCCGGCTTTCAGGTAGTAGATGAGGCCAGCGGTGCCCAAGCCGCACTCGAGCAGTTGCGATCGCGCCTCCGGGCCCTAGAGCAAGCCTTTGATCAACCAACCTTACGCAGCCGCAAGCTGCGCCCGATTGATCTGGTGGTCTTAGACATGGGCTTAGGCCAGGATGATCCCGACAAAATGCCGGGTCTGATCCTGTGTCGGGCCATCAAGTCAGAATTTCCCAAGTTGCCCGTGCTGATCCTCAGTGCAAAGACCGAGCCCGTCCTCGAGTCAGCAGCCCGACAGGTAGGGGCTGACGGCTATGGCACCCGCGGTATGCCCGTCCGCGACTTGGCCCAGCTCATCCGCGAAGTTGCCCGACCCCGCCCTCAGTCTCCACTCCCCCCCGCCGACCCGGTTCGTCCCCCAATGCCTGCTCAGATTCCAGGGCCGTTTACAGCCATGCGGCTGAGCATGAGGCTCTCAGGTCTAAGGCAAATTCATCAGGCTATGGCCGAGGTCCAAACCGCCCGCGAGAGTGGTCGCCTGACCTGGCTAAACGCCCAGGTCCTTAAAGGCCGCACCCGCGAACTCAAAGCCGCTCGATGGCTCGTCAAACAACTATGGGCGACCCCCCAATTTAGAGACAATAGCTGGGGCAACCACTGGAACAACACGGGGAGCGCTGATCTCACCCCAGCCAACGTACCCCTGATCAACGCACCTGACTCCGTGGCTAAAGCCTGGGGAGGTAGAGTGGATGGAAACATTGGGTTACCAGGACCACCGAGAAAAGGGGCTGCATTATCAGGCATACCCGAATCGGCGTTGCAATCTCGACCAGGCGATATCCAAGCCCTGATCTTTGAGACCATCTTTAGCAAACTGCAAACCAACCTTGAAAACACCTGCCCCTTTCCGCTAGAGATCGACATTCTACGCACCGAAAAAAAACGCGAGCTGTTTTATATCATCTTGCGTAAGCTCGAAGATTTGCTAGACGACCTGCGCCAGTCACACATACAGCCCGGCCAGCTCCCTGAGAAAACCCCCAAATTACTCAACGATCTTTGGTTTTCCGTGATCGAAGAGTTTTTTGGCAAGTACTACACCGTCCGGGTCAATGCCGTTGAGCAAGAAGTCGTCTCGGTGTTGCGACAAGAACAACAAACCGTGCGGACTGAGATTCTCAGCCAGATTCCGCTTGCCTCTGAATTGTTGGGTCACTGGCTATTTCAAGAATCTCTATTTATCGATGGCGCATCCTATCTAGCCACAACACCAGAGGCAATTCGCCACAGCGAAAAGCTACTCGAAAATTTAGTAATCCAAATGGCGAATGCCGTCATGCAGCCCTTGCTCAATCGTCTGGCCGACGTAGAAGCGATCAAAAAAAGTCTCTACCATCGCCGCTTGATGTCTACCCGAGAAATCGAACGGTTTCGCAACAATTTAGCCTGGCGCTATCGCTGGGATAACTGGGTCAATGAGCCCAAAGCGGTTTTTGAAAGCCAGTATCGCCTGCTCAGGTTAACCCCCCGTGGCGTTGAACTAGATACCATTTACGCCCCCCGACGCGATGAGCTAGACCAACTCTCAGGCATCCAATGGGCACTCACCATGGCTATTGAAACACGCGATGCCCTCGCACCAAGGGTTCGCACTGTGATCTCATTTGTGGGCAGCGGCGTTGTCTATGTGCTCACCGAAGTGGTCGGACGCGGCATCGGCCTGATCGGACGCGGCATTTTGCAGGGGGTTGGTAGCGCCTGGCAAGACACCAAACGAGCACGACGCCGCAAGCAAGCTGAGTTTAATGAGTGGGAGTAAGGGATGGCAATCCTACCTGGCGCACCCTGGTTGGTGGCCCATCGTTCCATATTGGGCAAAAATCAGCCCTATAAACTTACCCTCAACGGCCAAGACTACGTGCTGTGGCAAGATACCCGAGGGGGTATTTTTGCGTTAGAGAATGTGTGCCCCCATCAGCAAGCCTCCCTTGCTAACGGCTGGATTTGTCAAGAACACAATACAATTGTTTGCCCATTTCATACCGTCGAATTTAACGGTAGCGGCCAGGTGTGTCGCAATGGCAAAACTGAAGGAAGACCCCTGATGGCGTCTCTGGACCTCATTGTAAAAGGAGACTTTATCTGGACCTATGGCGGTCACGAGCCAAGATTACCTACTCCTGAACTACATCAACAGATTGCAGCGGAGTACGAATTTGTCGGGGTGGCTATTTCCCGCAGCATCCAGGGTGACTTTCTCAGCAACGTACTGATCAATTATGACTACAATCACCAAAACGGTACCCACCGGGATGTTTTGCGAATCAAAAACAATCACGTTTCTCACTTTGCGAAAGATGGCTACTGTGCGACTGTTATCCAAGGGCTTGAACGGGACGATAATTCATGGCGAGAGCTGTTGAGCAATCCAGCGCTGTTGTTATTGCCTAAACAATACGAAATCCACCTGGAATATGAATTTCCCTCAACAACTGTCGTGCATACATCTCTGCCAACAGGTAAGTTAGTGCAGATGCACTTGCTTTATCCAGAAAGTCAGCACTGTACTCGCTCAATTGTTCTGGTTTTCGCTCAGTACCAATATAGCTTTCTCAGAGCCTTTAATAATAGTATTCTGAAAGGGGTTGCCCTGGTGGTTGAACAAGACGCCGAAGCCATCGAAACCAGCTATCCAAGACAAAAGCGAAAGATTCGCTTACCGAATGAAGACATTTTGACCTATGCCGAGGAACTTTATCACCAATGGTGAGGCTATTTAACAGGAAGGCTATGTATCTCGATAATTTAAGATTTGCTCAACCGTACACGAAAACGAGGGTAAGGTAGGCGATTCAACTGACTGATCGCCCACAAATACTGTTTCGTCATAAAACCCCTCTCGGAGTATCAGTACCGTTACCTTTTGAGTGATTGGGTCTACAATCCAGTATTCTGGAATCTCTCGGACGGCATACTCAGAGCGCTTTTGTCGATAATCTCGCGAGGGATTATCAGGAGAGACGATTTCAACCACTAAAAGCGGCGCAGGCATGTCTAAGAAAATCGTATTGCGAGCCTTGCCATCAAGAGCCGCGACGCCTTTTTCAGAAAGGACTACTAAGTCAGGATATCTAAACTTAGCCCGTTTGCTAGCAAGCTGAAGTTCCGCATCTTTATGACAAACACGAACCAGCGGTACCAGTTTGATAAACTGAGTCATCAAAAACATGCCAATACGAACATTCAAGGGACTCTCAGGTGGCACGTCTACCAGTTCTCCATCAATCAGTTCGTAGCGGGCATCAGTACCGCTGTCATAGGCGAGATATTCTTCAACAGTCATATATTGTGTGGTAGCTGACTGAACCATATCTCGATCTTTCAACTCGCTGCTATTGTCATTATGCCCCATAGTTCGGCTTTTACCGGGACTCGCAGATTCCTACCGTTGGACCTCCATCCACTCAACACAGTGCTGCATCTCGGCAGCCATGGTTGTGCGATCGCAATGATAGCGGCGACCGTGTCCTGGTAAGATCCATTCAAACGAATAACTGAGCAGCCGTTTCATCGACTCGATCTGCTGCGACCAGGAATACCAGCAGTATCTGTGAAAGGCATACAGGTGCTCTAGATAAACTGACCAGGCCAGGTGATCGCCTGTGAACAAAAACTTGTTGTCATATAGCAACACCGTATGCCCCTTTGTGTGACCGGGCACCGGGACGATCAGCAGATCGTCTGCCAGAGCATAGGACTCAGTCCCGCTGGGCTGAATCTCAACACTTTGGGTCTCTCGACTAATGTCGTCAACGTGGAGAATGCGATCGCACTCAAAATGGTCGTGAAACTGTTGGTGATCAGCCACATCGTCACGGTGGGTGAGATACAGATAGCGTACCCCGCCCATCGCCTCTAGCTGCTTAACTAAGGGTGGGGTAAACCGGGGTGAATCAACCAGGATATTGCCATCGGCACGCTGAATAAAATAGCTGGCCGCCGCATAGGATTTCTCGGAATGATAGCCGCAGTGATAAACAGTGTCTTCGACAAGAATTGGCAAACTGGCCTGGGCTTGCTTCATATCCATCGGCTTCTTAACAGTGCCGATAGAGGCGGTAGGACAAGCTAGCAGCGCTTGCAGAGCTGCTAAGCGTTCTTTTTCATTAATAGGCTGATGATGAACCGCAGACTGGCCATCCGCTCGGGCAAAAATCTGAGGAGCCATCCAGCGACAGGTATCGCAGTCAATGCAGGTGCTATCAACATACAGATCACCTTCGATGTTTTGAGACCGTCGAGCCTTTAGGTGCGCCATAACCGAGTTATAGATAAGAACAACTCTAGTCTAGCGATTTTAAGCATAACCTGTAGTCACAATGACTTTAAGTTAATGGCCCACAATTTAGAATCATAGGAAGACAAGTCCTAACAATCTCATGGCCTGATTGCCTGACACATCTTGCGGCCTGGCGGTTGGCAACCGATATGCTTCTATGCTCCAAAATAGGCAGGCGCGTTACCTGGAGCCCACTTGATATTGCAGCCAATGCTGGGCATCTGCTCAGGCGGGACTGTCTGCCCAGTCAGCACCTGGTCTATGGCTGCGCGCAGATCAGCACCTGTGACTGGCTTGCCGTTGCCGGGGCGACTATCGTCGAGCTGACCGCGATAGGTCAGTTTCATGTCCGCATCAAACAAAAAGAAATCGGGGGTACAGGCTGCTGTATAAGCCTTGGCAACCGACTGATCCGCATCGAAACAATAAGGGAAATTGAGCCCCAGGGTCTCAGCCATAGATTTCAGGTACTCAGGCCCATCCTGGGGATGGGTTTCGAGGCTATTTGAGCTAATCGCAACGATGCCGACCTCTTGAGAGACATAGTCACTGCCCAGATTGGCCAACTCTTGCTGCACATGCTTCACAAACGGGCAGTGGGCACAAATAAACATCACCAGCAGTGCCTTTTTGCCCGCAAAGATATCTAGGGAGATCGTCTCACCCGAGACTACATCCGGCAGCTCAAAAGCAGGGGCAGTGGTGCCCAAAGGCAGCATAGTTGACTCGACCATCACCATCTGATTTACCCTCCAAACGAAAAGGCCGTCATCACAATTACAGAGAGCAGTAAACCGGGGCTCAGTAATAGTAATAACGTCAATAATTCATGCATTTCCACAGGTCTAGATCTCCATTCCAGCCCCCCTATCATGGCGCATAAATCTTAGCCCCCCCGAAACTTTTATCAAAAAAACAGCCTATTTTTTACAAATTGGCGTATGCTGATACCTTTAATCGTGTCAATTCTTCTCCAGCAGGGGGTTTAGAGCACATGGGGCAGCAGTTTGGACAGCAGCAAATCTGGGGATGGAGCCTGATCGCCACGGCCATGGTTTGCCCAGTTGCCATATCGGCCAATGCGGTCTTCCCAGGGATAGCCTACGCCAACGAACAGGAGCTGTCGGCCTGGTCCTTTGACCCAGCCACCCAACAGCTTGAGTTTTCGCTACCCGAGGGGGTGATGCCTCAGTTTTTCTTACTCGCAGAGCCCGCCCGCGTTGTGCTAGATATCCCCGAGACCCAGCTAGGGGATGTCGATACAGAGCGAACCTATGATGGCCCAGTCGAGCGCATTCGGGTTTCACAATATTCTGACAATGCGGTGCGGATTGTCGTCGATCTGATGGCGGGCACCGAGCTGGAATCAGAGCAGGCTGACATCCAGTTTGACGATGTAGATGGGCGGCGACAATGGCGTTTTCGTCCGCTGATTACAGGCGTCGTTCCGGCTATTGCTGAGGATAGTGCTATCGATGAGGGGGGGCCTTTTTCAGCTTTGGGCGGGGCAGAGGCGCTGGTGCTGCCCCCTAGTCTCAGCGCAGATAATCTCCAAGTTGCACAGCCCAGTCCGAGTGATACCCCCAATGTGCTACCCATTGACCCCTACGCCCCAGCGGCCAATGCTGAGGTGATCAGCGTGCCGTCCCTGGCCAATGCGCCGGTTGCCCCGTCAAGCCCACCCAGCCTGCCAAGTATCCCTATAGAAAACGATGATGTCGCCATCGTGACCGAGGTGCCCCCGATGAGCGCCCCTGAGGTGACTGAAAATGTGGCTGGGGGGCTCCCAGTGCAACCTGCGTCTGAAGATGCGACTCTCCAGGAGGGAGGCTTCATCGACGCATCCTCAGACCCGACAGAAACAACAGACGGGGGCGCGGCGGGCCCAACCTACGATTTGCCCACCCTAGACGCGACCGCCCCGATTGCATCATCCGATGCCGAGCCTGTCGCCGATGAAGCCGCTCCCGAAGCAGCCCCCCCCGCAGAAAGCGAACTCAGTGCCGTAGAGCCAGAAATCGACGAGGGGGCAATAATAGAAGCCACGCCAGACATTACAGAACCTGCACCGACAGTCCCAGCAGAGGAAGCATCAGAAACAAATGCGATCGCAACCTCCCTTGCCCCATCAATGACCCCTTTGCCAGTGACCGCAAACCAGACAGCGCCCGAAAGCGCAGCCCCAACCATTTCAGGTATCTCAGAGTCTAAAACCCCAGCGCAAACAACCCCGATTTCAGTTTGGCCTGAGCCGATTTTCTTTGGGCAACCTCTGCCCGACTAAACCCAAACCCGATTAGAACCGAGTCTGACCATCATTCTGATAAGGTCTTTACTGCCTCCGCCCTTCGGATCACCGCCGGCTGGCCCCCCATCACCCGGTCAGCCGTTGGGGCTATTGGGCGGCTCTCGGTAGTCATTTATAGCTCTCAGATATCTCTCTCGGAGGTGGCATGTACCGGGGTTTACGTTTCATGAGACGCTAGAGACAGTCAGAAAGTTTAATCGAAACCACAACCCGTTTGAAAACTTGAGTTTGCCCGTAGGGCAAACTCAAGTCTGGATGCGGTCGAGGTTTAGTCTAATCTAGAAGTTTTTTTCCTAATATGTCTTTGATTCGTCAAGTTGCGTACAGAGGCATCCCTTTAGTCTACTGGTGAATACCCCGTGAAGTCTATCAAAGCGAGTCCACTCAAAAAGATACACCCCTTACTCAAAAAGATACACCCCTTAAATACGCTAGTTTCAGATACCCTGACCATTTTTTGGGGAGAATGGCTCGATTTGCGGGTACGGATTCCCCAGGTGGCGGCATCGGGGTTAGTATCACCGCTGATTTACATCCTGGCATTTGGGCTGGGGCTGGGCAGCTCGATTGACAGGGTAGCCACCCCTACAGCCGGAGATAGCTATCTAGAATTTATGCTACCGGGGATGGTAGCGCTGTCATCCATGGTGATTAGTTTTGGGGGTACTACCTTCTCAATTTGTGGGGAGCGGCTGTTTACCAAGAACTTTGAGGAAATGCTGCTCTATCCGATCCATCCCCTGGCGTTGCACTTGGGCAAGATGCTGGCGGGGGTTGTTAGAGGGATGCTAACAGCAGCATCGGTCATTTTAGTGGCGGTCCTATTTACCCAGCAGCCGTTGAGCTTTATTAACCCGCTGTTTTTGCTACTGCTGGTGCTGAACTGTGCAGTCTTTGCCGGACTCGGCGTGATTGTGGGCCTGAATGTAAAGTCGCTGGAGAGCGTGGGTCTATTTAATAACTTTTTGATTGTGCCCATGTCGTTTTTGGGAGCAACCTTCTTTGACCCCGCAACGCTGCCGAGTGCGCTCAAGGTGATTGTATATTTGCTGCCCCTCACCTATACATCCGTCGGACTCAGGGCAGCAGCCTACCAACCGCTATCAGAATTTCCTTGGTACTCAATTCCGATTTTGCTGGTGGTTGCGATCGCGCTCTCCTTTATTGGGGCGTACCAGTTTTCAAAGCAGCATGATTAGAGGCAGAGCAGACTATGTGCGGGTGAATGCGCTGCGCTTGGTGAGAAGGCTCGACACAATCTTAACTAGCAGCAATACTCAGTGCCGGAGTTAATGCAGCCACATCCGACCCCTGACGCCCCATCTGCGAAAAAATCCGATAGTCATCCAGGCTGACTGGTGGAGACAGAGTTGGCTGAGGTTGGGCAACCCGCACCAGGTTATATCGGGTCTGCTCACCAAAAATAGCAAAGGTAATACGGAACATTTCAAAAAAATTGATCACCCAGCTACAGTCAGCCTCTGAGCAACCTTCGTAATAGCGAATCAAATCCGCAATCCGTAGCTCTAGATGGGTTTGCACATGGCGGCAAAACAGCGAAATCTTGAGCAACACCAGCACCAGATAGAGCGGATTACCCTGGGCCATCACTCGCACAAATAACGGTGAGGGATGTTCACGGTCGTGGGTCAGCAGCTCATTAATGAGACTATTGCAGGTCCTTAAAATCAGAGCATCGTTGACTTCTTGATAGTCACGGTGGGCATAGAGCCCCATTAGAGGGTCTACCAGAGACTGCTTAAGGACATCTGCGGTGGCAGAAAGCGGCAGCGCAAACAGCAAATATTGGAGCAGCGCCCGCTTAAAGTCTCGATAGCTCAGATGGCAGACCTGCTGACGAAATACACTCGCCAGATTGGTATAGCTAAACTCACCGGGTCTGAGCAACAGCACCTTGACCAGGGTCAAAACCGTATCGCCCAGCACTGTTGGGTTTTTAGGCAGGTAGAGCGCTTTGCCTGAAGTGACAAAATACTTTTCTTCTGACGTTTCAGCATGGCCCTCTGAGCGGGCAGTATACATGGCCAGATCAAACCGAAACTCCTCCCGCAACCGGTGGGAAAATGAGTGGGCTGCTTTGCGCTGCTCAACTGGGTTCTTTAAGTTGACATACTGCGGCACCAGTAGGTAAGTGGTGTAGCGATCGCACCAATGCGCCTCTTCGTGATGACGGGCAGCAAATAGCTTTAATTCTTTGTAATGGTCACTCTGCACAAACCCCCTTAGCCACTCTCGCAAACGCTTATTGAGCAAAGAGAGCCCTGGTTGGAGAACAGCCTGATTCTGCAAGAGCGCAACTAATTTTCTAATCGCGTCGGGATGGCGCTGTAACCCCCAATTATTAATGAGGATGTAGCAAATCCGCTTCAGTGTATGATGAAATTCTTTTTCATCATTGAAAATAATAATCGCGTGCAATGCGGCGGCAAGATCCCAGGTTGTAGATTGGGTGGACTCCTTAAATAGACGACTGAAAGCCGTCAGTGTCTCTTCAGTTTTCTCACGATGTACGCTTTGCAGGAAAAAGTTGTATAGAACGGACTGCGCCGTTTGAATATCGATTCCGACCATGACCCTTGCGGACTAAATCCGATCCCCTGATGTTTTGAAACTT
>JBCDDJ010000032.1:0-27906 GCA_039180385.1 Cyanobacteria bacterium P01_G01_bin.38 | reverse complement strand
ATTTCAGACTGTTTAATCAGTGACGGTGTGGTAGACGATTGTCTGACATTGGGCCTGCAAAGCCCAACTGCTTCAGAAAAATGTTGTCTAAAGACTTTGGCACATGGATCTCCCCTAACGGGGCGTACGGGCAATAAAGGAAGACCACATTACAGGGCGGCAATCAGGACACGGGCTGCCTCCACCACTACCGCGAATTTCCTTGAGATTTTCCTCAGAGAGGTTTTGTGAAATTTGCTTTTCCAAAGCATAAATAGAAAGAGAGTTGCGTTTGGTGTGAGTCATTGGATTTTCTCCTTGTCATTTCAGACTGTTTAATCAGTTGACTGCGTGGTAGACGATTGTCTGATCTTGGGGCTGCAAAATCCAACTGCTTCAGAAAAATGTTGCCTAAAATCTTTTCTCGCACCCATCACACATTCCGGGTCCACCACTGATGGGATATACGGGCAATAAAGACAAGCCGCCCCTAATTTCTTTGAGGTCTTTTTTAGGTAAAGCATGCACCATTTGCTTCACGGAAGAATCAGTGCAGACAGTAGTCTCTAGATTTACTAAGGTGAAATTATTTTCGGTCATGGGTATTTTCCTTACGGATTGGAATCGTACTGTTTATGCTTTTTCAGAACTTCCTTTAAATTACGGTCCGACCTTTTGACAGCATAAAATCTGAAAACGCTTTGATTTACTCTGTCGAAGGATAAGGCGACCTAAGCAGCTCTGCGGGCACCTGTGTGATACCAGACCCTCGAAAACCAGCATGAATATTTATCTGGGCATCCTTTTTCAGGTCGTCAAGGCAATTATCAGAATTCGATAGAATCTTGGTTGCTATTGGAAGTTGGATAATCGCGATCGCTGACATCAAGTTAATCCTCTTAAGTATTTGAAAACCACAATTCAAATCAATATCTAAGCCAATTATTGATACCTTAGACCGTGATAAACTTCTAGAATAGTTATATTTTAATAGAACTCTTCGATATCTCTAGCATTCAATGATGAATCAATGAGACATAAATATAATAGTTGTGTCTGGCTTTGTTGCATGAATCAGAAAAGAGACAGGAACTCCCCGTTCCAGCAGTATTCTAAGCTTCAACCGGGTAACTATCCGGCATTCCTAACTGAGTCATTTGATTGAGCGCCTTGCACTCAATCATCAATTCTGTGGTTTGGGTTTCGAGCTTACGCGCACACACCTCACCTGTGAAAACGGTTTTGAGCCGGAACATACCTGTCTCGCTGAGCGAGCGACGGTGATAATTTATCTCTGCTTTCCAGGTAGAACGCCCCACCTGACGAATTGTGGCTTCCGGAAATTATGGGCTCATGCACGCTTTTGGTGATGCTCAGGATCGTCGCTGACCCTAAATTCTCATCCATCTTTTTCAACTAGCCAGGATAAAGCGTTTACCTAATAAATCCATGCTGGCTCGACCATACATTTGCCGCTTCAACATCTTCAAACGGTTGATCTGCCCCTCGACTGGGCCATTGCTCCAAGGTAATGTCAGCCCCGCTTTGACTGCTTCATAGTCCTCCTTGAGCCCTTCAGCAAAGCTAGCTAAAGCAGGTAGATTGCCCTCAATGGAGACTGGAAAAAAACTGGGGAACCCTTGAAAACTCGTTCAGTAGCATAAGCGCTTTCATCAGGTTTCTAACTGCCTATCGGCTTAGATTGTGGGTTGCGATCGCAGATTTAATGCTCAGTAATACATGCTATTGAGTGGCGATCTCACGCAATATTAGACTTTCCCCAGGTTTTTTCCGGCTCCCTAGTGAAACTGATGATATTTTTGAAGAACCTGCGACTCAATCAGAGACTGAACTACCTGCTCCAGATGCGCCCCTCCTGCTCAAACAATACAGCTGTGAAGACTATATCCGCGAATACTACAACGGCACTGATACTCGCTATGAATTAAAAGACGGCTATTTAAGGGTGCTGTCTAACACCAGCTTTAAGGAGTTGTTACTGACACAGTTCCTCAAAAAAGAGATAGATCACGCCATCGATGCTTTGGAAAAGCCCTGGCAGTGTCTTTTTGGCGCAGGTCTGAGAACGGGATGGCGGCAGGTGAGGCAACCCCATATTTGTGTTATCCGTGCAGACCAACAGGCTGACATGATAAGTAAAACCAATATTTGTCAGACACCACCGTTCCTGGTAGTTGAAATCGTGACTCCAGAAGCTGTTTCGACCACCTATCGCCATAAGCGATCTGAATATGCCGCTTTGGGGGTACCAGAATATTGGATTGTCGATCCTGTCCATGTCCAGGTAGTAATACTTCTCTTGGAAGAGGGGCTATATTCAGACACTGTATATTCCAAGGACACTGTTATTTCCTCGCATCTATTTCCTAACCTCAAACTCGATCCTGAAATGTTGATGGCTGCGGGAGCCATATCTTAATCATATTTTAGCGAGAACAATGTTGAAATGAGAAGCAGATTAAGGAGTAGCAAGCTCGCGTGAGAAATAGGATGTCCTCCTTTTTATTTTTTCGACAGTAATTAATCAGAGACGCTTCTTGTGCCCCTACACCGAAGCTATGGTTAACACATTCATGAACAGGTAAAACTTTAGTTGTGATTGAAGTAAGGGGTCATCAAGAGCCTTAATGGCCTGATTAAAGCGACGCTGTCACCAGGGGCAATTAGAGATCTAAAAGCCTTACATAGCAAGCATTTTAGGCATCGCTTCTCGACTAGGAAAAATTGATACCATCAGCCCAAAATGGCCTGGTCATTGAACGAGATTACGTTGTTTCAGACGCTAGATTTGAGCTAATTGCCCCGTATGTCAGCTTCGCTCTAACTAGGCCATGATGGCTGAGTGTCGTATCCGGTCGAAGCATTTTTCGATGTCGAGTTCGATGACTCGCTTGTCTATTCCGTTTACCCGAGAATTGAGATTGAGGAACAGAATCTTCTGGGCATCATGGGCCGAGCGTCCTGGTCTGAATCCGTAGCTGCGGGCGTGGAAGGTTGCTTCGTGGGCTGGCTCCAGAGCAGACTTCGCAAGGCATTGCCAAGCTCTGTCTGCAAGGGTCGGCACTTTGAGAATGCGCGTTTTCCCATTCTTTTTGAGAATCGGAATCTGGCGTAGTCCCTGGTGTTTCCAATCGTTGACATAGGTTCTGAGGATTTCACTCAGTTCTAATCTTTCCTTGAAGCTCAAGGATGATTTACCGTCCGCGCCGGGTGTCCTTTTGCCAGCATTGAGCTGTGTTACTTGGCGGATGGCCATGAATCTTGCTGAGGTGGATTTGAGAATCAGCTTTTGGAGCGACCGCGCTTTGCGTCTGTCTCCTGCTCGAACAGCTTTGAACACTCGTCTTTGCAGGCGGAAAAGGATGCGGCGGAATTTCTTCCACGGCAGTCTTTGCCAAAGTTCACTGGCCGAAAGGCTGTGTCTAACCATGCTCTGCGCTGAGTTATGTTTTCTGAACACCTCAGGTCAATGACGACCTGTCCTACCCGAATCAGTGGGCTTCCGCTGCTCGTCCAGCCTATCCAGGTTTTCGACCTTGCCCTAGAACCTCTGTTTCGTTTTTCTTCGTTCCCTCGGTCAGATTGTTTTGTCCTTTTAGGTGGAACCCATTCAGCCACTGATTCCCCAGGACTCTAGCAGCTCTATTCCAGGAAAGGCTGCGGGGATGAGCATCAGTAAAGTCGGGATAGGCGAGTTGTGTCCCTGCTTGGTATTAGGCTGCTTTCTTAGGTTCTGTTTCACCATGAGGACGCCCTATTAGCGCCAGTGTCATCCCACAATTGATGTCTGATTGCGCCCTGTCCCCAGCTTCACTCTCCAGAATTCCGAGTCTGGTCGGTGTGGGCAGATCAGGAGTTACATCCGAGTCTGATGAGTAGGACTTTCACCTACATCCAACTGAGAGTTCAGCCGCTCAATCCAAGGGGATTTTGGGCTGGAGACCTTGTTCTATAGGGGTTTAGGTCATAGATTTTGGGCCTCAACAAATCGCACGTGGAATGTACCTTTTCGGGGGGATATGCAAATAACCCCAGTTTCTGTTAGTCGATTAGATGTGGGTGTAGGTAATTCATAGCTTACGTTTTTTGCTGTTGTATGGTCGTCCTGTTTGAACTTGATCGATACTTAAGTAAGGGATACAGTAGCGAGAAAACATACCTTCTATCTACCATGACAGACCCTGTAACGTTAACGACTGGAGCCATCGTCACCCTTGCATTCCAGAAGTTTCTAGAGTCTGGAGCGGGTGAACTGGCGAAAAAATTTACGGAAGCTGCGATCGCCAAAATGGATGAGCTGCGTCAGAAAATTTGGGTGAAGCTCCGCGGCAATCATAAGGCGGAAAAAGCGTTAGCGGCGGTGGAACAAGGCTCTAAGGCGGAGTTGGAGCGACTAACGGTTTATCTGCAGGATATAATCGAAGATGAGCCTGAATTTGCAGCCGAGTTGCAAGCGATCGCGCAGGAAATTAATGCTGGAAAGAGGGTGGATCAGAGTGCCATGACCATGAACGTTTACAACCAAGCAAAGGGTTGGCAAACCAAGGTGGAGGGGGGGACAGCCTACATCGGTGAGATTCACCAGCATGGTCACGATAAATCTGCAAATCCCTGACATTCGACAGCTCCCATGACTGATTCGAACCGAAAACTGTACGCAATCATTGCTGAGAAGCTTCAAGCGGATCCCAGCGTGGATCAGAAGCAGCTTGATGGTTATTTCCAGGACAAAATGGCACAGGACTCACAGTTGGCGGAAGTCCTGAGTCAGAGTATGGTTCAGATTAATCTGGGGGATACAACCGCTTTCCAAACACTGGTGCAGGGTGGAATCGCTTACATTGGCCCACGCGTACAGATAGAAGATGCCCAGCTTCAGAATCTGCTAGAGCAATTACTTCAACGGTTACGTCACATTGGGATTCCCCATAACCTTCCCCGTAGCGGTGCAGTTAAATTTGTAGGTCGAGATGAGGATCTTAAGCGGCTTCATGAAGCACTTCAATTAGGGCAACATTTAGCCATCACAGCGATTCATGGGATGGGCGGGATTGGCAAGACTGAATTGGCTTTGCAATATGCCCAATTTCACCAACAGCAAGGGGCTTATCCCGGTGGCATCTGCTGGTTGCGGGCGCGCGAGCAGGATATTGCCACTCAGCTTGTTAGCTTTGCTAAGGCCGCGCTCGGACTGAATCTTCCTGGCGGGTTAGAGTTGGCCGAGCAGGTAGCTTATTGTTGGCGCAATTGGCCCGAGGGTAAGGCTTTGCTAGTTGTGGATGATGTTACTAATTACGAAGCGATTAAACCTTATTTACCTCCGCAGGAAACGCGATTTCGGGTTCTGCTGACGACTCGCTTGCATCTAGGAAGCTCTATCAGCAGCTTTGAGATTAGGGTTTTGAGTGAATTAGCTTCCTTAGCGCTACTGAAATCTTTCCATGGAGTAGCTGATCGGTTTGAAAGGGAATCGTCACCTGCTAGAGAGTTGTGTACTTGGTTGGGATATTTGCCGTTGGGATTAGAGCTCGTGGGTCGGTATTTGGAAAGTAAACCTGACTTACCGCTGACAAAACTTCAAAAGCGTTTGCAGGATAAGCGTTTGACTGCTCGGGCCTTATGCCAACGTAAAGCGGATATGACGGCAGCCCACGAGAGTGTGGCAGCGGCGTTTGAGTTGAGTTGGCAAGCATTAGATGAACTTGAACAACAGTTGGCGTATGTTGTTAGCTTGTTTGGATTGGCTCCGATTCCTTGGAATTTGGTAGAAAGTTGCTTGGGAGGAGTTGACGAAGAAGATTTAGAAGATGCTCAAACAGGACTTCTGAATCGGAGTCTATTGCAAAGATTGGGTAAGGGCACTTATCAGTTGCATCAGTTAATTCGAGAATTTTTTAGTACTAAATTGCTGGACTGGGAGGGTGCAGACAGTCTCAAACAAAGTTACTGCCAGGTAATGGTATCCGCAACCCAGCAATTATCAGATCCGCCGACGCGAGAGCAGATAGTTGAGTTTAGTCCGATTGTGCTTCATGTAGCCGAAGCCGCTAGTACGCTTCAGTCCAGTTTGTCGAATGATGATCTGACTTGGCCATTTATTGGCTTGAGCCGATTCTACAGAGAGCAAGGTGCGTATGAGCAGGCGGTTCCTTGGCTTGAACAATGCTTAGAGGTCACCCGCACCCGCTTTGGCGACGAACATCAAGCTGTAGCTACCAGTCTGCATGACTTGGCAGTACTCTACGATTTTCAAGGGTGTTACAGCGAAGCAGAACCGCTTTTTGTGGAGGCGTTGAGCCTGAGAAAACGTCTGTTGGGCGACGAACATCCCTATGTGGCCACCAGTCTGAATAGCCTGGCTGAGCTCTACGAGCTTCAAGGGCGCTACAGCGAAGCGGAACCACTATTGGTAGAGGCGTTGAGCTTGAGAAGGCGGCTGTTGGGCAACGAACATCTAGACGTTGCTCAAAGTCTGAATAGCCTAGCGGGGGTCTATTGTTCCCAAGGGCGTTTTAGTGAACCGGAACCACTATATGTGGAGGCATTGGGGCTGAGAAAGCGGCTGTTGGGCAACGAACATCAAGATGTGGCTATCAGTCTAAATGATCTAGCTGAGCTCTATCGGGTTCAAGGCCGCTATAGCGAAGCAGAACCACTATATATAGAGGCATTAGGACTGTATAAGCGGTTGCTGGGGGAGGAGCATCCATATATAGTCGTCAGTTTGAATAACCTGGCGTTGCTCTATTGGTCCCAAGAGCGCTACAGCGAAGCAGAACCGCTTTTTGTAGAGGCACTGGCGATGCAGAAGCGGCTGCTGGGGGAGGAGCATCCATATGTAGCCTACATTCTGAATGGCCTGGCTGAACTCTATCGGGCCCAAGGCCGCTACAGCGAAGCAGAACCACTATTGGCAGAGGCTTTGAGCCTGAGAGTGCGGCTGTTGGGCGGTGAGCATCCACTAGTGGTTCGCAGTCTAGATAGCCTAGCGTTGCTCTATCGGTCCCAAGGGCGCTACAGCGAAGCGGAACCACTATTGGTAGAGGCTTTGAGCTTGAGCAGGCGGCTGTTGGGCGGTGAGCATCCACTAGTGGTTCGCAGTCTAGATAGCCTAGCGTTGCTCTATCGGTCCCAAGAGCGCTACAGCGAAGCAGAACCGCTTTTTGTAGAGGCGCTGGCGATGCAGAAGCGGCTGCTGGGGGAGGAGCATCCCGATGTGGTTGCGAGACAGAACCGTTAAACTCACCACCGGTTAAACTCATCACCGGAGTCGCCCCCGGTGATGGTCTTCAGAACCGGACGTGCCTGTTTCCAAACATCCGGCTCCTCAACGACTTGGTGACTGACAAACAAACCGATCACCACCAATGATTACCGCTCGGCAGCGGATTTGGTGTGGTGACAATGCCTGTGTAGGAGTTGCCAATTCAGGGCGACATCGAGACCGCCTATCAAATGTCAAGTACATTGGGCTCTTCCTAACTTTTGATACTGGTGGCGAAATATTGCTTAACATACCGATGGCTCCATCAGCTTAACGAACTGAGAGGTACGTGTAGCCTCTTGTGGAGTGCCGTTCAGCCAGTTGTGAATGCGCTTACAGTTGATTGCTGTGGCTGTCATCAGGTGCTGCAAGTGAGTTTTGGCTAAGCCGATATATCGCGATCGCCGCAGGCCGTGTGCCCGCACCCCCTCAGAGAGCGTTCCTTCAATCCCAGAGCGCAGTGCATAGTCTGCCTGATAGTCAGCCGTGGGCTCTCGTTGCCTAGCTTTCTGTAGAGCTTTGTACTGTGCCTCTGGTCGTATGGTAATCGAGCGTCTGGAGCGATCGCTACGGGTACATAAGCGCAAGCTAGGACAGATTGAACAATCGGCTGAGGCAAATTTAATTTTGATCACCTCATTGTCTCGACCGTCAATCGCAGGTGTCCAGGAAACGCTTGACTTTCCCGCTGGGCAAATGACTTTCTTCTTCTGCCAATCTACCGTGAAGTCATCGGCAGCATAGCCTTGATTCGCCTTAGCTTGCCAATGAAGATTGATGCGCGTCGGCCCCAGCAAATCTACCTGATAGCGCTCGTCAGTGGTCACTAACAGTTCGGCATCGAGATAACCGGTATCGACAATATGTTTGTTGGGTAGGAGATTGTTGTTTTCCAAAGACTGGTGAATCGACTCAGTCATATCCCCATCCGCGACAGGCGCTGGAGACGTTTCTACATTCGTAATCAAATGCAATTCTTGTGGCTCACAGGTTTCGCTGAGATGGACTTTATAGCCCACCCAGGAGGTGGTTTGTTTCTTGGCATAGTGGGCATCCGGTTCGTAGGGTGAGCTAATCATGATAGAAGCAGGTGGCGCTTCGGCTTGGGTTCGCCAGCGAATGTTGTTATTCTCGCAATAATATTGTTGTATCCAGACCCGTCGTAGGGTCTCAACTGCTGGAATCTGGCGCAGCCAAGAGGGGCTGGCAGCATCAAAAATAGCCGTTAACAAAGTCAGTCCATCTCGACCATACACTTCGGCATGAGCAGTTCGCTGGGCCTTGGACTTAGGCAAATGATAATCTTCAATCCGCTCGCTGTAGCGCTCTACCCACTCAGGTTGGCTGTGCGCTATCGTCCACTCGGGAGCAGCAACAGCCAGGGCATTGAGTGCTGCTCGCAGGGTTTCTCCTGCGCATTCTAGTCGAGTCACGGCTCGAATAGCCGCTAAGACATGAGTCGCGTCTGTGCGCTGACGACCGCGAGCTTTTAGCCAGCCTTTGCCTTGACAAAACTGTAGCAGTTGGTCAAAAACAAGACGCTCAGCATTGGCCTCCACTAACCGACAACGAAACTCGCTGAGAACAGTATGGTCGAATCCAGTATCGGTCAGCTCTAGACACAACAAGTATTTCCAATCAATCCGGCTGCGCACGGCATCGGCTGCTTGGCGGTCACTCAAGCCTTCAACAAATTGTAGGATAGTGACCAATGCCAAACGCCAAGGTGAGATACCAGGTTGTCCCTTGGCTTCATACAGGTCATTGAAGGTTTCGTCATTGATAAATTCGCTCAATGTATCGGCCATCGTCAGACAGAGATTCCCTTTGGCAAAGACCGCACGCGCGACATGTGCAGCCTCAAGGGGAACGATATACTGAGCTTGGAGGTGTAGCGACATTTTCGACCTTCCTGATGCACTGAATAATTGACTTCATTATCAATTTCTAGCTCCGTGCTCCTGGCTAATGTTAAGCAATATTTCGCCACCAGTATCAAAACCTGACAAGAGCCCGAGGTGGACATCATTTTGCATTAACAATGAAACATTGGCTCAATCATGTTAAAAGCTAAAAACTACTGATATGAGAGGACTTTAGCCTACATGCCTATTAGTCATAACGTTGCATTGTTTTATATTTACTACACTAGCCATGATCTTTCTGAGGAAAAAATAAAACCGATCCAAACAAATACAAGTTACCTGAATGAGAATCTTAGCTGAAACGGTTAAGCTGAAATGACGCTTGAACTTTGTCATTAAGGTCTTGGACGCTGTCAAATCATGTATATATTTGTTCAGACTTGACCTCTTTTGTTACTCAAAATATCGATTCAATGCTCTCAAGGTTTCCCTATGATAGGGTTTCAGAATGTAGTGCCATTTTGTCCAGGGTCGGGGCCATAGGCCATGTGGGCGGCAACGCTTGTCCAGCTCGGGGCCATGCTGCAAGACCCAGTTGTTGATTGTGCTGTGATCTACCGACAGGATGCGCTCCGCCATCATTTCTTCCAAGTCCCAATCGAATGGGCGTTGCTGAATAAAAGTATGATTTCGACCCCCCTGCCCCCCAATTCTGGGGAATTGCTTCTGGCAGTCCCCTAAGTTTGGGAGATTTAGAAGGCCATTCTGGATCTAGGCTTTGACCAATTCATACCTTGGTTAAGCAACGCCTCATCGAACATCGTGAAAATCAGGCCAGTCATTCGACAATTCCTTTTACTTCCGATATCGTGCGCTGCGCCTCACTCATAACAGTACAGATGAGCAGCGACAAACATGGCTGAAACGAAGCAATAAATTGATATTCGCTGCTCCATCGTATTGTTAGACCTTGCCTTACCAGGCAACTTCATATATCCCAATACTTCAGTTGAATTGTACAAGCAGCGTCTTTGTCAAGACACGATTCGCTGTGATGTCTACAGATTGCTTTGGCTCTTCATAAAGTTGCAGGATGGGACAATGATATCCGTCGTCATAGCACCCGCTTTTCTGAACATGGATTTTCGGTTGAGCCAGACAACCAGCGCAGCAACCGCCACAAACAGGACGGTATCGTAAGGGGCCGCGTCCGGCCAGAGCGGATTGATACACTGAAAATGAAATAGGGCAGGAAGTAGAATACTGCCGTGTGAGGCATTAAATAACGAGGTCACAATCACGCTGAGGGCAATTGTACCTACAAAAAATGGGGTAAATGACCAGTTGCTTTGCTGGGTGCCACTCAGCAGGAATGCAGGTAGGTGCCAAACCCCCCAGATCGCACCTAAAATTAATCCGCCCCAAATCGGCGCAAACCGACGTTGTAGAAGCGGCAGGAACAGCCCGCGCCAACCAAATTCCTCGATGGGGCCTTTGAGTGCAGTAAGAAAAAGTGCTACGAGCAGTGACTGAAATGAGTCAACTGGAAGGGGGGCTGGGAAAAGATTTCCTTTTAATGCGGCCCCACCAACAAAAATCAGCGGCATCCCGATCAGCAAAAAAGCATACCAAGCTGGGGAGCAGCGCCAGAACAGGCAACGAGAAAGATAGGAGCACCAGCCGCGCCAGCCACTGCTATAGATGACAATAATGAAAGCTGAGATCGCAGGTGCCCATACCGCTAAATAGAATAGTGGATGCTGACCGGTCAATTCACCAAAAATTGCAACCATCGGCGCGGGCAGCAGAATGAAAAGCCCCAAGATTCCCCAGGCTAAGCCAAAGGTCATCAGCAAAAATGGCACGAGAGCGATGAAGGGAATCTGCCTTGGATTAGCGTTTAGATGGCTCATTCTCATACAAAGTTTTGTTTTAAAGTTGAATACTGACAACAACTTGATCAGCTTTCTGTATTCTCTTGAATGCGCCCAAACAGTATGCCCAGCAGGAGAAAAACTACGGGCGACACGACCGCATAACCAAGGACTCCAATCATCCGAATTTGCATGTTCCCAAGGGGTACACCAATCAACCCCGCGAGACTCAGCACCCCGCTGACAATCATGAGAATTTTCACCCTTCTCTCTAGTTTGCTTTCTCTAAAAATAGGGGCAGCAAAGAGCATTGAGAGGGCAAAAAAAAAGTCCCATGCCAGGATGTCTAACGCATAGGCCACAGATGGCCACTTGAAAGAAAAGAATAGGGAACCCCATGGCAATCCAGCCGCTTCAATTTGGCGACTGACTGTCAAGATCACAAAGTGAACGCTGGACGTAATACTCGCTAGCAGAATCATAAAGGCCAGTGCCGTCAAGCTGTACGCTTTACCACTGGGAGCAGCATATGCATGAACAGCGATCATGCTAATGACCATCAGAGGTGCCATGGCCAGAATGAGGAGTTCTAGAAGGGTAAAGAATGGATCCCCGATGGGAGCTTGAGGCGACTCAAGAGAGAGCAGTCCAAGCACCAAAGTGACTACGTACGCGATTCCCAAAAAGAACACAGCCCACGCGGCAAATTTGCCCATCGCACGGTGATGTGTTGTGAAATCGGCATGGGATCTTTTCAGGTTTGAGGGGGTTAGGGATGGCATGATTAAACGTCTGAACTGCCGATGAGCCGCATTGACAGCAGTCAGTTGATGGGCCTATAGGTCTCAGGTAAGATATTGTTCCGCATGATTTTGGAAACTGCCTCAAATTGCTCAAACACAACGGAATGTCCGGCATTCTCAAAGGTAAATTTTTGCTTGCGCGGGGCTTGTAATTGCTCAAACCACTCTAGGGCTAAGTCACGACGGGCTGAGAGTTCGGCGGCTCCATCAAGAATATAGACAGGAACCTCAAGCTGCGTGACGGACTGACGAAAGTCTATCCCTTGCAATTGGGGGTACAGGATGGCAAACACATCAATCAACCCCCGCAACACATTCACTTTCTCTATCCAGTTGTATTCGCTGCCCATTAGTCCCCAGGGTCCGAGGTGGGCTACGGTGCCTCGCTGGATATAGGATGATGGCGGCGTGTAGGGTTGAGAGAGGCGATCGTACAGTCCGAGAACAAAGGCGTTGGCGTAGGGCATATCTTGGTACGGTGGTTCACCGTAGGCCCGCATTTTGCTGGCCAAAGCGGTATCTCCTGTCTTTGCTGAGAGGGCCAGAACGTCCCGGTAAATCTGGCGATCAGTTTCTCGTTGACTAACCATTTGACCACTGCCAATCCACGCGTAATACAGATCCGGCTGACGCTGCACAGCCAACACTCCTAAGGTGCTGCCCCAGGATTCACCCAGTAGATAGATTTTGTCTCCATCGAACCGTTGGCGGAGATAGTTCGTGAGTTCAACTGTGTCAGATACCGCCTGGTCGAGAGTCAACGTTTCTGCGGGATCGAGAGCCGAGTACGATTTTCCAGTGCCTCGCTGGTCCCAACCTACTACGACGAAATCGCGGGTGAGATCATCGAGCAGGGCTCGCACAAAGGGCAGGTCGCTCTGCCCTGGTCCACCGCTCAAATACAGCAGTGCGGGTTTGTCAATGCTGTGACCGCGCAGCATAATCCATTGCTCCTGTCCCCCTAAGCGCACCTTTTCCAGGTTGGCAATACTCCCTGGTAGAGGCTGACCGTCCGCATCCAGAATTGCAGGAGTCGTTGCTGGCATCAGGATCAGGATCGCCAACAGACCCAAGCCGACTGTCGCCGCGATCGCCCCTCTGTTGCCTGCCCTTATCACCTGCATCAGCGGTGTCTGGGGAGCTGTCCTAGATCGTCTGACTGCCCAGCCCCAATAGGCTCCGAGGACAATCGGGAAGACCCCGACGAGGCCATGAAATCCCCGTCCGAAAATCAGTGCCAGAATCCCGAAGGCTTCGTCCAGGCGCAGTCCATCCACCGTTGGACCAATGATATGGACACGCCCGACCTCGACCGCCAGCATATAGGCGAAGGAAGCCAGAGCTATGGCCCAAGGCGATCGCACTATCCACCCTGCGCCATAGCCAATCGCCAAGCTCGTGAGCATCACGATCAAAGCCTGAGCTGCGGTGGTTGGACCCCGCGGCATCGTTTGGGCGATTGCTAGCCCCAGCAAAACCGCTGCCGCAGTTGCAGTCGCCCCTCTATGCAGTAGATTAGCTGAAATTTTCATGGTGCGCTCGCTCCAGAATGATTTCAATGCGGCTTAAACAATCACAGCCTAGCTCTCTGAATTGAACAGTTTTTACATTGCTCATAGTGTCATCCTCTGGTTTATGCGGGCGGTGCCACACGATCGTACCGCCTCAAAGGAGAATGAAAAAAAACGTGGGAAACGTTGAAACCTCGTTGAATAGTGCAAACGATTTCACAGAGGTTTCATGCCACGTTGTAACTGACAAAAAAGCGAGTCATGGACCGATTGAGGGAGGGCGAGAGGGCAGCATCTACGAAAAATTTACCAGGGCAACCACTTTCGAGTTTGTTTCGAGGTTTGGCTGACGCATTGCACAATCTTTTGGTTGACTTCTTTTTGCGTCTCTCCCCCATAGGTCCCAACGCTGCGCTCTAGTTCATTAGCTGCAAACACTTCATTCACCATAAAGGCTTCTTGTGCCGAAACGGGCAAGGTGCTGCGATCATTGAGATTGCCTCCGGTTCGTCTATACAAAGTGTTTACATCGCAATCAAACAGTTCACGGGTTTCAGCGATCGCAGCATCTCGGTAGACTGTGCCTGCACCACCATTGTCTTTGATTGACTTGTTGAATCGCCTGTTGACGGTTGCCCCATCAACTCGTTCACGCCGCGACAGCGCTCCTGAGTCGTCGGTTAGACTCAACTGATTCTCTGATGGCCCTGGGGTCGATTCCTCGCTCGCTAACCAGTCGAAAAAAACCATCGAACTCGCGTTGCTCCTCTAGGGGGAATAGTGTAAACAGCTGCTCAAACGCCAGCTTAATGACGTCCAGTGCATCAGGGTAGGCCAAAAAGGCGTCGAAAATATTGTGCCGGTATTCATAATATTCTTGGTCCGGCGTGAAATTAAAGGTGTAGATCAGGATGTAAGCATCCAGCAAGCCATCATGGGTTAATTGGGCTTCAAACTGTGACAATGCTTTTACCCAGGTTGCCTTGAAACGACGATCGCCAAAACGCTTCATAACAACATCAAAGCTCTCAGGCGCGATCATCGCACCGTCCTTCCAGGTGTGTATGCTTTTCCAAGAGTCCCACACTAACTCTTTTAGTCTTTGCAGTTTCATGGATCCAGCCATTCAATATTTGGATTGTACCCTCAAATCCCGCCACGAAAAATTAAGATACCTGCTGATATTCAAAAACACCGTAGGCGTCTCTGAAAATGTTCTTCGGTAAAGCCGGAGCTAGCAGATCCAGATTCTGTTGCAAGACATCTTGATAAAGAGCCAGGTACTTTTCCCAAAGCGATAGCGGGTGGCGCAGATCCCTGGATAGAAGGTTTCCTTAGGGGATGGCCGTTAGCCCATCCTCATAGAGGGCAGAATAAGTCTGGAAACACATTATCATCTGCCCACCATTGAGGCTCCTGAAGGCTCGGTGGGCGTTTTCTTATCAATGATGTTTACCAACCCCCGGAATATCAAAAATAGTGGCGGATGCAGCCACCCCGACATCCCTGGCATCCAGGCTCTCCGCAAGCGCTAGCTGAGCCTGAAGCTGATCACATCGGGCCTGAGCACCGGCAGATTGAACCCCATACAGCGCAGAGGTTTTATGCCCGTGTGCTGCAACTATGGTTTCCAAGTCCTGCCTGGTTGAACCCGCGATGACTTCGCCACGCCCCTCACGCTTTAGATACGAGCCTGCTAGCCTCTGAAGCTGCCTATATTCCATAATTGATCATTCCTTCGTTGCAGTTGGAATAGAGGAGGGCTAGGCGCTTTCTCACGGCTTCCCTAGCCCACACTGCTGTCGTCCTAAACGCCCTTGCCCTGGAACCGTGACCACTGGGCTTTCACAAAGCCTCGCGCTGTTGTGCCGGTCAAACCTTGATAAGCGGTTGAGATCGCAATAACCGTCAATTTCCCAATCGGTTTTCCCGTCTTGGATACAGCAGTCCAAAGAAGTTTTGCAGCCTGTAGGCCAATTTGATGCTCTTGCTCATACTGCCAGACTTCCTGGAACCCATCGCGAGATTGAGACAGGGCCGCACCAACTATCTGCAATGCGCGAGGCAGTTGTACTGAAGGGATATCAGGGCACGTAATCTCATTAATAGCTTGAGTTTTAGGGGTTGATCTGGTCATGATGACTTCCTCCAATGTTGTTATTTGCTGTTTCAGTTACTGGACTAGACGGCATGAGCGGTGGGAGCAAGGCGACTGAGGAAGATTCTCAGCCGCCCCCACTTTGTTGCGGAAATATTTACCTCCTTACTCAAGTAATTTCAAAAAGACAGAGAACAACAAGGTTGCTATCAGTGACAGTGAAGGTTTCGGTAGTTTCGGTGGTTTCGATTTTGGTGGTTTTGTTAACAGCGCATCTCAGGCGTTCAGCAATGTGCAGGATTAACTTGAACCGCACAGGGGAGAGGCTAGCGCTGGAGCATCGGTCCCTTGCCCTCACGCCTTACATGCAAGAATAAACCACAAGTTTGCAGTCGTCAACCACAAGTTTGTGATTTGCGTTTTTCAACTCTGGTGTTTACTATTGATTTGCAGTTTGCGATGATAAATCTGCCTTATATGATTTCGCTTGATATGAAAGTTCGCAGAACTCACGAGTGGAGTGTGCCAAACCTACCCGCTGAACTGAAGAGCGCCGCCGAGCGCTCAGACAAGTCCATATCTCAGATTTGTAGAGAAGCCGATATCTCTACAGCGTTCTGGTATCAGCTGGTGAAAGGCAACAAAGAGTCAGTTACCTACCAAACGCTATCCGCTATTTGTCAAGCCCTGGAAATCACCACTCAGGACGTAGGGGTGAGTGACCCCGAGGATGAATTTCAAAGTATTTAGCTTTGGGTAGTTCTTTTTTAGCAAGGAATAAGCCATGCTCGAAACTGGACAATTAATTCCAATCAGATTTAAAGACCGCGAATTCAACGCCATTGTCATCGATCCGGATGGGCTTGGCCCTGGCAAACCCACTATCGGGCTTGGCTTACGCGGCATGGATCGGCATACGGGCGTGCCTCGACAAACCCTTTCTGATAGGGTGTCCGAATCAGACGGGGTTAAGTACCTGAAGCTCCCATCTGGCAGTACTTTTAGGGTGTCCGAAATCCGAGGCATTGATGGCAATACTTACTCTGCAATAGAAGCATCTGACTGGGTTGATATTGCCGCTGATTGGGCTCAAAATCCGGGTCGCTTACGGACCAAAGCTAAAAACGGACTGATTCAGTTTTTGGCCTGGTTCGCGGCTGAGGGGCTTTACGCTGCCGCCTATACCTTCCTCAAGCAGACCTACACCCGCGAAGACAGCGAAATCATTCAGCGATGGCTCGTTTCTCGCCAAGCGGGCAAGCCCTTCCGCCAGGACTGGGCCTATGCGATCGCAGACAAAGGCGGAGGTAGCCCTTATAAATACGGCAAATGGACGAACTACGTTTACCGGGGGCTATTCGGCATGGATGCCGCTGAAATGAAGGAACTCTGGGAAGCACCTGTATCTGGGTCTCGCCAAATCGCCCGCAACTACATTCCTGAGTCAGTTGGGCTAGAGATGGTGGGCTACTGCGAAAGGCTGGTGTCCATTCTTGACCTGGATAGCCTGGAGCGTGCCCACGATGAAGCCATCCGCCTGACTCAGATTAAGTTCCGCCAACAGCTCGATTCTGAACGCTTAGGGGGCTGATGGAAACTACATCGACGCCTGGATAGCCTTGCTGTTATGAGTTTCATTCACCTAAGCGGGGATTATTGGCCTAGTCTTCCGTGGGCACCGCACCGCCTGGAACCTGACTGCTCAGCCGGAGGCTCTCACGTCAACCATATTCTTCTTGAGTTAGCATCTTGCGCAAACTTTGTGTCTGAATTAGAGAAGCTGCGGCATTTTCTCTTGAATTAAATATTTTTAGCCTCGCAGTCATTCCATCTGTCTTATCCAGAACCGGAAATTCACTATTTTCTGGGATTGCCGCCCACCCTTTCTTAGCAATCAAGGGTTTAACGCAGCCAATTAGAATACCCTCGTGGTAAACATCTACGAAACCACCAGCTTCCTGTGGAAGAAACACAACCTCCAATTCCCCCGAGAATTCTTGACTCATAAACCTTCTAGACCCAATTCACCCATCAAGTCATCCTGCGATTGAATCATATTCCAGTCTACATCCGTTGCCATCAGATAAGAGATCGCCACTTCAATCAGCTGATTAGGATAGACCCGTTCACCAGCAGGCACTGGCGCATCGTTATTATTCCGCACCTGCTGCGCCCGCTCAGTTAGCCAGGTGTGCTGGTCGCAGGGAATTTTCAGGGACATCTTTTTGTAATCAACCTCGGTCATACCTAGCACCTTTATCACTATTAGACTATCAGACTATTAGAATATCAGAGAAATTTGCTGACTTTCCCCTGGTTTCAGCTCCATCAGCTCCCCAGTCAGCACCTGCCATCGCTCACGGAAGCTGGTCAAATTTCGGCACTTATCCTGGGCTGCTTTGACCGCAACCACATAGAATTCCTCCCAGGCTGGATACTGCTTCAATACCCGCTCGTGGACATAGAAACGCTTGCCATAACGCTCAACGACCGCTCTTTGCTTTTCACAGGCAAACTCTGCCAACAGCGCTTCCATCTGAGCCCGATCACCCTCGGCCACCAAGCAGTTATAGCGGTCGGCATCCACTCGACATTTGCCGGGTTTATCTTTGATAGGTAACTGCCGATAGATCCGGCGTACATGGTAAACCCCCCAGGTCGATTGCTCGAGCAACGCTTCATAATGCTCCAGCACCGGCTGAAGGGTGGCGCTATTCCGAGCGACCAAGTCATAGGCCGTCCCTGATGAGAACAGGTGCATCCTAGGATTATGAGCCAGGGCATTCGCTTCCATGAACAGGGCGTGAGCACCGGCTTCCGGATCACGCTGAAATCGCTCCACCGCTGTGCCACAATCCTGAAACGGGCAAAAATTGCACGCAGATTTGGCCCAAATCACTCCCTGGTGGAAATAGATATAGTACAGACAATCGGCACGACTCCAACCCCACTCCACCAACGGGTAGAGGTAATCAAAGCCCCGTGAGCCATAGCCATCCGACTTTGCCACCCGATTGGTTTCGTCAGCGTTGTAACCCAGATAAGGGCCAAAGGTATCGCCATCCAGGCTATCGGCCAACCACGCATCCAGCACCTCACCTTTCCAGCGCTGCGCACAGATATGGGGCCGACCCAAGCGCGGAACCGTTCCCGATAACAACAAATTTTGACTAAGTTTGAAATACCCTTCGGTATACAGGACTTCAGGTTGTCTTGTGTCATCTAGCACCCTATAGCCATCACGTTTTGATGCACTGGCTTTTGCGACCTGAACGACTCGAACACCCAGCTGTCTCAATATCGGAAAAAGATGGGCCTCGGCCAGGACTTTGGTATAGGGCATCTCATCACCCGTCTGGGCGACCAAGACGATCACATGCCGCCAGTCAGAAAACGGGCGCATCTCCAGCTCATATACCCACCTCAGCAAAATTGCCGTGGACTCGACCCCCATCCCCCAATTCAAAACATGGCGATGGACTCGCTGAGTCATCTGTCTCAACAAAAAAGTATCGACTCGCAAGACAAAGGCCAGCGCACACCAACTTTTGACTGACAACATTTTCTCTTTCTCTTGCCATTAATATAATAGTATTATATCATTATAGTAATGGCAAGCAAGAGAAGGAAAATCTCATGGGAAATATTCCTAGCTCAAAGGGTTGCTATCTACTTCATTTCAATCATCCAATCAGCACTTCTCACTCGGCTCAGCACTATCTGGGATTTGCCGACGACATTCAAGCTCGTATCCTTCGGCATCGCGCTGGTGGTGGGGCTACACTCACCCGAGTCGCAAAAGAACGGGGCATCTCTTTTCACGTCGCTCGTCTATGGCCCAACACAGATCGGGCTTTTGAGCGGAAACTCAAAACCCAGAAAAACTCTCCAAAGTTTTGCCCGATCTGCAAAGCAGCTAAAAATGAAGCAGCTTTACGACAAATGGTTGATTGCGATCTCAAAACCCTTGCCGATTAAGCAAAGTGAATTCAAGCAATTGACGCCAACCGAAAAAATAGCATTCATCCGGCAGTATCCACCGCTATTTCTACCCACCTACTCTGCTTTCCCTAAACCCGTGCTCCATCACTCACTCTGGATAGCTGGTGTAGGTAGACTCAGTGGCCTTAGAAAGGCAGAGATGACAGAGTCGCCGCTTACCTGATGGCCAAAATCAGAATCCCTCCTCAGTAGCGCTGACGCGAGGAGGTCGTGAAGTATAAGGTTGATCCATCCATGCAACAACTTTCACTTTTTGAGTCAACAAGCACAAATCAAACCGTCCCTAGCCCTGTCCAGCGTGTCCTGGCGCTGGGCGCAACCTTAGCTGTCTCTGTCTCAGGAGGCAAAGACAGCGATGCGATGCTACGTCATCTGGTACGGCTCCATCAGGCCCAAAAATGGCCTGGAAAGATGTTTGCGATTACTGCTGACCTGGGCCGAATCGAATGGCCTGGTACGCTAGAGCATATCAAAGCCCTCTGCGATGAGCTGGGAGTGCCCCTAGAGGTTGTCCGTAGGGCGAAAGGCGGGATGATCGACCGCTGGGACCAACGCCGACAAACCCTCCAAGACAGCGGCCAACACAAACCCTTCTGGAGTTCCGCTTCAGCTCGATACTGCACCAAAGAACTCAAAACCGCCGAGTGCGATCGCAACCTGCGGGCTGAAGATTTGGTGGTTTGCGCGGTGGGGATTCGGGCCAAGGAATCGCCCAATCGGGCCAAACAGCCTCGCTTTCGGATCAGGTCGGCCATTACCACAGCGGCACTTAAGGAGCCCAAGGGCATGGCTACCGCTGATGAGAAAGAGCGTTGGGCCGAGGGTGCGATTTCCACCTGGCTCGACTCCGGGCGCAAAGGGCGACTGGCCCTCACCTGGCATCCCATCTTTGATTGGTCTTTAGGGCAGGTTTGGCGCGAACTGGGTACCTCTCTATCGGCGCTAGACCATCGACGGGCACTCTATCAAGCTGGGCAGTTCGCCCCAGCGCTCCAGGGATGGCCTGCTCACTGGGCCTATGTCTCTGGCAATTCGCGGCTGTCATGTTCGCTCTGCGTGCTGGCCTCTAGTGCAGATATCTTGAATGGGGCAATGCACAATCCCAGGACATGGGCTGAGTTGGCGCTGATGGAGGCCCAAAGCGGCTGGAGTTTCCAGCAAGGCCAGTGGCTTGGAAGTCTCAACATTGATCCGAGGGAGCGGCTAGAGGGGTTACGGCGCTTATTCAAAGTATTGGGTCAGCTAGGATTGCTGATGCACCCTGCTCCGAAGTTTGTCATCGTGCTATTACAAACATGCCCAATTGAGATTGCAGCCTGGTGGCAGGCTGATGCACTCGCCGGAATAAATCAGACCCTTCATCTGTTGACGAACCCAAATGATTTCGACAAGATGGTCTCATGAAAGAAATGCTGTTTTCATAGCCCTGCTCTGGCGGGGCTTCTTTTATACAATGCTTGAACCTGAAGGCACTAGAAACCCTATGATTGAATGCATTCTGGCCCTTGAGAATGCTGGCATCCCTGAGGGAACCAAAATCCCAGAAGCAAGTATGCTCCTGGCTTTCGTTCGGGCTATGAAGCGCCGAGGAGAAGCCAAAATAACCGGGGAAGAGATTTCAGTCCCTGATATCTTCATAGCCGAACTGAAAGAAATCCTCGCAGACCCTAAACCTACGTTGATGCCAGAAATTATCTCAACCACCCAAAGCTCAGTTGATGACCTACAAGAACAGAGCAGTGAGGCGGGTACGGCCATGCCCGCTGAAATGATAGCGCTTAGCCTGGGTTTAGGGATGCTGCTCAAGAAACAGAAAAAAGACTCACATGAAAACTAAGGCGAAACGAATGTCATTCAGAACCATCATCATCTCTAGAAAGGCGAACCAAATTACAGAAATGCTGCCAGCTTCATCGGCATGGGGGTGGTTTTGCTTTTACAACAAAAATGACTTCCAAGCGGCTCAAACTGCTGTCCGTCTTTCTCGCGCCAAAGGGGTTATTCTCACCCCTTTCCATGCTGGGCTGTTAGTGGGAACGCTGGCTACAACGGCTGCTATTTGTGCATTTTTTCAAGGAATGCAAATTGGCATTCATCATGGTAGCTCCCAGAATCAGTCTGTTCTTGAAACAGGACAATAGGAGATGTCAAGGCCGTTAGCCAATGGCAGGCTGTGATTAACAATGTCAGACCAGGCGATTTCATCTTGGTCTACATCCCAACCTTTCTTTAAGGCATTTTCAAAGAATTTAAGATCGCAATCTGAATCTTGGGCACTTTGAACTGATTAGTCACTGGGCCTCACCCACAGTGGGGCTTTTCTCATGCCTGCCTTTTATCAGTCTTCCAAATATCAAGTCATCGTAGCTGACGCAGCTGCCCAAGCCCATCATGATTTCTGGGGTGCAGCTCTATTCCTAGCTATGTTCATCGGCACCACGATTTGGGTGGCTAAAAGAGGGGAGCTTTAAACCTCATCTGGATCAATCCCTGCTGCTCGTAGTCGTTCCGCTAGCTGATCTGCCCGTTCTGCCCACTTGTCTGCCCGTTCTGCTCCAGTGGAGATTACCTGCCCATCCTGGTCGCACCACCGCAGCCATAGTCGGGTTACCTCTTCCTCAAACTGCCCTTCCCAGAGAGTCAACCCGACGCCCGCGCCCTCCAGCCATAGTGACTGACCAGGACTTGCCAGCCCCTCACTCGGCGTCAGTTCTTGATACCCAGTCGGGGAAATCATCCACACCCGTAGAAAAGCTCCATTCATGGCATCCTGACCCTGAATTTGTTGCAGAGGATCAAAGACGACGTAATAGCGCACACCAATCTGGGCATATATTGCTTTCTTAGTCAGCGTCTTGCCTTTTTGCTGCGACTTCTGACTCAGGGTTACTTCGTCACCTTCCTGATTAGAAACGATTTCAATACAAACCTCTGGAACTTTACCAAATTCCCAGACAAAGTAAGAGCGATCGCGCCGATTAGAATAATCTGCTGCCCGCTGTACCCCCAAACTCAGCATGACATCCGGCACAATCGGGTCACCCTTTAATTTGTAAAATAAACCAACATTTGCTTCGGCAACAAACGGTAATGGCAGTGCTCGACCACTATAGAGCGATTCAACTAATAACCGTTGCTGTTGCGCTGATTGAAAATTGTCCACCGGGGTATCATCCTCGATCTCCAGATGACTGATGTCCAGCTCAGTTACGATATCTTCATTATTCAGTGCTTCATTGTCTAATATCTGCTGTGAAGTCATAGGCGTGCCTGAATAACACTTCCTCCTATTCTACCGTTCAAGAGCAGTTGGAACAGGGGCCTCAGAATTACAGGCTTCATGGGCAGCCTGGAGCGCTTGCTGCATTTGAATCCGCTCAGCTGCTGAGATCACCACCGAGGGATGGCGATACGTTAATGGGGGATCTCCAGAGCCTGACTCAGCCGCATACAGGGCTCTGAGTTGATGCCCTTTTATGGCAATTCGTCCACTCAGCGACTCATCCTCATTGGAAATGGCTACGAAATACCATGCCCGAAGTTCCTGGCGAGAGGGGCTATAGATTTCCTGAGAACGGTCGGGGAATGGGATGATGTGACCTTTCTGAAAATCACCCAATGGCTCTATTTTCATTCCCCAGAGTGTCTTGCCCCGAGCCTGACTACTTTGCCAAAGCTGCGCTAGCTCATGAGCGCTGTGCTTTTCCATTGCGGCCCACTGTCGCTGGTAAGTAGGATCTGTAAGCATTTCGTGGGTAATCCTATACTGTGCCCCAACTCGAAAAGCAACTTGGTGCTTGCCGGACTGTGCGATCGCAATGTCGCCAGATTTAAACCCATAGGCCGCATGAGGCTCAAAAGTACGGGTCGTGTGACAACGCCCATACCCCCGCATCGCCTCAATGCAGGTGCCCATAGGCAAGGAGTTATGTTCACCGTGCAACTTGAGCGGGAATACCATTGAGACAGGCTTGCCAGTGATTTTTACTTCAGTGGATGGGGCTGAAGTGTAGTTGGTTGAGGCTTCGGCTACTTTCTGCTCAACTGGCACCGGTTTGATCGCTTCCAGAGTTTCCAGACTCCAAGGCGTATCCATCTCATTTTCAATCAAGGCCGTCTGGTAAGCGATCGCACTTTTTAGTAGCTGAGGATGAGCACTGCCAGTGCCCACAACTTGCTTTAAATAGATAGCCTCATTTCTTCGTCCCTGCTTGGCATTGATACGGGCAGTCCACTCACCACTGTCTTGGGCCAGATTAAGGTATCTGTTGTCTACCCCAACCTGAGCTATGAATTCATGACTAACCTGAGATGGCTTAACGGACGTATCCAGCCGCATAGCGTGAACCCCTTTTAGGGTGGAGTGAAGCGCCCACAGCTCATGAGGATTTTGCTGGCATCGCTCCTGAAACAGAGGCAACACTTTATTGTATGGACGGTCTACATCCAATACCATCAGGTCAGGGAACCGAGCATAGCTATGGTCTTCTGCGGTAAAGCTGGTCGATGAGATTTTCAAATCTGAACTTGCACTGGATGACACAATAAAACTGCCATCTGGTTCAAAGGAGTTTAGTGTTTGCTCATCCGGAATCGACGTAAATCCATCGCCAAGGCGTTGACGGACTTCTTCATCCACAAATTGAAAACCGCCCGTTAGTTCACCTTCGTATCGGAATTGGATGGGCAGCGAGACTACCTCCTGCTCAAAACGACTCAGCGTTGACTGATCGGGGAAATCAATGGTGACTATGGCCTGAACTATCTGACTCTGCTTCAGTATCTTGCACTGAGCATCAAGACCCCAATCATGAGCCAACTGAAGAACATTCAGGATCTTGGGATCAGTTGGGGTATAGCTCTCTACCCAATCATTGTTTACAAATCGATAGAGGCAGTGGTTAGCATCAGTTTGTAAAAGACTGACTTGCGGATTTGGTGGCTGTGATACCAGATCAAGAACCTGCATTCGAGCAGTCTTGCCTGATGTATCAATCGATAAATGGGCTTTGACTGTGGTGCCTAACGGCAGATGCATCGACCGTGCATTTAGTGCCCCAAACTGTTCCTGAGCATCATCTTCATAAATAAGTTTGACTGATGGCGAAGTCTTGGTCTGACCAGCTTTATTGATATAACTATACTCGCTGAAGCGCACCGTGTACTCCCCGGCTGGGATTTGCCCGGCTTCATTGGTGCTGTGCTGAATTCCAGTCAGAGTAATCTCAGGCACTGTTTGTAAGCGATCGCTTACCAGATCAGGAAAATGCTTGAGGGCAAAGCCCATGCCATCGCTTTGACGCCACAAGGCTGACACATAGGCAGGGCGTTCCTCCTTGGGTATTTGAGCCACTGCGTCCTGGGCGTAATTCATGGCCCTGGATAGTGTCTCTTCAGCATCATTTTCCTGGGCAAAGGGCACTTGAATTTGGGCGACAGGACTCCGAATGGTCAGTGTTCGCTTGGGATGTTCTCGCAGCCGCTGCACCAGGTTGTGCTGGGCAACCGACTCTGGTGATACGTTACCTAAGCGTTGAGAGCGACGACTGCCTTTTTCATCTGTGAAACTCAAAGTCGCTGAGAACCGAGTGGCTTCAGGTCGAGCGTTTGGGTTCCGGTTGATGGTGATTTTCCAATCCGGTTGCTCGCCGGTTGCTCGCCAGATTGGCAAGGTACCCTCTGGGTCTTTAAGATTCTGGATAGTGAGGTCTCGACCATTGGGGGAAGTGATTCGTAGGGTCGGTTGCTGGTCCTCGGTTCGATTCTCTTGGAGTCGGCCTCGAGCAGCCTGGGATGCCGCAATTAGGTCGTTGTAGGTCCGAGCAATGGTCATCGCCCGATTTTCTTGTTCTGGCGTACAGTCCTTTGGAAACAGGGCACGGAATGCCTCATGTCTGAGGTCGGATAACTGGGTGTCCTCATAGACCTGGTTAACAGCTTCTACTCCCCAGCCGATAGGCTCTTGGGTATTGCTGGGCAACATTTGACCCTTGGTGTAGTTGTTGGGGTCTTTATAATGCTGTCGTAGCAAGTGCTCTTTGTGACGCAGAGCCTGAGCAAAGGCATGGATCGATTTATCGATCCCTCTGGAGCTTTTGGCAGTGTCTACTGCTGTCTGAAGGTTTACCGCATTCGGTCCATTCACCACATCCAATAGTAGGCGGGATGCAAACTTTAATCTATCTTCAACAAATTGCTTGCGTTGTTGAGGATCTTGAACCCTGTCCAGTTGGGATACTGCTTGGGCAATGTCCTCCATCCGTTCTTTGAACTGATAGGCGGGAAACCCTTTTGATTGCCACCAGGTATCATCAGGGATAAACAGCTTTCCTTCATCAGCCAATCGCAACTGCTTCGAGTAATGGAGTGAAACCTGCCTGAGTAAATCTTCTCTCTGCTCAGCAGGGGCATACATCGTCTCCAGCGCTAGTGATTGTAGCGTCATCCCGACATTTGCCACCTTACCGGTTGGGTTATCAGCTGTGATTTCCCATGCCCACCATGTCGCAGCTGCATGAGATTCTCCTTCATCCCAGGGATGTTTAACTTTTTTCTGTTTGATAATTTCGGGGGGCTTTTGGTTTGGGGCATTGCTCTCGATAAATGCTTTGACAGCCAATGGATAAGTTGCTGGAACAATGCGAGACTCGTTTCCCTGCTCCATTGCTTGAACCATCTGCTCAAAAGCAGCCCGCCCAGCTTCATACTGCTTATCCAGTGGCAAAGCCTCAACTTTGCTCAACTGCTGCCGAAGCTGCTCGGGCAAATCAGAAACAGTAGCCTGGTAGCCGACAAAATAACCATTAGCATCTCGATCAAAGTCTGTGATAGCAACGTTCTTCGCTGTCCATGGGGGCAGGTAGGCTACCCCCTGCTTCGAGAAAGCTTCTCGATCCTGGGCTTTGATGATTTCGATATTGTTGATTGAGATCGCAGCTGCTCCCACATTTGGAAAAGGAGAGCGGTAGTAGGCAACTATCGCCCCATGAGGCAGATCCTTATTGCAGACCTCCCACGGCTTGAGCTGGGCATGGTGCTGGGCCATTGCGGATGGGACATAGACGCCGCGCAAGGCAAGGTCTTGCCATTGGCCCTTGAGATAACGCTCCAATGCCTGATTAACCCTTTTGAAACGAGAAAGCTGGCCGTATTTGTCTGCGCTCAGGGTTTCGTAGAGCCAATCTGAGCGCTCCTTCTGGACTGGCTCCCCAGCTTCATCTACCTGGGCTCGTTCCCGTTGCTTTTCTTGCTGTTGAACATAGTATTGACCAAGCTGGATAGGATCACCGGCAACCTCTGCCAGTTCCTGGGCCTGGGCTACTGTGCGGGGGTTGAATTCATGCAGAGTGGCTTTAGGGATACACCCCTTCACCTGGGGGCCAACCCCCTGCTCTCCGTATTGACCATCCGATTTGCGATTGACCCAGAAATTCTTAACCTCCTGGATGCCAGGTTCAGATAACCTGCCATCATCGCCTTTGATGTCATTACTGGAAATGATGGCATCTACCCCCAACCGTTCACACCAACGACTGCTGGCCATCGTGCCTTTGAGGATGCCGGGTAAATCTGGGGTGGCTGCACGAAATTGGGTGACGGTTCTGCCTGCTAGGGCGTCCACCTGGCTTTCAATGATCTCCATTGCAGCATCTGTCTGGGGCAGATCCTGGGACAGGCCCGTAATATCAGGGCTAATGCCTGCCTGCTCAAAGACTTTAGCCGCTATATCCTCTCGCTCCTGGGGCGTGATGCAATCCCGCATCAACTTCTGAGACACCAGCATCGTGCCATCACCCATCTTGTCATATAGCTTTTCTAGCTGGGACTGGGGAATCGTGCGTCCATCTTTGTCGAGCAACGGCCCAGATCCATGGACGCGATTCTCATCATCGATGATCAGAATGCGGGTTGACTGGACAGCAGTAGACGCCATGCCATCCGAGGCCACCAAATTACCGTAGGCGACAAAGTTATGAGGGGAATCTTGACCACTTGCGTAGATAGGAGCGATGCCGCGTTCGGTATCACCCTGCGTTATGAGTCGAGCTGTTTCTGGATCAGTGAAGTAGCCATCTTTTCCATTGGTGAATACCAGAACTCGACCTTCTGCCTCAAGGCGCAACCGATCTGCATCGTTTACCCCGTCGTAGAACTTGCCCATGTAGAACTGAGTTGTCAGACCATTCGTCTTGAGCCAGTGCTCCAAGTAAGAATGGCCTACCTGTTTTTGTTTAGGTTGCTGAACACCTTCAATTGTCTCGTGCAGTGTCAGTCCTGTTTTGATGTCAATGCGATTTACTTCAAGCATTTCTGTTCTCTCTTTCAGAGATCAGTTTTTAGAAGTCATCTTTTAGAGGTCAACCCGATTTTATTGCTCAATGCCACCAGCTTGGAGTGAGCTCTTTGGTGCGATCCATCAAAGCTTGAAACTCTTCATCAGACATAGGAGTTCGATCTACTGGTTCTAAAGCCTCTTCTTCTGTATCAAT
>JBCDDJ010000031.1:0-28869 GCA_039180385.1 Cyanobacteria bacterium P01_G01_bin.38 | reverse complement strand
CCGGTTTCATCCTCAAACTGTTCGGCGAGCTGTTGTTGGACCTCCAATCGCTCTGGCTCGACCTCAAAGGTCCAAAAGGTGAGTTGCTCAACTGTGTTAGCGGGCTGGCCACAGCTAGAGAGGGCCAACATTCCTGATGTCAGAGCTTTGACTATCCAGCTGAGTGGCTTATGCTGCCCTCCCACAAAATTTCCCTCTCCGATACTCGCTATGGGTCTTGAGTCTCCTTTAGGATAGCCAAGTTACACCCTTTCGCAGGCGTTATTAATAGAAATGAAAGACTGGCTGTTGCCGACGCTAGCCGGTGATCAGTATCGTCATGACCGTGCTGTTTTTGCACGAAACCCTCAGTATTTGGCAAAGGGGCGGTAATGGTGCTGGGGTCAATCGTGTCGATCGCAGCGCGATGGGGAGAAATCAAATAGCATAGCCTTAGAGTGATTTGGGATAGGGAATTCATGGCAATGACCAAGCTGATCGTGGCCAGTGTGCTACTACTCACGTTGAGTAGCTGTACTGCTAAGGATTTAATGTCACCGGAGGCGATCGCTGCAACCGCGGGTCAAAATCAGGTGCAGGTGGTCTTTGAGGGCGATACTCCAGCTTGGGCTGAGGATGCGATCACAATTATGGGCGAGCTAGAGCAATGGCGCGGTTTGCCCTTCACCACCGATTTACAGGTGGCGTTTCAGCCCCGCACCGATCCGCGCCTCAACGGTTGGTACAACTCAGAAACCAAGGAGCTGGTGGTGACCACCGGCGGCTCCCATGAATTGGGCCGTGGAGTGCTGCTGCATGAGCTATTCCACGCCCTGCAAGACCAGCAGTTTGACCTGTATGCCCTCCATGCCCAAGCCCTCGAACAGCCCGACCACGATAAAGCCGTGACGGCCCTGATTGAGGGAGAAGCCATGCTGGCAGTGAGTGAGTTGATGAACTACGACTTTCTCGCCCATGCCCAGCTGCCGCCCGAGGGACCCATTAGTGAAGACTTTTTTGAGAAAGTGTTTCTCTACGGAGCCGGTCTGAAGTTTGTCCGTGCGGTTAGAGACGCTGGGGGATGGGAGGCCGTCGATGCGGTTTTCCAGGATCCGCCCCGGTCAACGGCGCTGATTTTTCAACCCGAACGCTATTTAGCTGGTGAGCGAGAGAGTGAACTGATCGAAGTCCCCCTAGAGACAGGAGAAACTCTTCAAAGCCAGTCTGTAAGGGGTGAATATGAGCTACGGTTGCTGTTGGCAAAGGTGCCCGAGCTGCGCTCAGCTCTCGACCACCTCACTGAGGGATACCGCACAGACACCCTGGGAGTGGTCATTACCCCCGAAGATACAAGGGTTCACCATTGGATAATTCAGTTTGAGTCGTCAGCAACCGCGGTGGCGTTGAGCGAGCAGCTAGCCGTGGCGCTGACCACAGAGAGTATTGAGATAACCCCTGAGATTGTTGTAGATCAGCAAACGGTGATTGCTGAATGGTAAGTCCGTCGTCAGTAATAACGAGTCATGTTGTCACCTTTTTGGGGGCTCTCCACAGCTGCGCCCCCCTTGATAAGGCTACCGTGTACACACAAATCGGAGAGTTGAGCCACCTCTCGAAAGCCCACTCTGCGAGAGGTGGCACTAGACGCGTAGCGGCTTCTCGTAGAACAGTTCTACATCCCCCAACCCCTGTAGAAAGGACCAATCCGTTTTCCTTGGATGCCGGACGGATGGCGCGTAATTCATTAAGCTTTTACATCGCGATTAAGTTTGCGTTACTGCGTATACATTCCCTGAGCAGAGGGATTATGCTGGCTACAAAGCAATCAGACTAAGGTCTAAGTTTTCTCTATATAGCAGCGGCATTCGGTCTCTTAGGAGGCGCACTTTGTGATGCCCAGTGAATTTTTATTTGAACCCTGAATCATGGCTTCTACAGCGAATATTTCTCAAGTCAAAACATTGCTGCACGAGTGGCTAGTGCGACAAGTCCCTATGGACCCACTCACCTGGCTAGAAGGCAAGCTTAAGCAAGTGTCTGAGAATGGCTCAGACCGACTTTTGTTTACGACCTTTAGCGCGGTACCTCGCTATACAGGCAAGGCCGATCTCAAGCTAACAGATGTCGATTTGCAGGCAGCTGAGGCCGCCCGCCCTGGCTGGTCTCCAGCGGAGTGGAGCCTCGATCAGGTAGGGCGTACGCTCCTGTTGTTGTCTCTACCCAGCGAGGCGGGTGAGCACTATCAGGCTCAGCTTGAGAAACTCTTTGGCGCGGCGGATGTGAGTGAACAGATTGCCCTATATCAAAGTTTGCCTCTATTGCCCCATCCCGAGCGGTTTAGCAGTCGTGCCGCCGAAGGATTGCGGACAAGTATCGATGCTGTGTTTAATGCCATTGCCCTACGCAACCCGTTTCCTGGCGATTATTTTGAGACCCCAGCGTGGAATCAAATGATTCTCAAAGCGGTGTTTGTGGGTAGCCCATTGCACTTGGTGCAACAGCTTGATCAGCGGGCTAATCCTGAGTTAGCCCGGATGCTCTCAGACTATGCCCACGAACGCTGGGCCGCTAAGCGCCAGGTGACCCCTGAGCTGTGGCGACTGATTGGCCCCTTCTTAAATGACCAGTTTCTCGCTGATATTCAACAGGCATTGCAGACATCGGATAAAACCCAACAGATGGCCGCGGCCCTCGCCTGCACCCAGTCTTCTCTCCCTGCCGCCCAAGCAATCTTGCAGCAACACCCCACTGTCCGCGATGAAATCACCTCAATGGACTGGGAGCGGTTTAGCCAGAGCTATTTAGCTGCCTAGTGATTTTTAAGTGGCCAAGCCTTTAACTTCTAACTTTCAACTTTTCACTCTCCGCTCGCCTACTCACTTTCTAACCCTTTAACAACTCCCTATCATCAGGACTATGACCGAGCACAATACCAACTCCATGATGTTTATCGATCCGCATATTCATATGACGGCACGCACCACCTATGACTACATGGTGCTCCGAGAATATGGTGTAGTTGCCATGATTGAACCCTCGTTTTGGTTGGGGCAACCCCGCACCAGTGCGGGTTCCTTTAAGGACTATTTCAGCAGTTTGGTAGGCTGGGAGCGGTTTCGGGCGGCCCAGTTCGGCATTCGTCACTATTGCACCATCTCTCTAAACCCTAAAGAAGCCAATAATCCAGACGTCGCTGACGAGGTGATGGAGCTGTTGCCGCTATTTGTCTGTAAAGAAGGGGTGGTGGCTGTCGGTGAGATTGGCTATGACGAGATGACCGAAGCTGAAGATAAATATTTTCGGCTACAGCTAGAGCTGGCGAAAGAGGTTGATAAGCCCGTCCTGGTTCACACCCCCCACCGTAATAAAAAAGAAGGCACCAGCCGCAGCATGGATGTGTGTGTTGAGCATGGTGTAGACCCCTCTAAGGTGATCATTGACCATGCCAACGAAGAAACAGCTAAAGAAGTGCTCGATCGGGGTTTTTGGGTGGCATTTTCGATCTATCCCAAAACTAAAATGGGCAACAAGCGCATGGTTGAATTGGTGCGCCAGTATGGCTGCGATCGCATCATCGTAGACAGCGCCGCTGACTGGGGCATCAGCGACCCTCTGGCAGTGCCGAAAACAGCTCAGCTCATGCTCGAGATGGGCATCCCCGAAGACCACGTCCGCAAAGTCTGTTACGAAAACGCCCTGGTTGCCTATGGCCAAAGCGGCGAGATGAAGGAAACTGACTGGACCCATCCCCCGGCGATTGACCAGCGACAGCTCTATGACGGCAACTCGGTCCTGCGCGGGCAAAAACCCGTGACGGAGACAGAGCAGCTGGCTTCGCTATTGATTGAATAGATTCTCTTTTCTCCGCTATATCTCGTATTGGGCTGATACAGGTCAGCCCTTGCTTATTCTGCATTGGGCCAGGGGCCCCTCGCCCCTGCGATCCCTTTCGCCTTTTCCCCTTCACCTTTTGCCATGACCGTCACCTCCTCTCCAAAATCCTCCACCCTCTGGGCCTATCTGCAAATGATGCGCCCGGCAAATATTCTCACCGCCTGGGCGGATATTCTCTTGGGCTATGCCGCCTCGGGGGCGGCGTTGGTGAGCCTGACAACACCCGTCATTCCAGAAAGCTTTATCCCGCTGGGTTGGTTGTTGTTATCGACCACTGGGTTATACGGCGGTGGTGTGGTATTTAACGATGTGTTTGACGCTGAGCTAGATGCTGAGGAACGTCCTGAGCGACCTATCCCTTCAGGGCGGGCGTCGATGGCTGAGGCCGTCGCCCTGGGCGGTGTGCTATTGACCATAGGGGTGGCTGCTGCTGCACAGGTGTCGTGGTTGAGCGCGGCTCTGGCCGGTTTCATCGCCATGGCAGCGTTGAGCTACGATGCGATCGCAAAGCACAATGCGATGTTAGGTCCGCTCAATATGGGTCTCTGCCGTGGGGCTAATCTGTTGTTAGGGGTGAGTGCTCTGCCCTTGGCTGTCCAAGCCTACTGGTTTTTAGCCCTGATTCCAGTCGTTTATATCGCGGCAATTACCACCATCAGCCGGGGAGAAGTCCACGGGGGCAGCCGGGCCACTGGCATCGTCGCTTTATTGATGCTTGGCACCGTCATTGGCGGCATGTTTGGCCTTGCTCTATTGCCCAATTACACCAGGTTGAATGTGCTCCCGTTTGCCACTTTGTTCGTGGCCTTGGCGGTGCCTGAGTTTATCCGCGCCACCTTAAACCCGACCGCTGACCAAATTCGCGGTGCCGTCAAGGCCGGGATCATCTGCCTGATTATTTTGGACGCTGCGATCGCAGCCGGATTTACCAACTGGCTGTACGGCCTTGCTGTCCTTGCCCTGTTGCCAGTCTCAAAAGGCTTGGCCCAGCTGTTTGCGGTCACCTGATTACCCACTACCCACTCTCCAAAATCTCCTTTATCCACAAACGAATTCTCCCCTTACCATGACCCTTACCATCATTGCCCCCCCTAAGCTCCAGCCGCTCCAGCAAGACTTTACTGTGCGTTTCACCTATGATGTGCATTTTACTCAAGGCTTGTTTCGCCCGAGCAACCCACTGTTAGCAGAGGTGCTGACCCAGGCAAAGACGTCTTCGACCCGAGTGTTGCCGGTGATTGATTCCGGGGTTCTAGAGACTCATCCCTACCTGATGGACCAGCTAGAGGTGTATGCCCAACAGCATCCAGAGGCGATCACCCTGGCGGCAGCACCGCTGGTGGTCCCCGGTGGAGAAGTGGTTAAAAACAGCGCCGATTGGGTGGAGAAAATTCACGAGGCGGTCCATCAAACCGCAATTTGTCGTCACTCTTACATCATGGCGATTGGGGGCGGGGCTGTTTTAGATATGGCGGGCTATGCGGCAGCGACGGCCCATCGTGGCGTGCAGTTAGTGCGGGTGCCGACCACTGTGTTAGCCCAAAACGATTCGGGGATTGGGGTTAAGAACGGCATCAATGCCTTTGGCAAAAAGAACTTTTTGGGTGCGTTTGCGCCGCCCACGCTGGTGCTCAACGACTTTGACTTTCTCACCAGCCTGGACGATCGCGACTGGCGAGCCGGTATCTCGGAGGCGCTGAAGGTTGCGCTGATTAAAGATGCTGAGTTCTTTGAGTTTATTGAGGCCGCTGCCCAAGGTCTGGCTAACCGCGATATGGAGCCCATGCAGGCGCTGATTTATCGCTGTGCTAAACACCACCTGGAGCACATTGGTGGCTACGGCGACCCGTTTGAGCAGGGCTCGTCGCGCCCCCTGGATTTTGGTCATTGGGCGGCCCACCGGCTTGAGCACCTGACCCACTACGAGCTGCGCCATGGCGAGGCCGTCGCCATTGGAATTGCGCTGGATAGTACCTATTCTTATCTGCAAGGTCATTTGGATACCTGTGGTTGGCAGCGGATTATTGACACGCTCAAAACCCTGGGCTTTGAATTGTTTGTTCCTGAGCTGCTCAGTCAGCTTGACAGCTTTAGCCATCCTGACTCGCTTTTCCGCGGGCTGAGTGAGTTTAGAGAGCACCTGGGCGGTGAGTTGACCATCATGTTGCTGGATAAAGTCGGTCACGGATTTGAGGTCCACGAGGTTGATTTTGACCAATATCGACGTGCTATCGCACTGCTACAGGAGTTTTAACCATGAAACTCGGCAACGCACAGCACCTCACCTATTGCTCTAATATTCATCCTGGTGAGACTTGGGCTGAGGTCAAGCACAATCTTGAAATCTATTTGCCCGCGCTAAAACAGAAACTCTCTCCCGAGGCTCCGTTTGGGGTCGGGCTGCGATTGTCAGATTTAGCCTCTCGGGAACTCTTAGCCCAGGAGAACCTTCAGAATTTCAAGCACTGGCTTACCCAGGAAGATTTGTATATTTTTACCCTCAATGGGTTTCCCTACGGGGGCTTTCATCAGCAGATCGTCAAAGATCAGGTTTATGCCCCTGACTGGTCCAAGTCCGAACGTTTAGACTATACGCTGCGGCTCGTCAAGATCCTGTCAGGCCTCTTGCCCGCTGGCATTGAGGGGGGGATTTCCACCGTGCCGCTGTCCTACAAGCCCTGGTGGGCCGAGGATGAAGGCGCTCGTATCGCTGTCTTCACAGCCAGTACGCTGCATCTCGCCAGACTGACGGCGGAGCTAGTGGCGCTGTCTCAAACCCAAGGACAGCTGATCCATCTCGACCTAGAACCCGAACCGGACGGGCTACTCGAAAACGCGACCGAAGTAATTACCTACTTCCAAGACTGGCTGCGCCCCCTTGGAGGGGCTTGGCTCGCTAAGGAGTTGGGTATCCCTCAACCCCAGGCAGAACAGCATCTGCGAGATCATATACAGGTTTGCTATGACACCTGCCACTTTGCAGTGGAGTATGAACAGCCCCAGCAGGTCTTTGAACAGTTTCGTGCCGCCGGGATTAAAATCGGCAAAGCTCAGCTGAGTGCGGCGCTCCGGATTAATGTGCCAGACGATGCCGACAAGCGCCAGTGGTTAGCCACCCAGTTAGAACCTTTTGCTGAGTCAACTTACTTACATCAAGTGATTGAACGTCGTGCCGACGGCAGTCTGCAGCACTACGATGATTTACAGAACGCCCTTCCCCATTTGGCCAACAGCGACGCCCAAGAATGGCGCACCCATTTTCATGTGCCTATTTTCATCGATCGCTATCAGGCCTTTCAGTCCACCCAGGCAGATATTGCCGCGTTTCTAACGGCTCTGCAAGACAACCCAGGTTGTTGCCATCTTGAGATCGAAACCTACACTTGGGACGTACTGCCCCCCGAGATGAAGCTGGATATGTTGACCTCGATTCAGCGCGAATATGAGTGGGTTTTGGGGAATTTTGGATTTTAGATTTATTACCCACTACCTTCACTCAAAACTTAAACCTTAAAACTTAGAACTCTAATCTACCTACCCATGCAAAAAACAGTCGTCCTTAACGTTGTTGGCCTCACCGCAAACCTGATTGGCAAGCATACGCCCTATCTATCGCGCTGGGCGGCGCAGGGTAAACAGGTAAAAATCAAGCCGGTGCTGCCTGCGGTGACCTGCACGGTGCAGTCAACCTACCTGACTGGCAAGTATCCGAGCGAGCATGGGGTGGTTGCCAACGGCTGGTATTTTCGCGATGACTGTGAGGTGAAGTTTTGGCGACAGTCTAACAAACTGGTGCAGGCCCCCAAAGTTTGGGATATGGCGAAAGAGATTGACCCAGATTTTACCTGCTCGAACATGTTTTGGTGGTACAACATGTACTCCACGGCTGACTATGAGGTGACGCCGCGACCGATGTACCCGGCGGATGGCCGCAAGCTGCCCGATATTAGCACCAAACCGGCAAATTTGCGTCCCCAACTACAGGAAACGCTGGGGCAGTTCCCGCTGTTTAAGTTTTGGGGACCGGCGACGTCGATTGAGTCGAGCCGTTGGATTGCGGAGTCGGCTAAACGGGTCGATGCGAAACAAGATCCGACCCTGACGCTGGTTTATCTGCCCCATTTAGACTATTGCTGTCAGAAAGTGGGCAATGACCCTGACAGCATCGCCACCGATCTCCAGGAGATTGATCAGGTGTGTGGCGATCTGATTGACTATTACGAGGCGCGTGGGGCACAGGTAATTATACTCTCAGAGTATGGTATTACACCGGTTTCAAAGCCGGTTCACCTCAACCGTTTTTTGCGGAAAGAAGGCTTTTTAGACGTGCGCGAAGAGTTGGGCCGAGAGTTGTTAGATGCCGGAGCGAGCAGAGCATTTGCCGTGGCAGACCACCAGCTGGCTCATATTTATGTCAACAACCCAGCCGATATTCCCCAGGTTAAAGCCCTGTTAGAGAAAGTTGACGGCGTTGCCCAGGTGCTGGATGAGCATGGCCAGCGTGAGCACCATCTGGATCATCCTCGCTCGGGTGAACTGGTTGCGATCGCAGCCCCCGACGCCTGGTTTACCTACTACTATTGGCTGGATGATGACCGCGCCCCAGACTTTGCCCGCACCGTTGATATTCATCGTAAACCCGGCTATGACCCGGTCGAGATGTTTATCGATCCAGCAATCAAACAACCCAAGCTCAAGATTGCGACGACACTACTGAAAAAAAAGCTCGGCTTCCGCACGCTGATGGAGTTCACTGCGCTGGATGCCAGCATCGTGAAGGGTTCCCACGGTCATATCACCACTGCTCCCAGCGAAGGCCCCCTGTTGATTTCTCACCAGGGGCAATATCTACCCTCAGACGAGATTGAGGCGGTGGATGTCTGTGAGATTATTTTGAACCATCTGTACGCAGGGGCAAGTCAGAAAACGGATAAGCGAGTTGCTAGCCCAGTCGCCTAGAGCGTTCAATGCCACCTTCTATATAATGTAGGGAGCACATCATGGTAAGCCATGCCCTCGCCCTTCCCTGGAATGGATCCCTTTATAGAGCAATCAACCTATTGGTCGTCTTTCCATAGCCGTTTGATTGTGGCCATTGCAAACGCGATTGAAGCTGACCTCAGCACTCAATACTACGTTGAGGTCGAGGTGCGCAGCTATCTCAACGAGGGCGATGAAAGCTTGCTGGTTGGTATTCCTGATGCTGTGTTTTTTTCTGCCCAAGAGCCATCAACAGATGGGTCCCCGTTGAGCGCTCCTAGCATTGGGACAGCTGTTTTGCCAAAGCCTCAGCGGGTCAATATTCCGATGCCTGAGATGGCAAATGAACGCTACCTCGAAATTCGCGAGGCTGGCAGTAATCAGGTGGTTACTGTGATTGAAGTCCTTTCTCTCAAAAATAAACGAGCAGGCAGAGGTAGAACGGTTTATGAAGAAAAGCGCCTCAAGGTTTTATCGAGTCTAACCCACCTAGTTGAGATTGACTTACTCCGTGCCGACCAGCCTATGCCCGTTGTGGGTCGTTCACCGGATGCTCTCTATAGCATTTTAGTCAGCCGTAGCGATCAACGACCAGCAGCAGAACTCTACGCTTTTTGCTTAAGGGAACCCATTCCCAGCTTTTTGCTGCCACTCAAAACAGGCGAGCCAGATCTTCTGGTGCATCTTCAAGCTGTGTTTACTGAAGTTTATGATCAGGCCCGTTACCGCTCTCGAATCGATTATCTTCAAACGCTTGCAGGGTCTACCTTGACAGCCGAAGATCAGGCTTGGCTAGCCTCTTTTTTGGCAAATGATTCAGATTAAACCCTACCAACCTAACTGGCGCGAGACGTTTCTGGCGATTGGTCAAACCCTGCGGCAAGCATTGGGTGATTTGGCACTGCGGATTGATCATATCGGCTCGACTGCAGTACCTGGGCTAGCGGCTAAGGACCGTATCGATATCCAAGTCACGGTCAACAGCTTGACAGATGCGGTTGAAATGGCCCTAAATCAGGCGGGCTTTGACCGGGTTAAGCATATTGACCGAGACCACCTGCCGCCAGGCGCTAAGGAGGACGTGGGCGAATGGGCTAAATGGATCTTTAAGCCTGCGGTCAATACACTTAGGGCTAATGTTCATGTTCGCATAGCCGGTCGAGCCAATCAGCGATATGCGCTGCTGTTTCGAGACTATCTGCGGGCTTTCCCAGCTACGGCAACCGCCTATGCCCAGGTAAAAGTTGCCCTGGCGAAATATCACGCCGATAACGTCGAAGCCTATTACGACGTTAAAGATCCGGTGTGTGACATTATTATCGGTGGTGCTGAGATTTGGGCAACCACCACTCACTGGCAGGTAGGCCTCTCTGATGCGTGATGCTCAAGCCGACAGCACCACGCGACCGACGGGGCGGGCCACACAGACTAACACCTGACCCGCTTGCCGTTCGCTGTCAGAGAGCCCACCGGGTTCGTCATCGTAATGCACATTGCCTTCTAACAATTGGTGTTTGCAAACCCCACAGCTGCCCATCCGACACCCGCTGGTCAAGGGAATGCCCGCTTGCTCGGCCACATCCAGTAGGCAGTCTTCTGCATCACAACTCACCTCTTGACCTGAGTTGGCAAACACGACAAGAGGCTCATCTGTCCCTTGAGACAGCGTGGCGTGAGGTAGGACCGAGGGCTGAGCTTTTTCCGTTGTTTCAGACACTTTTGAATCTATCTTGGATGACGAGTTTTTGGGGGGCTTAGGACTACCGAAACTCTCCTCAAAATAATTTTTCATCGGAAAACCCACACTGTCGAACAGGGCTTTGGTGCTACTCATAAAGCCCTGGGAGCCGCAAACAAAAGTGGTGAAATACTCGTAATTGGGAACAATTGCCTCTAACAAGATTGATCCCAAGCGCCCCCGGTAGCCTGCCCAGGGTACACCCACAACCGGTTGGGTAATCGTCCAGGCCAGCTCAAGATTTGGGTTTTGGGTAGCCAACAGTTCTAGCCGCTGCCGAAAGATCAGATCTGCCGGGGTGCGCGCGCTGTGAATAAAGACAATTTTCGACGTAGAGCCAGTATCACACAGCCACTGAGCCATCGCCATCATGGGCGTGATACCGCTGCCAGCTGAGATCAGCAAATAGTTGTCTGCCGGATGATCGATGCAGTTGAACTGACCAAATGGGCCTTGAATGTCTAAGGTCTTGCCGACCGTAAGATGATCGTGCAGCCAGTTAGAGACCAAACCCGGCGGCAAATCTGCCTGCGCGGCAGGTACCCGTTTAACGGTGATGTCTAGAAGATGGGGACGAGACGGGCTCGATGAGATCGAGTAAGAGCGGTGGACGGGCTGCCCATCAATCTCGAGTTTGAGAGTGACAAACTGTCCGGGTTTGTAATCAAATAATCTGGTTGGCTCTGCCCGAAAGCGAAATGTCTTGACGTCGATGGTCTCCGAGATGATTTGCACACACCGCACCCTCAGATCTCGCGTCGGTTGGGCGGGTCCAGTTGGCTGATCAGGGAATTGAACAGACTCAATCGCTTCGACCAGTAAGGCAAACTCTCCCAGACGGATGACATCATCGACTGCCAGGGCATAGGGCTGATTGATGGCCACCGTTTCGTTATTCAGACGAGAGCCGTCGGTACTCCCTAGATCAGTGAAATAACAGCGCTGCCCCTGAAATAGCATACGCCCATGTACGCGGCTTACGGTGGGGCCATTGAGGACTAGATCGCAGCTAAGATGACGTCCAATCAGGCATTCTGGCGAGTGGGCTTGTTGCGGTTGCAGACAAGCCTCGTAAAATTCGTTGGTGGTCTGATTGATGATTTTGATTTTCAGCATGGTGATGCTTGACCCTAAAAGAGACTGATGAGCGGTGGTAATTTGGTTTAGGTATTAGAAGATAGGAGATAGGAGATATTTCTAATGCCCTATCTCCCCATGCTTCCCCTCTCCCTCACTCCCCCTCTCCGCGCATGACGGTGCGCTGATGAGCTGAGCCCTGTTTTAGCAAGGTGCGAGGCAAGGGTGGGGCGATGGGATGAATGGATTGTTGGGAACCTGTGTCAGCACTAATTTCTGCCAGCAGGTCATAGTGCTGCTGGGGAGTGATTTCTAGCTGCTGTTGTAAGTAGTGCAGGCGCATTAAGCTATTGGCCGAGCTGACCTGACCCGCTTCTAGCGTCTCCTGGAGAACGCCTCTGTAGAGCTTAAGCCGATTGTACTGGGTGGTATGGGGTAAGGTTTTTGCCAAAACATAAGTCTCATCGGCGCTGAGCTGATCGATTGAGCGACCAGCCAAGGGGGTTAACAACTCTGAGGGGAGTTTTGCTAATTGGCGTTTGAGCCTATCGGTCAGGCTTTCCCTTAGATACTGCTCGGGGCTCTGTGACCAGGTGCGATAGAGCCAGATGCCACTGGCTAAGCCGATCAGTGCCTGAAAGGCAAACTGTAGTGCCAGGGGCCACGTATTGATCTCGGGGCGACCGCCGTAGATAAAGAAAATATTGAAGGCCAGAAAGGTGCAGAGGGAAAAGAGGCGATGCTGGACCTGTTCTGGGCTGAGCTGGGGAGAGTGGCGTTTGAGATAGCCCCGATATTGTTTTTCTAAATGGGTGCCGAGGTAGAAGGTTGCGATCGCAAAATACCCCAAAGTCAGCGGAGACGCCACCAGTTTCGGGATAGGTAAAGAACGATCAATCCAAGCAAAACCCGGCTTCCACAGATTGGCTAAGGGCGCAGATTCATGGCTCCAGACCCCGGAAAAATAATAGTAAAAGTTGCCCGCGTAGAGCCAGTAGTAAAGAAAGTATCCGACCACCAGACCCAGGTATCCATACTGCACCAAACGACGCCCTGGTTTCTTGAGGTGATCCCAGTAAGCTTTCTCACTGTCGATATCCATACAGGCACTTTTACAAGAGAGACAGGCGCTTTTTTCACTGCCTGCCGGGTCTGCAGTGCGGCACATTGATTGGGTTAATTTTTGGGGTGCCGACATATGGGCCTTGCTATCTAGCAGCCCACGGGGCCCAGTAAATACCGTTTGCACCATCCCAAACGGGCAGACATAGTGACACCAGCTGCGCCCCCCCAGTAGCCAGACCACCGTTGCCGACGCCAAGAGGGTCAGCAACAAAAAACTGCCCAGAACAGGTCGAGCCGAGTTCACAAATAAAATTCGCCCATTGAGTCCTAAAAAGAAGAGGCCAAACTGCAGATAGAAATGATTGCGTTCCAGCCAGGGGAGAGCTTTGATCGATAATCGAGGCGACAATCCTAAGGCCCGTGGAATCTGGGAAAAGAAGTATAGGGGGCAAATGCGTCGCCAGGTCTCATGGCCAAACACAAACACAATGAAGATGCCGCAGGGCACCACCATGCCCCAAAATAGTCGGGCTCCAATCGCGTAGGGTGCCAGGGGGATGCACTCACCTTGAACCTTGACACAGTGGCTCGGGTTCTGAGCCACTGCCAGGGTTCGATCGCTGAGTGGACTCCAGCTATTGGCAGGGTCCGTCAAGAGATGGGAAATCGGGTCATAAAAGAGGGAGAGAATGAGTACCCCCCAACCCATCACCAAGACCCAACGAACAACATGCATGCGTTGTTCTGGAATGTTTGATAGCATCATGCACCTCCCTTTGCTTTCTCTCCCTTTGCTTTCTCTAATGTGGAGGAAGGTGCATTAATTCGCAGTACCTATCCGGGTGAATTTGTTTTAAGCGAGGAAAGTTGCCGGAGACACAACAATCCCAAGCCCAAAAGTGCGGCTAAAGATGAAGGCTCTGGCACACTGGTAGGGGATGCATCGTCATTGAGGGTTGCCAGGGCCAGGTCGCTCACCAGTTGATAAGCCGCCTCAGTGGGGTGAACGTCATCCCAAAACAAAAACTCGTCTGGGTTGTCACACACCCCCTCAAACTGGAACCCAGGTTGAAAGTTAATCAAGCAGGGCTCGGTCACATTCGTCAGGCCAAACGCCCCTGGGTTGGCCAAGATATCCACAAATAAACTGTTGATATCCAGGGGGATGATATTCGTATCGGGTTGACTTTGGCTAAAGGCACTCAGTTTTACTGACAACAGTTCATTGTGGGCCCCCGACAGCCGATTGAGCACCGTTGAAATATCTTGCTGGGTTTGGTTGTCTAAAAAATCAGCGAATGGCGCTTCTCCAATTGGGGGCAAATTGGCGACTAAAAACTCTTTGGCCCCTAAACTGCTCAACTGCGTGAGCCCGTCAATAATGTTGTCCGTGACAAAATCAGGTAGCTCATCTAACCCCAACCCGCCCATCGTAGCTGGGTTGGCGAAAGCCTCGTTGTAGTCGTTAGCCCCCACCCAGATCACATAAAGAGCATTGGGGTCGGGGGGAATTGTTGCTGAGAGGTTAGTAAACGTGTCAATTTGTTCTTGAAACCCTGGCAACAGATCTGCGATGGCGGGAATATCATCGTCTAAGACGTGAATGTCTGAAGACAGCGACCCGGAAAAGGCAAAGTTAATGCCCTGGGTGGGCGGCGGTGTGGTGGGGTCGAGTAATAAATCCGTAATCAACGTCGGTGATAGCCCTAAAGCTTGTCCCACAGTGTCAATCCAGATCGGCCCGTTTGAATTTCTCTGAGCGTAGGGTGGACTGGGCGGTAGGGCGGGCACCCCGAAAGACGATAGGGAACTGGTCAGGTTAAATAAATTGCCCGAGTCGACCAGACTATCACCGAGAACATTTAATCCAGTGAATGAGGCGGCCCTCGCATCAAGCGGGATCAGACAGGATGCAACAGCAACCCCTGCGGCTAACAGCGTCTTCTTCATGCCTGCTTACTGTGCTCAACACAGCCTTAAACCAAAATATTTGTCCAGGAAAATACTTAATCAAGAAGTCAGTCACCCCTGATGCACTCATCAAGATTTCCTGATATATCTTTCTTTATAGGCGGGCAATGTTTATTACTCAAGACAATTCACGGGATTATTCATGAAAAAATTGTAAAACTTGGTCAATATTGCGTGAAGCTATTGCATCTGTCAGGTTAGCTAGGACAATGGATATCCCTAGAAGCCTTAAGTAACAACGGCTAACCTGACGCGCAATCGACGTTGGCGTAGCCTCTCCTTTGGAGATATGCATCCGTCGATTGCTATACCACCCAACCCACTTTAAGAAAGGAAGTTCAAACTAAAAGTAGGCGCTGGTATCCTCCCAGCGCCTACTTTTAGTTTGAACTTCCTTATTGATTGGGTTGCTCAGGCTGTAAAACCTAATGCCATTGTCTGCAACTCAGATTTACTTAGAAACGCTTTGAACTTCGACAGTAGAAGTTGCCTCAAAGGCTTTCTCCAGGCGCATGATCTGCTTTGCCCGAGCTGAGAGCGCATTGCTATCGAGCCAATTTGCAATCATCGCATCAATGGAGAACAAACCTGCTCCGTTAACCAAGAAAAATAGAAACGCAGCTGCGTAAATGGCAGATAGCTCCAGATAAGGCAGGCTTAGCCCTGCGACTTTAATGTGGTGATACATGGCCACGCACATAGTGCCAAACAGACCCAGGGCAGCAGGGCGAGTCAGTAAGCCAAAGGCCACGAGGGGGGCACCAACTAGCTCAGTGTAGGCAGCGATATAGCTCAGAAAAATGGGGAACGGCAAACCCAAATAGGCAACATAGGCCTGGGCAAAGCTCTCAATGTTGGCCAACTTATCAAAACCGTTGTGGACCATCATCACGCCAATAACCACCCGCAAAATTGCCCAGGTGCTCTGGGACCAGATGTTTGGGTTGACATTGGGCTTAAAAATTTGAGCGATCAGAGAGGTCTGTGTCATAGATTTAGGGATCCAGGATTAATTATTCGAAATGCTTATATTAAAAATATTAACGAAAACGTTAAGGAATGTGAATGTACGAAAGGTCAAAATTCTTAAGAAACGCAGAATTAAAGCGTTTTGATGGGTATCAATGAATTTCTGGTCTGGTCTGGCTCGGACCCTGTGGACACATACCCTGCCTGGTCAAGAGTTTGTCGGGCAATGCTTGAACGAGGTGTTCTCCGTCGTCTAGGCTACAGATATGTATCATTGATGACCTTTATCGTCTGGCTCAACGGTTAGGGCATGTCCTTAAACAATGCTTGCAACGGCAATGCTTGCAACGGGCTGGCTAAGGATGTCAATGACGGGTGTTTGTGAGGTATATCAATGAAACGTAGGTCTTTGATAAGTACGGTCGCGTTGGGCGCAGGTACTACAGCCGCGATCGCAGCTTGCGGGGGGGGACAGTCCACGTCTACCGAGGCAGGCACCGATGCTGCGCCAGCGGTACAGACTGACTCTGCACCCAGTATTCAATGGCGGATGGCGTCTAGCTATACCCCGAGTTTGGATACCGTTTATGGCGGCAGTGAATTTTTTATAGAGCGGGTCAAACAGCTGACAGAAGGACGCTTTGAAATTGCCCTGTCTGCCGCTGGAGAACTGGTGCCCGGTCTGGAGGTTTTAGATGCGGTGCAGCAAGGCACCGTGCAGTCCGGACACACCAATTCTTATTACTATCGTGGCAAGAATGCGGCCCTGGCTTTTGATACAGCCGTTCCTTTTGGGTTTAACTATCGCCAACAAAATGCCTGGCTCTATGAAGGGGGTGGGCTAGAACTTGTCCATGAGCTGCTGTCTGATTTCAACATTATTAGCTTTCCGGGCGGCAATACGGGCACCCAAATGGGAGGCTGGTGGAATCAAGAAGTCAACAGCCCGGCGGATCTCCAAGGGATCAACATGCGCATTCCTGGACTGGGGGGAGTTGTGATGGAACGCCTCGGCGTCAATGTTCAGAACTTAGCGGGTGGGGAGATTTTTCAGGCCCTGCAGCTGGGCACCATTGATGCAGCTGAATTTGTCGGTCCCTATGACGATGAAAAACTGGGGCTGAACAAAGCCGCCAGCATCTATTATTATCCCGGTTGGTGGGAACCAGCCTCCCAATATTCCTTTTACTTCAACCTGGATGAGTGGAATAAGCTGCCAGATACTTACAAATACGCTCTACAGACCGCTGCCGCTGAAACCCACGTCAATATCATGGCCCGGTACGATGCGCGGAACCCTGCTGCAATCAAAAGCCTGCTTGATCAAGGGGTCGAGTTAAAGCGATTCTCAGATGAGCTGATGGCAGCTAGTCGCACGGCAGCTTTTGAAGTCTACGAAGAACTTGCCTCCGCTGATGCGACTTACAACAAAATCTATACAGCCTGGAAGGAATTTCGGGAAAACTCAAATCGCTGGTTCTCGGCATCTGAGCTGGGTTATACAGACTTTTCCTTTAGTCAGGAAGCCTAATGCAGTGAGTCGGAGATTGGTCCGGGGGGGCAGAGAGTAAGGGGGCGCGCAGCGTGGGAGGCGCAAACCACTAGGAGGGTAAATGCGATTTTTGCTAAAGCTATCTCGCTGGATTGATCGATTGAGCGAGGCGATGGGGTGGCTCACCCTGGGGCTCACGTTGGTAATGGTGGCGGTGGGGGCCTACAACGCTATTGCGCGCTATTTAGGGCGCTTTATCAGCGTCAACCTGAGTTCTAATCTGTACATCGAGGTGCAGTGGTACTTGTTTAGCCTGATCTTTTTGCTGGGCGCGGGCTATGTGCTCAAACGCAACGATCATGTGCGGGTAGATATTTTTTACACGCGGCTACCTCAAAAGGGCAAAGCCTGGGTCAACCTGCTGGGCAGTCTCTTTTTGCTGCTGCCGCTTTGTTTAGTGATTTTGAACTATTCTCTGCCGTCGGTGCTCAACTCCTGGAAAATTTTAGAGCAGTCGTCTGACCCGAGTGGGTTGCCCCGCTATCCGATCAAGTCCGTGATTATCGTGGCCTTTGTGCTGCTGGCTTTACAAGGCATTTCAGAGGTTATCAAAAATACGGCCATTCTCCTGAACTACAGAGAGTCTGATCATAGAAGCTCGGAGGTATCCCAGTGAGTGAATGGTTAGGGTTGCTGATGTTTGGCGGAGCCCTGCTGCTGATTTTTTCAGGCTACCCAGTGGCGTTTTCGCTCGGCGGAGCCGGGCTGATTTTTGCCTTGATTGGGTCACTGACGGGTCACTTTGATTGGATTTTGTTCTCCGCGCTGCCCCAACGCCTATTTGGCATTATGGGGAATTTTGTGCTGTTGGCAATTCCCTATTTCATCTTGATGGGGACGCTGCTACAAAAATCGGGGCTGGCTGAAGATCTTCTGGAAACCTTTGGTATTTTGTTTGGTCGTCTGCGAGGTGGATTGGCCATCGGGGTAATTTTGGTCGGCACTTTATTAGCGGCGGCCACTGGGGTGGTCGGGGCCACGGTGGTGGCGATGGGGATGATTTCGCTGCCAATTATGCTGCGCTATGGCTATAGTCCGGCGTTGGCCTCAGGGGTGGTAGCTGCCTCGGGCACGCTGGGTCAGGTGATTCCACCCAGTGTGGTGTTGATTGTGCTGGGCGATCAGCTCGGGGTGTCGGTGGGTGATTTGTTTTTGGGCTCGCTGTTGCCGGGGTTAGCGATGGCGGGAATGTACCTGCTATATGTGGTTGGCGTGGCGATGTTTCAGCCTAAAAACGCCCCCGCCCTGCCCCCAGAGATGGTCGATATTCCCAAAATCCAGTTGGCTAAACGGGTGGTTTTGGTCATGTTGCCACCCCTCCTGCTGATTGTGATCGTGCTGGGCAGCATTTTTGCTGGGTTAGCGACCCCCACTGAAGCAGGCTCTATGGGGGTGCTGGGGGCTTTGGTGCTGGCAGCGCTAAATCGACGGTTAACCCTGAGTGCCTTGTTGCAGTCCCTACGTTCGACGGTTGAGCTGACCACGATGGTGATGGTGCTGCTGGTGGGGGCGACTCTTTTTAGCCTCGTGTTTCGGGGCGTAGGCGGCGATATCTTGGTCAAAGATGCGTTCTCAAATATTCCAGGGGGGGCGCTGAGCTTTTTGATTTTTGTCAACTTGCTGGTGTTTATTCTGGGTTTTTTCCTGGACTACTTTGAGATTGTGTTTATATTGGTACCCCTGGTGCTGCCGGTGGTGCTCAACTTTGGGGGCACTGACCTGATGCCCCTGACTGGCACCGAGCTGCTGGTGTGGTTTGGGGTGATGATGGGGGTTAATTTGCAAACGTCCTTTCTGACGCCTCCCTTCGGGTTCTCGCTGTTTTATCTACGGGGGGTGGCCCCCGAGAGTGTTAAGACCACTCAGATTTACAGGGGGGTGATTCCTTTCATCATGATTCAGCTGGTGGCTTTGCTGCTGCTGATTCGCTTTCCTAACTTAGTCACCTGGGCGATGAATGTTTAGGCAAGGATAAACGCTTCGATGCACTGATAAAACGCTGCAGGGGATTCCCATGGAACGCGATGCCCAGCCTGTGGGATGACCCTGTGAGAAAGGGTTGGGCAGGTCGAGGCCAGCTCAACGCCAAGCGCGGTGTACTTTGAGTCTCTTGCTCCGGTGACGTAGAGAATCGGGGGATGACTGAGCTGTGTAAGCTTTAATCGGAGGTCGTCCTGGCGACCTTTTGAATAGGTGTCAAAGGCCTGGCAGATGCGATCGCGACTCAACCGATCAAGATCCCGTGGGCAAGGATTGGGGTGCTCGCCAAAAATGGGTTGGGCGTCCCAGTCCGCCAGAACGTGCTCCCAGGGCTCGGTCAGAAAGCGCTGGCCCCAGGTGCGATCGCGACCCAAACAGTCGGCCCGTTCACCCAGATCGCTCAACCCCGGATCGGCTGCCACAATCATCGCCCCAGCCCAAAGATCAGGCTGTTGTAGAACCGCGTGCAAAGCCAAACGCCCCCCCATTGAATAGCCCAACAGATACGGACGCGGCAAACCCGAAGGGGTCGTCTGGGTGACCTCATGACAGAACTGTTGCGCCCAATCCCAGCAGGTCGGTGCGAGGGTTTCCCAAAGATCAACAGACTCAACTGTGATCGACCTATCTGTAAAGGTGGTCGTTAACGATCCCCAAACTGAGGGCAGCTGTAGATTGCCGTGCAAACACCAAAGCTGCCGTTCAGGCTCCATCGTCTTAAGCGTTCCCAGTCTCAGCCCCCGTATTTTTAGCGCCCATAGCCTGAGCAGCCCGCTCAAAATCTTCTGTAGCATCGCTCGTGGCTTTGACATCAAAGAAAGCTGACGCGATCTTGGCGGAGAATGTAAATGTATCCAGTCCCTGGGTAGCAAGCCTTGAAATATCTTCAACGTTGCGAATGCTGGCAGTCAAAATCCGGGTGGGGCTTTGGACACCGTTAAGGGCCTGTTGCATCTGGGCTAGCAGGGCGCGCCCATCCTTGCCCAGATCATTGATGCGCCCCAGATAAGGGGCGACATACTCGGCCCCGAGGGCGGCGGCAATTAGCACCTGATGCACTGAATAAACAGCGGTCAGGGTGACGCGTACCCCTAATTGAGTCAGCTGGGCAGCGGCGGTGGTGCCCAGCCGGGTGATCGGCACCTTCACCACCACCCGAGTATCCAGGGCCGCCAGCTGTTCTCCGATTGAGACCAGCGCTTCGACCGTACTCCCCCAGGCTTGCAACTGCACTTCTCGGGCTCCTAGCTCAAAAGCTCTATGGGCAAGATGAGTCAACGACAAAATCGTACAGTCAACATTGGCCCGTTCTAGCAGTAATGGATTAGACGTCACGCCATAAAATAGGCCCGTAGGCATCCAGCTTTCCCAGGCGGTGACATCCGCTGTATCAAGATAAAAATGAAGGTGCGGTAATTGATGCATCTTGCTGATCCACACGGTAATTTTACGGATCTACCTAGAAAGTTACCGCATAATGTCTTATAACCCATCAAGACTACACTGCCCTCCCCAGGCTTATGACTCAAGAGCTAGATGCCCAAACCATGGGCAAACCCCAGCCAGAAACCCCTGATAATCCCGATCTTCATGCTGATAGCGCTTCTGACCTTGCCAATGCTTCAACATCAGAAGCGCCCATCCCACCCACTGATTCACCCGCCTCAGAACCTTTCCCAGCCTCAGCGCCTTTAGACAATGGCTCAGAAGCTGATTTGACGCCCGCTGAGCTAGAGGCAGTCATCGAATTTGGGGATATGGATTTAGCTGAGCCCTCACCCACTATGGCGGACAGCAGCCTCGATGAAGTTGACGATAGCGCCCATGAAGCTGCCAGCGTTTTGCAGAAAGTTGGCGAGATCGCGAACGAGGCCGTTGATATTTCTGACGAGGACGATGCTCAAACAGATCTGGAACCCCCCGTTGCGGACGCGTCCCCGCCGATTAAGCGATACAGTTGTGAAGACTACGCTGCGAAATACTACACCATTGCGGATACTCGCCATGAGTTAGCCAATGGTTGCTTACAGTCTTTACCAAGCCCCAGTTTCAAAGAGCTTTTACTGGCCCAGTTTCTCAAAAAAGAGTTAGATCAGCTGATTGAGGCCGCAGAAAAGCCCTGGCAGTGTCTCTGCGAAGCAGGTTTGAGAACCGGATGGCGTCAGGTTCGGTTGCCCCATGTGTATGTCATTTATTCACACCAAACTGAAGACATGGTAGGTGAAACCACCATCTGCCAGACGCCACCGGCCCTGGTGATTGAGATTGTCACCCTAGAGTCTGGCCTGATGCCCTATCGCCATAAGCGCTCTGAATATGCTGCTTTGGGGGTTCCGGAATATTGGATTGTTGACACCGTCCATGAACAGGTGGTGGTGCTTGTCTTAGAAGACGGTCTGTATTCAGAAACGGTATACACCGAGGACACCGTAATCGTCTCGCCGCTGTTTCCTGAGTTCAATCTTGACTCTGAAACACTTTTGGCATCGTGTGCCTTGGCATAGGGAAAGGGAAAAGGCGAAAGGGGCAGGGCGAAAGGGTAGGGGCTGGTCTTGTGCGGTTCGGCTGAGCACTTACCGTCTAAGCCTTAGCCAGTCCGATAGTTATGCCTTGTCTATAGGTCACTTATAAACAGCCGATAGTCCGCAGCATGGCCAGATGATCGGCGACTGGGGCCAGGGTATTGGCCGCGATCATGCCGCTGGCGGCGACGGCGGGTAGGCCAATGCCAGGAAAGGTCGAGTCACCGCAGCAGAGTAAGCCCTCAATCGGCGTCTTAGCTCCCGGGAAGAGGCCCTGTCCGGCCCGAATGGCAGGCCCATAGGAGCCGTGGTGGCGTCTTAAAAATCTGGCATGGGTGAGCGGTGTGCCCACCAGGGTCACCTCACAGCGGTCGCGAATGTCAGGCATTACGCGCGCCAGGGCCTGCCACATGACCTCGGACCGCTGCTGTTTAAGCTGGGCGTAGGCTTCACTTTGTCGGTCGGTCGGCCAAACGCCATAGGGTTCATTGCCCGGTGTGTAGACATGGATGGTATGTTTGCCCGGGGGGGCCAGGGCCGGATCAAGTACTGACGGGATCGAAATCAGCACCAGGTTTTGGGGAGCGGCGATGCCCTTCGCCCAGTCGTTAACCACAATATAGTGACAGGCCAAATCCGCCGGGAGCCCCGAGCCATTAATGCCCAGATGCAGATGCATGAAGCTCTCACACTCAGGGATAGATGCCCGTTGGGTTAAAAATTTGGCCGGTGCTTGGGGTAGGAGTTTGACCGTATCCCAGGCTGAGGTATTACAAATCACGGCGTCCTTTGCCCGAATTTGCTCACCGCTGCGGAGTCTGACGCCCGTGGCGCGTCCGTTGTCTATGAGAATCTCCTCTACATGGGCACTCAATCGCAGCTCACCGCCGTGTTTGTTGAGCCCTCGGACTAAGGCCGATACCAGGGCCGCGCTGCCGCCCTTGGGGTAGTCGAGCTGCACGCCGGGGCGATACCAATCGGCAAACATAAACGCCACTTCGGCGGTGATAGTACCGTCGGCGGGTAGCCCCGAGAGCAAAAAGCAGAGCATATCCAGCCAGTTGCGGGCAAATGCATCCTTGACCACACCGTCCATGATGTGGCTAAAGGGGCCAGCCAGTTTAGCCACACTGGGTGCGTGCTTGAGCAAGGTCGGTGCAAATCGCCCCAGGGTTTGTACAGCGCTCCAGTCAAACCGCATGGCAGCCGGGGGTAGGGCCACTGCGGCGGCTCCCAGGGGTTGCATAACCCGTTGCAGTGCTTGCCACTCGGTGACGGCCTGCTGCCCCCGCAAATCCTTGAGGACGCCACAAAACTGATCGGAGCCCACGGAGGTGTCAAAGTCGCCTTCTGGAAGCCGACAGCCCCAGGTATCATAGGTCAGCCATTCGGCATCTTCACCCAGGGCGTCGAGCACCTGCCGTAGCGGATTGGGCGATGGGCTGTAAGACAGCCCCGAATAGAGCGATGGCCCCGAGTCAAAGTGGAACCCGTCTCGCTCAAAGCCATGGGCTGCCCCACCCGGAATGGAATGGCTTTCGCAGACGATCACGTCATAGCCGTAGCGGGCGAGCATCGCGGCGCAGCAAAGCCCCCCGATGCCGCTGCCAATCACGATGACTTGTGTTTTCGCATCCATATTTGCTGATTTCAGCCTTCAACTTACAGGTAAGCATGACGCGGGGACGCAGCGATGGGCTTCGACGGTGAGCTTAGCCGAACCGCTCAACCAAATGTGAGACGCGGGGATACTCACCAATAAGCAATCTCCGTGTCTCCGTGTCCTCCCCTCTCCGTGTCTTCACATAACCCTGATTCTTAGCATTGACGCTGCACTAGCCAGCGGTTGATTGCCCCTGAAAACTCAACAAGAAGGTAGCCACAGCAGCGCCCAGTAGGACTGCCCAGATAATCAACTCAGTTTTAGACAGTTTAGAAATATCAAAGATGTTTTTCTTAAGTTTGTTCTTAGTCGGTAACTTTTGCTTGACCTTGCCATAGTTCGGATCATTTTCTTGCCGACGTTTTGCTTCTCCCATGGGTTTACATCACCTTGTTCACTAAATCTTTACCCACTCAACCCTGGCCCTATCTGCTGAGGCCCTAAGCCCCCAACCGCTCTCGGATTTCGTCAGGTTTTGCTCGAAAACCCACCAAAACAGCTTGTCCGTCTTTGACGAACAAGGGACGTTTTAGCAGCATGACATCTTTGCTAAAGGCCTTGACCCACTGGTCGTCACTCCATTCTTTTTTGTCATCTCCCAGGGCGCGGTAAGACTGGCCTGAGGTATTACGCATGGGTTTAGCGGACAATACCTTGACCCAGTCAGCAATCATTTCTTGGCTGGGGGGATGCTCTTTGGTGTTGATAAATTCATACTCAATTCCCTCTTTATCGAGCCATTGAAATGCTTTTTTGCACGTACCACAGTTGGGAATGCCATACACTTGAATTGTCATAGGGGTGCTGTTGAGGGTCAGCTTCAGGATAAATGCTTACGCCCAAATCATACCAGGATTGAATCCCGTGACTTATTCATGACCAGGGTTCTATCTGAGCTGAGCCTTGGGTCTGCAAATGCTGACTTGTCCCGGAGGCAGGCCAGTGAGGGCCGTTAAGATAAATTAATAGTAAGCATACTTTTTATAGAGAAACCGTTGGAATATTGTGTCAACTCCGTCCGTAAAGCAAGCAGACAAGCCATTAGCGAAGCGAGCCGACCGTAAAAAGTTGAGTGCTAAGACCGAGGCCATCCTGGACGGGGCCATGCAGGAGTTTTTAGCGCACGGTTACACCGCCACTAGCATGGATCGGATTGCGATCGCAGCCGGTGTTTCCAAAGCCACCATCTATAGCCATTTTCGCGACAAGGCCGATTTATTTGCCGCGATTATTCAACGGCTGGCCGAGCACAAATTTAATACCCTCTTCGACCCCCACGATGCCAACGCCCTACAAGGGGATCCTCGCACTGTGCTGCGCGAATTAGCCGAAAGAATGATTGGCCAAGCCCAAGAAGAAAACCAGTTTTGCGAATTTATGCGCCTGATTGTAGGAGAGTCAGGCCGATTTCCCGAGCTGGCTCAACCCTATGTCGAAAATATTGCTAAGCCAATTATTCAGACGTTGTCCACCTATTTAGCCAGTTGTGATGGCTTGCAGCTTCAAGATCCCGAAGCCACCGCCCGTACCTTTATTGGCACGATTATTTACTTCGTCATGCTGCAAGAGGTCCTAAATGCCAAGACAGTTTTGCCGATTTCCTCTGATCGCATGATTGACACCCTTTTACACCTCATTGTCCCAGTAGAGGTATAAATCCTAGCCTTCAGGGCCATTGATCAACGGGTCAGGCGGGTGGCGCTCTAATCTACGGATGTTTTAATCTACGTACACGCAAAATTTAACACATGCTTAACAGTGGGTTAAAATTGTCTGTCAAGTTACGGAACTTTACACAAAATGTTGATTCGATGAGATATCGGCAAGGTGATGGTTTCTTAATTTGTCAGTTAAACGGCTTAGATTAAATGGCTTAGATAAAATCACGGGTCATGTCTTTGATATGGCGATGTGATTGGGCAGCGTGTTTGTGCTTCACAGTTTGATCAGACGCCTGCAGAGGGGTGCTATATGCAAGGAAATAATAGACGCGATCGCAAGTATTTGCGGTCTCGCGATGTCCGCTGGCAGATTGCCAGCAAGCTTATTTTCGTCAATGTGCTCTTAATCGGGCTGCCGACCATTGTTTGCTACAGCCTGAAGCTAGGAGGTATTTCCTTAAGATGGCTGCATTTATCGGTGGTCATGCTTTATTTGCTCAGTGCTGCGATGTTGATCGCAGAATCCAGTGCAGCCGTTTGGCGTCGCTTTGCGGGGCAGTCTCGTTTGCCATTGGCCCGCCCCGACAGTTTGAAACATCGCCTCAAAAAGGGGTTGGGTATTCGGGGGGCAGATTTACCGTTTGATCAGCCACCGTTACCCCGCTGCTCATTTATCGTAGCGGCCTACTTGCCCAATGAGCAGCCCATCATTTTAGAAACCCTCGACCATTTGCTCAACCGGGTCCATCAGCCTGAGGCTGGCCTAGAGGTCATCCTGGCTTACAACACCCCGGTGACGCTACCGATTGAGCGAACCTTGGCAAGACTAGCCAGAAAGCATCCTAATTTTCGACCCTACCGGGTTGAGGGCAGCCATTCTAAAGCCGAGAATATCAACGCGGCCTTAAATATTGTCACAGGCGATCTGACCTGCATCCTGGACGCCGATCATCATCCGGCTCCAGATTGTTTTGAGCGGGCGGGACGATGGATCGCCAATGGCTACGATGTCGTGCAGGGTCGCAACCTGATCCGCAACCGAGATGAGAATCTACTGACTCGTCTGATTGCCGTTGAGTTTGAGTCTATTTACGGGGTAAGCCATTCTGCCAAGTCGCTGATGGTAGACACAGCCTTGTTTGGGGGATCTAACGGCTATTGGCGCACCTCGGTGCTAAAGCAGATCCGTTTTAACCCCACCATGCTTACCGAAGATATCGACGCGTCGGTGCGCACTCTATTGCACGGTTACCGGATTGTCCATGACCGCAGCATCACGGTAACTGAGCTGGCCCCAAACCACATCAGTGCCTTTTGGTCACAGCGCAAACGCTGGTCCCAAGGGTGGCTTGAGGTCAGTTTGCGCTACCAAAAACGGTTTTGGAAATCGTCCCAGCTCACCTTTGGCCAAAAGCTGATCTGGACCCATTTACTCTACTACCGAGAACTGTTTCCGATTTTGTCGGTGCAGCTTTTGCCCATTGTTTTCAGCAGCTGGCTACTGACGGGGACCGTCAATTTTACAGACAACATGTTCTTGCTGCTGGCAACAGGGGTGACCTTTTTGAGTAGTGTCTACAAATTGTTAGTGACCGCTAAAGTTGGCTCTTGCCACTATCCGGGGTATTACTTTCTGCAATATGCCCTGCTGACCCCGTTTTACTCTCTGCTTAAGAACATGACTGCGGTGGTGGCGCTTTATGACCATTTGCATGGCAAAACTGATTGGGTGGTGACCCCGCGAGACGTAAAGTCTTCTGTAGTCAACGTAGAGAAAACTTATGTGTTGGCGGAGACGGCGAAGCTGTAGTCGTTTCAGAGGCGATAGGAGATAGGATAATTGCCCGCTTTCCCCCTTCGCCCTATATATAGCCCTGCGGGCATGGCTTACACTAGCGCCTTTGACCCACTACCCACTTCCCATTACCCACTTCCCTCTTTGAGAAAACCTTAATGACTGCATCTGCTATGACTCGTCGTTTGAATCGTTTAACGAGTTTGCAGCGACTGGCGTGGTTAGACGGGGTGCGCATTTTTGCCGCCGTCATGATTTTGCTTTACCACGCTCAATTGTTGTTTACCCAGTATCGCTATACCCCGCAGCCGACAGGCCTGGACCATAACTTGCAGCAGCTGGTCCCCGACGGGGTTTCCCTGGGCACGCTGACGGGATGGGGACATTTGCTCGGCATTCCCACCTTGTTCGGGTTTCAGTTTGTGGATGTGTTTATTTTGTTGAGCGGGTTTAGCCTGATGTTGGCGACCCGGCACCGCTCATTTGACTGGCTACCCTTTTGGCAAAAGCGATTGTTGCGGTTGCTGTGGCCTTTGTGGACAGTGGCCCTAATCTCCTATCCGATTTTGTGGGTGATCGGGGCTGCAACCCAAAGCTATATTCCCCCCACCTGGAATTTCTTTGGAGCCTCTACATTCCCACTGCTGTTTGACTTTCGAGGTAGTGTGCTACTGCCGATTAGCGGCCCATGGTGGTATATTCCGCTGATCTTGAGTTTCACGCTGTGTTTTCCCCTATTGCATCGGCTGATGTATCGCTGGGGTGGGCGTAACCTGGTGGTGATGAGTCTGGTCATTACCCTGAGCTATCGGGCTTTAGCGACCTATTCTTTTGGAGGGCAGCCAACCTATACCCTGCTCGATACCCCCAATGGTCCCCTGCCGTTTTATGTGATGCTGGCCAAGCTGAGCACCTTTGTGATCGGGATGGCAGTTGCCCAGGCCTATAAGCACGGTCGCGGGGTGCTCTTTTGGCCCCAGGCTAAGGCATTGCAGGCGGGGTTTGTGCTTTATACAGCAGGGTTTATTTGTCAGTTTTATAAGCTGGGGTGGTTGATTTGCGATTTATTGGTGCCCCTGGGGTTGACCCTGGTGTGTATCGTGATTTGCCGCTGGCTGACGGCGGTCCGTCCAGGTCGCTATCTGGCCCTCAGTCTGGGCAAACACAGCTACAGCTTTTTCCTGGTGCATAACTTTGTGGTAGATCGCACGCTCAACTTTGTGGTTAAAGACGATGCAGTGCGGTTTGCGATCGCACTCCCCTTAATGATCTTCGGGACGCTGATGTTGGCGGCCATTGCCGATGCCGTAACGCCGCTTTTACAACGGCTGTTAGCTCGCCTATGGCAAGACATCGACTATCTGCTAGCCCGCAAATCTCCCACAGGGACCCCAAGCTGGGTGCCCTCAGTGGGGGATACCGTCCGATATCTCGACCAGCAGTGGGGAGTGGTTGCGGTAGAGGTCTTGCTCGACGATGGCAATTACTACCTGTGCAAAATCGCTAATGCCCAGCAAACCCGTTGGGTCAGCCAGGAACAGCTACAGCTGATGGCACCAACGGTGCTGGCCCGATGATAGAGGGGGCTGGTTAGGATAAGTTTGATGTTGGCGGTGATTTTAGTTAAAGGTTAAAAGTTAAAAGCCAACCTCAAGTAGTTAGCCACACCCCATCAACCTTTAACCTTTGACCTTTAACTGTTTCCCATGTCCCTCAAACTGATTATTGGCAACAAAAACTACTCCTCCTGGTCACTGCGAGCCTGGTTGTTTTTGACCGAGAGCCAGCTCCCCTTTGAGGAGATTCGAATCCCGTTGTTTACGCCCCAGTGGCAACAGATTACAACCTATACGCCAGCAGCTCGGGTGCCTGTGTTGCTGGACGGTGACTTAGCCATTTGGGACACGATAGCGATTTATGAATATGTCCTGGAACAGTTTCCACAGGCCGTCGGTTGGCCCAAAGATCGTAGGGCACGGGCAATGGCTCGTGCGATCGCAGCCGAAATGCACGCTGGGTTCTT
>JBCDDJ010000030.1:0-29275 GCA_039180385.1 Cyanobacteria bacterium P01_G01_bin.38 | reverse complement strand
CGCTTGGCGCGGGTCATGGCGACGTAGAGCAAGCGATATTCCTCGGCCTTTTTGAGGGCGGCGGCTTGCTGCCAGGCGGTCCACACGTCGGGGATCGGTTGGTTTTTAAGGTCACTGTGGGTGTGGGCGCGGATCTGGGCGCGGGCCACCTCGGCCAGGGTAAAGTCGCCAAGAAATTCGGTTTGGGGGGGCACCCAGACGGTGCCGGGGATCTGACGCTCGTGGAGAAAGGGCAAAAAGACCGCGTCCCAGTCTAGCCCTTTGGCTTTGTGCAGGGTCATTATGGTGAGCTGACCGGGCTGGGTGTAGATTGATTCGGTGTTTTCGGCTTCGATGGCGTCAAACTGTTCAGCGCTGACGATTTCTTGCAGTACGGCGATCATGGCGCTAAGGGTGTTATCTTCGGCGGTCTGCTGGGCCAGGCGAGCAGCTAATTTATCGGCGGTGGCGAGTTCGCTTTGGTCGTAGCCCAGGCTAGAGCCAAAGAAGGGGATCAGGTGATAGGCAGGCAACTCTAGACGGGCTCGCAGCAGACCTGTGCAGTAGCGACGGGCGACTCGGGCGGGCTCGGTCTCAAAGGGAGGATCCAGAGGACCTGGATACAGAAACTGCTCGGGGGCAATCGCCAGGGGATTCAAATCTTGGGTGGGCACCCGCTGTCGATCAACCAGAACACGCAGGGCGGCTTTGAGATAGTCCGGAGAGTGGGGTCGCTCGATAAACTGCAAGAGGTGCAACATTTCGAGGGGAATGTGGGTTTTGCGATCGCGCTGCCCCACGTCGTAAATCCGCAGTCCTGTTTCGTTAAAGTCAAAGCCCAGCCGTTCTTTATCTTCGAGAATCTCTCGCACAAATCGCCCCTGTCGGTTTTCGCGCACCAGCACCGCCAGACTGAGAGGGACATCGGTCTTGATCAGTTCGGTCACCTGCTGAGCCATCTGCCGCACAGCCTCAACCGTATCCTTAGGCTTTTTCAACACGACACCCCGATCCAGGGGAGCCGGGTTGGCATTGGGCTGGGGATCATCCGGGGGCACGGGGAGAATATCCTGAGCCCGAAAGGGTTTTTCACTGCCGCTGAGGGGAGAATGTTGATTAACCCACCCCAGGACAAAATTAGCCGCCTCCATAATCAGGGCACTGCTGCGTCCGGCCTGGTCGATGGTAGCCAGACGGGTTTGGGTATCGGGGTGTTGGTTATTGGGGTGTTGGGCGCAGCGATCGCAAAACTGATTAAAAAAAACCGGATCGGCGGGGGTGAAAGTCGAGTTAATTGCCTGGTTGGGATCGCCCACCCTGACTAGATTTGGGAGCGCTTCTGGATGGGCTGGATCAACCGCAAGCAGTTCCAAAAGCTGGGTTTGCAGCGGCGACGAATCCTGGGCCTCATCCTCAAAGACAGCAAAGACACGACTCTGCCAAAGCTGGCGCAAATCTGGGTCTTTGAGGGTTTTGAGCGCCGCCAAAATCATGTCGTCGTAGTCAATCAGACCGCGTCGTTGCAGAAGCTCCTGATAGCGCTCATAAAGACCCGCCGCCACGCTGAGCACCTCATAGTCAGTTTCGTTATCCGCCAGTCGCTGGGTTAAATTATGGGCCAGATCGGCCAGGGCCTTGGGCAACAGGCCAGAGCTTTTGGCTTCATGCACCACGGTATAGGCCAGGTCTGGTAACACCTCAGTGCGTAACACCGACTGCCGCCGCAGCCGCTCGGCTTCTTCGCCATCAAACTGTCGCCCCTCAATCAGCCGCTGATAAAGGGCTGGATTCGTCACAATCCACTGCTCAACCGCAGCGCGGATCAGACGATTGCTCTGGTTAAGCGATACCAGCGTGGTGGTTTCTAAGTTAATGCCCGAGATTTCTGGGTTGCGGGTGGCAATATTGAGGGCCAGCCCGTGGAGCGTCTGGACCACAAAGCTATTTTGCGGCAGATTTAGATCGCGCAGATGTCGCCGCACCTTGACCTTGAGATTGGCCGCCGCCGACCGGGTGAAGGTGACCAGGACTAACTGCTTGCGGGCGTGCAACCCAAACTGAGCGATCGCAATCGCCGCCCCAGCCGCCATCCCCGTTGATTTGCCTGACCCAGGCACGGCTGAGACCGCCAGCGGCCCACCCCGCCAATCGGCGAGGCGACGCTGCCCAGGTCGTAGGCCATCGCGGATCAGCTGTAGCTGGGTTTCGCGGTCGGTGGGTGGGGAGGTGGGGAGGTGGGGAGGTGGGGAGGTCATGAGTTAAAAGTTATAAGGTTGAAGCATCGTAGGGTGGGTTCAACCCAACCAAAACTTACTCTTACTTCAGGGAAAACCGTGAATCAACCCACCAAACTCTAAAGAACAGTCAACCAAAAGATCCATAGATTAAGGCGCAAGATTAAGGTGCACGAAATTTTCAGACTTTCACCTTAGCAGAGGCCCGTCCAGATAACAGTACAAACGCTCTAAGCCGCAACGTAATACCATAGGCTCTGAATTATTTCTAACGATCAGGCCTCTTGTGAAATTTTCTCGCCAGCAGCTGACGCCCTATTTATTTCTTGCCCCGGCCCTTTTTGTGTTGGGGCTGACGGTGTTTTGGCCTGCTATTCAGGCGTTCTATTTGAGTTTCACTGAGTACGGCTATGACATTACCCAGCCGCCCCAGTGGGTCGGACTGGAGAATTTTCAGCGATTACTTAAAGACAAAACCTTTTGGCAAACCCTGCGCAATACGCTGATCTATCTGGTTGGGGTGGTGCCGATTTTAGCGATCGCACCCCTCGGCCTGGCTATCTTAGTCAACCAAAAACTGCGGGGCATCCGCTGGTTTCGGGTGGCTTACTACACCCCCGTGGTGATCTCAATGGTGGTGGCAGGGATTGCCTGGCGCTGGCTCTATGCTGAGACAGGCTTGCTCAATCAGCTGATGCAGGGGCTGGGCGGTCAGCCGATCCCCTGGTTAACCAGCCCAGATTTGGCCCTGTTTAGCGTCATGGCCGTCACCATTTGGAAGGGCTTGGGCTACTACATGGTGATTTATCTGGCTGGACTCCAGGGCATTCCCCAGGATCTGTACGAAGCGGCGGCCATTGATGGCTCGGATGGCTGGCGCAAGCATTGGGATATCACGGTGCCGTTGATGCGGCCTTACCTGTTTTTGGTGGCGGTGATTTCTGCGATCGCAGCCACTAAGGTATTTGAAGAAGTCTTTATCATGACCCAGGGCGGTCCTCGCAGCAGTAGCAAAACCGTCGTCTACTACGTCTACGAGCAAGCGTTTCAGGATCTTGAAATGAGCTACGCCTGCACGATTGGGTTGGCTCTATTTCTAATTATTTTGACCTTGTCACTGATTCGCCTGCGGTTCTCACCCGAAGGCCCCAACCCTTTATCATAAGCCGACCCTTAGCAGAAATGCCCCTTTAGAGAATGCGCCCTCCATTAATAAAGTGCACGGTCCAAAGAGACATTTCACCAGACAAATTTTACTCAATCAACCAGATACTAAGCTGACACGGCCCAACTAGCCTCGATGGGCACCACACAGGTCTCCACCGCATCAGCCCCATCAACACTGAGGGCTGCTTGCTTGAGCTGGTCTAAAAGTTTGGCGGTAGGGATATAGCCGCTCAATAAAATCACCCGCCCTCGCTGGCGAACCTTGAGGCTCTGCATAATCGAGGCCCCCACCAAGTCATGTAAATGCTGATACACCCGCTTTGAGAGACCGTAATAATCGTACTCGCCATCCGGGCCAATCCGCTCAGGTGGTAAAGTTTTGAACCACCGTATTCGAACTTTTACAGACTGAGGACTGGGCTCAGACGGAGCGCCTCCAGTCTGGATCATCAACCCTGAAGACAACGTAGACACCATAGCTACCTGACTCATTGCACCCATAAATATCACCTCTACATCCATTCTTTAAATCAAGCTTGGAGGGAGATTCCATCGCTGACATCATCTTGAAGAGACCTCCGAAGCTATGCCTTATCGGTCCAGCGACTGAATATAGCCACCCAGATCTGATAAAGAAAAACATCCGGAATTTTCCCGCACCTTACTCGAAGTTTCATTCCGTTATTACAGATGCCCTTTCAGGATATAGGGAAGCTCCTTACATTTCGGAAGAATTCTTAAAATCCTATTAAATAACTACGCATAAATAAGTATATCTAGAGACTTTTTCAAACTTTCTAGAGTGGATAGATCAGTTTGATTAATCCTTCTTAACGGCTTTAATGTAGTGCGGGCAAACCTTTCCCAGAGCCGTCGCTGCCTATTTTAGCCATCTCAACCTAAAATTGCCAGTCCAATTTTTCGAGGCCTCGATCCCCAGTTTCTGACCTAAAGGGTCCACAAAACGTCGATGTTCAAGACTCCAAAAAGCCAAAATAAAACTTGCTTTCGGGATAATAATATGCGTCTACATTATTGTTAAGTCGCTTTCTGCAAAAGCGCCACCGCATAGGCCGCAATGCCTTCCTCTCGTCCGGTTGGCCCTAGCTTTTCATTAGTGGTTGCCTTAATGCCAATTTGATCGGGCTCTAGACTCAGGCGCTGGGCCAGCTGCGATCGCATCGCCTTGATATGGGGCTTGAGCTTAGGCTGCTCTGCCACAACCACGCTATCCAAGTTACCAATCGCCCAGCCTTTTGACTGTATTAGCTGATGCACCTGCTCTAGCAACACCAGACTATCTGCCCCCGCCCACTGCGGATCGCTCGGGGGAAAATACAGCCCAATATCCCCCAGGCTCAGCGCCCCCAGCAGGGCATCCATAATCGCATGGGTGAGCACATCCGCATCGCTATGCCCCAGCAAGCCTAGAGAATGCTCAATCTTGACCCCGCCCAAAATCAGTGGGCGATCGGGGGTCAGACGATGGATGTCGTAACCGTTGCCAATGCGGATATCCATAGAGGAGTGGGGGAATAGGGTCGGTAAATAGCATAGCGGATGAGTTGGGGCGAAGGGCGAAAGGGGCAGGTCGAAGGGGGAAAGGCAAAGAGGCAAAGGCGCTAGCGAAGCCATGCCCGCAGGGCTATAGGGTGAAAGGCGAAAGTGGAAATCGGTGGGTTACAAACATTCTGTATTGGGCAAGCACTAGACTCTGCCCCCACCTTCCCCACCTCTCCCATCGCTTCATCCCGGCGTCTCCCTATCATCGCTCCCCCCTTCCCCCTTCCCCCCTCCCCTTTCGCCCTTCGCCCTTCGCCCATTTTTCATACAAATCTGGTCGCCGCTGGCGAGTCCGCTCAATCTGCTGCTGCCGTCGCCACTGGGCAATGGCCTCATGGTTGCCGGACCGCAGCACCTCTGGCACCGGCCAATCGCGAAACATCGCGGGTCGGGTGTAGTGGGGATAGTCCAGGAGCCCGGCCTCAAAGCTGTCATTTTTGATGGAATCCACCTTGCCAATGGTGCCCGGCAGCAGTCGGATCACGCCGTTAAGCAGGGTCAACGCTGGGATTTCGCCACAGGTCAGGACAAAATCCCCCAGGGAAATTTCGCGATCGACAAGATTCAAAACCCGTTCATCAATGCCTTCGTAATGGCCGCAGAGAATAATCAGCTGATCCCATTCGGTGGCCCAATCGCGAAACATGGGCTGAGTCATCACCTCCCCCTGGGGCGTGGTCAGCAAGACCTGACGGCGCGGCAGGGTCGGCAGCGACTCAACTGCGGCAAAAATCGGCTCGGGTTTCATCACCATGCCGACACCGCCACCGTAAGATTCATCATCCACTTTGCGATGTTTATCCGTGGTGAAATCGCGGGGGTTAGTCAGATAAACATCGGCAATGCCTTTATCTAAGGCTTTACCCAACAGCCCCGAAGCCAGCGGGGATGTAAAGAAATCAGGGAACAAGCTAACGATGTCAAATCGCAAAGCGTTCATACTCGAGGGGCGATTGCTCATGAGGTATTAACAATTTATCTGGTCTCTCGACCCGACTTCAGCAAAAATGGTAAGTCTATACTTCTAAAGTCCAATTCAGCCCAAGCAAGGATGACGCCCTCCTTACCGATTTCTGTATTAGTGATTGGCGGTGCCGAAGATAAAGTCCATGGCCGCGAGATCTTACAAGCTTTTTTTGCGGCCAGCGGCGGTATTGATGCCCGCATTGCCATCATTCCCAGTGCTTCTCGGGAGCCGGTCGCCACGGCTGAGCGCTACCGACGCATTTTTGAAGAGATGGGTGCCAAGTCGATTGTCGTGATCGATATTCGCGATCGCTTTCAAAGCGAAGATCCGCTCTGGCAGACCTATCTCGATGACTGCACGGGCGTCTTTATCACCGGCGGCGATCAGGTTCGCCTGTGTGGACTTCTGGCCGATACCCCGGTTATCGACCATATTAGACGCCGCGCCCAGGCGGGTGAGCTGACCCTGGGGGGCACCAGCGCTGGGGCGGCGATCATGGGAGAACACATGATCGCGGGGGGGGGGAGCGGCGAATCGCCCAACCGTTCGCTGGTGGATATGGCCATGGGCCTGGGGATTATTCCTGAGGTGATCGTGGATCAACATTTTCACAATCGCAATCGGATGGCGCGGCTGATGAGTGCGATCGCAGTCCAGCCCGATCGGATTGGCCTGGGCATCGACGAAGATACCTGCACCCGATTTTATGAACAGGGTGCTTTTCAAGTCATCGGCAAAGGCACCGTTACCGTTGTCGATCCCATCGAGATAAGTCATACCAATCAACCTGAGATCGATGCATCAAATCCTATCTGCATCCATAATTTAAGGGTCCATGTCTTGGTCCATGGTGATCGGTATGATCTAAGAAATCGTTGTGTACAGTCTCCTTAAATCTTTACATCCATCTGCCCCGCTATGAAAATCCTTAAAACGCTAACGCTAAGAGGTCCCAACTACTGGAGTACTGAATATCCTAAGCTGATCGCCCTGCGACTAGACCTCGAAGATGTCAGCGATCGTCTTGCCCACAGGATTCCTGATTTTGGCACGGGGCTTTTAGACTGTCTGCCCAGTCTAGAAAATCATCAGACTGTCAATCCGGTGAGCGCAAACCTAGACAGCGCTCGTTTTGTCGACCAGCTACAGAGCGGCATCCACCTGGGCCAGGTCGTAGAGCATGTCGCTTTAGAGTTGCAAACCCTGGCAGGGATGACCAGCCGATTTGGGCTGACCCGAAATACCACCCAAGCGGGCATCTATCAAGTCGTCTTTGAATATCAAGATGAACAGGCAGGACGCTATGCGGCGCGGGCCGCGGTGCGCCTGTGTAACAGCCTGATCGAAACCGGCACCTATCCAGAGACTGAGTTAGCCAAAGATTTAACCGATTTACGCGAACTCCACGCCGAAGCGTCCCTGGGACCCAGTACCGAAACCATTGTTCAAGAAGCAACCCGACGAGGGATTCCCTGGATACCGCTGCGGGCCCGGGCCATGATCCAGTTTGGCCAGGGGATCTATCAAAAACGTATCCAGGCTACCCTGAGCAGCCAAACCGGTATCCTGGGTGTCGAGCTGGCCTGCGATAAAGAAGGCACCAAGCAAATGCTAAGGGACTGTGGCGTGCCGGTCCCCCGAGGCACCGTCATTCATTATCTGGACGAGCTAGAAAACGCTATCGACGCAGTGGGAGGCTTCCCCATTGTAATCAAACCCCTCGACGGCAATCACGGTCGAGGCATCACGATTAATATCAGCGATTGGGCACGGGCCGAGACCGCTTATGAGGCAGCTCGCGCCGTGTCCAGCGGGGTGATTGTCGAGCGCTACTACACGGGTCGAGATCATCGTCTCTTGGTGATTAATGGTCGAGTGGTCGCAGTGGCAGAGCGGGTCCCCGCCCATGTAACTGGGGACGGTCGCTCGACCATTGAGGCCCTGATTAAACTCACCAACCAAGATCCTCGCCGGGGGCAGGGGCACGATAATGTCCTCACCAAGATCGAACTCGATCACACCTCTTGGCAGCTGTTAGAGCAGCAGGGATACGATCTTGACACGGTGTTAGACCCCGGCGAAATTTGCTACCTCAGGGCCACGGCCAACCTCAGCACTGGCGGGATTGCGATTGATCGTACTGATGACATCCACCCCGCCAATGTCTGGCTGGCCCAGCGGATCGCTAAAATTATTGGCCTTGACATCGCGGGCATTGACGTGGTCACCGATGATATTACTCGCCCCCTGCGCCAGGTAGACGGGGTGATTGTCGAGGTCAATGCTGCCCCGGGGTTTCGGATGCACTTTTCTCCCAGTGAAGGAATCCCTCGAAATGTGGCCGAACCCGTGATTGACATGCTCTTCCCCCCTGGTCAGCCAAGTCGCATTCCCATCGTCGCCATCACCGGCACGAATGGCAAAACTACCACCACCCGCCTCACCGCCCATCTGTTTAGACAGACCCAAAAGGTGGTAGGGTACACTACCACTGATGGCATCTATATCGGCGATTATCTGGCCGAACCCGGTGACAATACCGGGCCTCAAAGCGCCCAGGTGATCTTGCAAGACCCCACCGTTGAGGTCGCCGTGTTAGAAACTGCGCGGGGCGGCATCTTAAGAGCCGGGCTCGCCTTTGATAGCTGTGACGTCGGAGTGGTGCTTAACGTCGCCGCCGATCATCTGGGGCTGGGGGATATTAACACCATTGAGGATATGGCCCAGGTCAAAGGGGTCGTTGCTGAGACTGTTCGCCCCAACGGGTATGCGGTGCTCAACGCAGATGACCCATTGGTGGCAGCGATGGCAGACCGCACCCAGGCCCAGGTGGCTTATTTTTCGATGCACCCAGATAACCCTCTGGTCACCAGTCACACAGCGGCGGGGGGCTTAGCCGCCGTCTATGAGCATGGCTATTTGAGCATCCTCAAAGGTGACTGGATTTTGAGAATCGAGCAGGCCGTTAACCTGCCACTGACGATGGCAGGTCGAGCCCCTTTTATGATTGCCAATGCCCTGGCTGCTAGTTTAGCCGCCTTTAGTCAGGGGCTGGATATCGATATTATCCGCCAGGGGCTCAGTACCTTCGAGGTCTCTAGCGATCAGACGCCGGGCCGGATGAATCTGTTTAACATGGGCACTTACCATGCCCTGGTTGACTACGCCCACAATCCGGCCAGCTATCGGGCCCTTGCTGGCTTCGTCAACAACTGGCCCGGACCTCGCATCGGTGTCGTGGGTGGTCCGGGCGATCGTCGTGATGAGGACTTTATCACCCTGGGGCAACTGTCTGCTCAGATGTTTAATCAGGTGATTATCAAAGAAGATGATGACACTCGGGGTCGCCCCCGCGGCGATGCGGCTGCCTTGATCAAACAGGGTCTAGAGGCGTCTGCAACGGACTGTCAGCATGAAACTCTGTTGGATGAAACCGCCGCCATTGAATCTGCTTTAAGTACAGCCCCTGACAATGCCCTGGTGGTGATTTTGCCAGAAAGCGTCAGTCGCGCCATTAGTTTAATCAAGGCCCGAAACCCACTGCCATCTCCTAATTTAAGCCGCAATACCGCGCCGCAGGGCCCTGCGGCGGCGGACGACCCTGTGCCATTGGTGAGCGCTCTTCGGGACTAATCTCGGGCTCAGTCCCGAAGGGTACGTGATAGCACCATCAAGCGGTTAGTCAGTTCCCCTTCGAGGCTCTTTTGCTCCAGGCTCTGGGCCAATGCCAGGGCTTGCTGATAGGTGGTCTGGGCGAGTGACAGCTCCCCCACGGCTTCGTAATACTGTCCCAGATGGCGCAGGGTCATGAGTCGCTGCCAATCGTTATCGCTATTCAGGGTGAGGGCAATGCGGTCATCTACATAGCTGCGTACCTGGGTCCAGTTTTCGCGATCGCGATAAATCCGAATTAACCCATCTAATGACTGCAGCTGCACCGGCACACTGTCTACCTCACGCCCCAGCCTGAGGGCCAGACGATAGGCCCCCAACGCACTGCCCTGACGCCCCAGGGCCAGATAGGCATCGCCCAGGTTGTTATTGGTGTTGGCCTGCCCCAGTCGGTCGTTGGCGCGGGCCCGATAGTTACCCGCGGCCTGGTAAAACTCAACCGCTTCTTCAAACTGGTTTTGGGTCATCGCCACCAGGCCAATGTTGCTCAGCGAGAGCCCCATCCCAGATTCGTTTTCGACGCTCTGTGCGATCGCAAGCCCTTCTTCAAAAGCATTTTGAGCACTGATTAATTCCCCCCGCTGTAGTTGCAGCGACCCCAGATTATTCCACGCAAAAATTTGTGCATCAAAGTCACTGCCATCACGGGCCACCGCCAGCCGACGCCGAATCGCCGTCTCCGCCTCGCCATACTGACCCAGCTGGGCATGGGCAAAGCCAATATTTTCATAAGCCACTCCCATGCCAGGCCGATCGCCAATCTGGTAGTACAGATCAGCCGCACGACTCCAGGAGCGCACCGCATCTTCATAGGCCCCAGCGGCGGCCTGCTGCTGGCCCAACCGCAGCAACTGATCGGCAATATCTCGACGCTGCCCCCGAGCCGCTGGGTTGATCGGAGCGCGCAACTGCTCATCCAGGCTGGACGCCATCCCGGCCTGCCCAAAGCCACTTAGCAAGAGCACCACCACAATAGCCGCGCCCCCTGTATACCCACGTCTCAATGGCCACCGTCTCATTTGTTTCCGCTCTCCCATCAATTTGAACTTAACCTGTGCACTTATCAATATGAGCTTGTGCGTCTCATTCTTTGGATACCCACTTTGATGAGCACACCCGACTATGGACGCAACATAGGCCCCCCTAGCGTCGGTTCAAGATATGGGTACAAGACGGTCGCCCCTACTCTCCACTAGGGTTCACCGTTGTCGGGCTAAAGTCGAGATCAGACACATCCAGCAGTTCATCCAGGTCTGAGGGCTCCGTCTCTTGACCAGGCGTCACGTCCAGATAAATAGCTCGAATGTCATCCGGCAGGGCCATCTCCAATGCCTGATAGGCTACGGCCAACTGCGACTGTACCAGCTTGGGCGAAATCGGCTGCCCCTCTGCCTGCAGATAGGCCGCAATCCGCGTTTCACTCCAGTGAAAGGTTTGGGCCATCACCACCATCAGACGCTGTACCGGCTGCAGCTGATCGAGGGCCTGACTGACATAGCACCAAAGGGGCGGCGACGTTTCTTTAAGAGAATAGTGAATCGACTCCACCTCAGGCACATCTGTCTGATTGATGCAGGCCGCCGTTAAATTGATCAGCCATCCCTGCAGCGCAAAAGCAGTTTTATCCCCTTCGGTCGGTAAATCAATCCCCATCAACTCGTGCAAAATATGTCGCCAGGTCAACGCAAATAGATACTCAGACTGCACCGGAGACCGAGCCGAGTGGCGAATTAACGAATAGACCACCGGACTGTAGCGACAAAAAAGAGTGGTAAAGTAGCGCCCCGATTCTGGATGCTGCTGCAACAGCCGCACTAAATCGTAATCGCTGTGCTGAAAAAGCGATTGAACCAATGTATGGTCACATTCAGGAAAGTTAGGAATTTCCACGGTTTAGCGCAAAGGATTCTGGCAATAATAGACAAACACAGGCCACATTTTCACGGAGGAGCCTAGCCAAAATCAGCTAGATTGCCCTGCAAATAGCCTCTACTATACCCATGTTTTTCGCAGGTCTACATCATTTTTTTTAAACTGACTGCGAATTTACCTGGACTCGTCTTGTTTTTCAGTTGATAGACTGGTAGAAACAAGCGTATTCAAGCACCTATTTAGATCATTATGAATTCATTCATTCCTACCCTCGCTGCTTTTTGGCAGGGGCTTCCCCTCGACAGCTTATTCTCGACCCAGGGGGTCATGGTGATGCTGCTGGTGGCCTACGCCGGGGCCATGTGGATGTTTTTGACCAGTGCCCCCAAAGTTCACACCGTGATGGTGTCCGATTTAGATATCGCCCGCCGCTTTTACGAGGGCATGCTCAATCTAAATACCGCCGAGGTGCCGCTGCACTATTACTACAACTACGAACAAAGCCTGGGCACCGCCGGACTAGACCCTATGTATATGTCAGCCAGCGTCGGTCGCCCCGCCGACCAGGGTTATAACACCCCTGACGGGCTATGGTATCAGCTCAAAAAAAATACCCAGCTTCACATTATCTCGGGGGCTAGCCTGGGCCACAATAACCGCCAGCGTCATGTCTGCTTTGACCACGACTGCCTAGAGAACCTCTTAATGCAGGTGCAGATGCGCGGCATTCGCCATAAAATCCGCCGCGATCAGCCCCTAAACTTTTTGGTCAAAGATTACGATGACGAAGTGATCGAGATGGCCGAGATCTCAAATTGAACCTCGTCCCTTCAGGGCTCCTCCTCAAACGCCTGTTTCAGCTCTTCATATATATGGCGACGTTCTGATTCTTTGATGGCCTTAATGCGCTGCTGCCGCCATATCAACTCGTGGTGCCCAAGCGCCTGATACTCTGCCGCCAGGTCAGAGGGGACCATCGGCAACTTAACTAGCAGAGACAGATGATTCAATAAATCGTTGTCATCATCCAGCACAATTTCGTGCTCACCCGCCTCGTAGCCCGGGTAAGCCGACAGCAGCGCAAACTTATCATCGGCGATCAAAAGAATCCCTTTGACATCACTGCCATACTCCCCCCGCAGTGTCTGGAGGGAAACTGACTCAAGAGATATGCCTTCGAGTTCGGACCAATGCTTAATCTGATGCTGTTTTAGGACAGCCGCCACCCGATCTCTGACAGCAATAAAATCCTTTTCCTGACCCTTGTTCTCTTGACTATCCATGACTGCCTTAATTTTCACGGTCCTTTCCTGCCCAACCAAAAAGCGATGGCCCGGTCACAGGCCATCGCTTTTTGGCATAGGACCTGGATAAGATTTGCCACCCATGCCCTAAGATACGCCTCCAGCATTTTCAAGGGTATATACACTGATAAATTACTGTAACGGATTTGAACTCCAACAAGAGTTATGTACGATATGTTTGGCCTCGCCCTCATCGAACGCCCATGCTAACTATTCGAGACATCTCCAGCACTGCCATCTTAATTCGCGAAAAACAGCTCGAAGAAGAGCGCATACAGGACGTGCAGCTTTTACTTGAAAATCTATTTCAGCGCGAAGAAGCCACCCTCAAAATTATCGTGAGCTGCCTCTACGATGTGGGCTCCACCAATTTGATCAATCAGCGATTTCGCTGTCGTCCCCTCAACCGCATCATGAAGTGGATCGCTCGATTGACCAAGCCCGGCTTTCGTTTCTTTGCGATTCGCTGGTCTAAAAAAAATGCCCCCAAACTGATTGCAGACTGGCTGCATTCCCAGGTGAGCTTTCGTTAACTTACATCTATTTTTTTATGAGCGCCGACACTCTTTTCAGCAAAATTATCCGCCGTGAGATCCCCGCTGACATCGTTTACGAAGACGATTTATGCCTGGCTTTTCGGGACATCAGTCCCCAGGCTCCTGTTCACATCCTGATTATCCCTAAAAAAACCATCGTCAATTTGGCTGATGCCCAGACTAGCGACCAAGCCCTGCTCGGACACCTGCTCTTAACCGCCAAAGCCGTTGCCCAGCAGCAAAACCTAGAAAATGGTTACCGGGTCGTGATCAACACCGACCAGGACGGTGGGCAAACCGTCTTTCATCTGCATTTGCACTTGTTGGGCGGTCGAGCCCTGGGATGGCCTCCTGGATAGGGGTCGCAAAAGCTAACAGGGTATAGGTAATGGGGAGTGGGTGATGGGTCAAATTAGAGTCTTAGTCTCTACTACCCAATTTTCTCTACTTAATTTTATAGAAATGTATAGAAAATCTGAGTTTGGTTACAAGCATTAACCCGATACTCTCTGTTTTTTTAAGCTAGGTATCAAGCGGACACCAATCGTAATACGCGGCCTCTGTATCTTGCAGTCTGGCTGGCTGGAAGGGGCCAATTTATAAGGTGTTCTGTTTGTTGTTTACCAGGCAATCATCACTATGACTTCTACAATGCAATCTCGCAGCGATGCGGGTGCATGGGAGCAGTTTTGCCAGTGGGTTACTAGCACTAACAACCGCCTCTATGTGGGCTGGTTCGGTGTGTTGATGATCCCGACTCTGCTAGCTGCAACCACATGCTTTATCATCGCCTTCGTCGCAGCTCCCCCCGTGGACATCGACGGTATTCGTGAGCCCGTTGCCGGTTCGCTGATCTACGGCAACAACATCATCTCCGGAGCTGTTGTGCCTTCCTCCAACGCGATTGGTCTGCACTTCTACCCCATCTGGGAAGCGGCTTCCCTAGATGAGTGGCTGTACAACGGTGGCCCTTATCAGCTAATCATTTTCCACTTTTTGGTTGGTATCTTTTGCTACATGGGGCGTCAGTGGGAGCTGTCCTACCGTCTTGGCATGCGTCCTTGGATTTGCGTTGCTTATAGCGCCCCTTTGGCGGCAGCAACCTCGGTCTTCCTAATCTACCCTTTGGGTCAAGGTTCTTTCTCCGACGGGATGCCTTTGGGTATCTCCGGGACCTTTAACTTCATGTTCGTGTTCCAGGCTGAGCACAACATTCTGATGCACCCCTTCCACATGTTGGGTGTAGCGGGTGTGTTCGGGGGTGCTTTGTTCTCCGCGATGCACGGCTCTCTAGTGACCAGCTCTCTGGTGCGTGAGACCACCGAGGTTGAGTCTCAGAACTACGGCTACAAGTTTGGTCAAGAAGAAGAGACCTACAACATTGTGGCAGCGCACGGCTACTTCGGTCGTCTGATCTTCCAGTACGCCAGCTTCAACAACAGCCGTGCTTTGCACTTCTTGTTGGGTACATGGCCTGTGGTTGGCATCTGGTTCACCGCGCTGGGCATCAGCACGATGGCGTTCAACCTGAATGGGTTTAACTTTAATCAGTCAGTGCTCGACTCCCAGGGCCGGGTGATCAGTACCTGGGCAGACGTGTTAAACCGTGCGAACCTGGGCATGGAAGTGATGCACGAGCGCAATGCTCACAACTTCCCCCTTGATCTGGCTGCAGGTGAAGCCTCCCCAGTTGCCTTAACGGCACCGGCTATCCACGGCTAATTTGTACCTTGAGTGCCTAAAAAGGCGGTCCTCCCTGGATGGAGAGGACCGCCTTTTAGTTTTTCGACGCATCCATCTATAGCTTTGACTACTTTGCTTTTAACTACGTTGCTAGGACACCCTCAAAAGTTGTCCCATCAGTCTCTAGCATTTCGTGGCTCGCAATCGCTTATAGAGTGTGGCGATTGTTATATGTATCAAGGTTTTGCTTACTTTGCTCACTTAAAAACCAAAATCTTTGCCACACGCTCAGACGTATCACACAGCCAGATATCAACTTTGAGATGGGCTATTCGTCGATCCGCTCTAGCTGCCAGAGGATCTGGTTACCTTCCCGCCGAATCCTGGAGACTGTCCAGTTTCGCCAGGCCCAGTAATCGCCTCGACTGGTCACCGCACTGGCGTTGACATCCATCAGATCGGCCAGCTCAGAACTGGTAATTAAGTAGCCCTCTTTAGAAACTTCATCAGCAATTTTCAAAGTCTCTAATGAATCTCGCAGTCGAGTGATCCTAACGCCCCCATGCTCTTGCGTGTCTAAATCTGCCACTAACTGATCTCCTTCATAGCGGTCCTCACCGTAGGATTTTAGCGCTGAAGAGCCAGAAATTAGACTCGTGTTTTCATGAGCATTCTTAGTAGCTTCGGGTGAATTAGCGCTATGCTTTTGACTATTTTTATCTGATTTAAATACTTTTTTCTTCAGATCAATAGGCTGGTTTAACGAGAAAGAACGAGCAATTGCATCGCACCTTTCGTTACCTTGATTGCCAGAGTGCCCACGTACATATTTCCATTCTATCGCAGCGTTTTTGTCTTGTTTTAATTCTCTGACTAAGGTGTCTAGCTGCTTCCATAAATCTTGATTGAGGACGGGTTTACCCGCAGAGTTTTTCCAGCCCTTACGTTTCCAGCCTTGAATCCACTGGGTAATCCCTTTTTTGAGGTATTCACTATCGGTATGCAACTCAACCGGTTGGGCATAGTCGCTGTCAACCAATAGCTGAAGCGATGCGATCGCAGCCTGCATTTCCATCCGATTATTTGTCGTAGAGGTCTCGCCGCCCCCTAGCTCATGACAGCTACCATCCTCAAAGTAAAAAACTGCTCCCCACCCCCCCGGCCCAGGGTTACCCGAGCAGGCACCGTCTGTATAAATCGCCTTAATAGAAGGCAGGTTTTGGGTCATTGGGGCTTCTCCACTTTATAAATCCACAGCTTTCAAGTTTATAACGGAGGGATTACTCACGGCGGATCGTTCTGTTGGGGTAAGGGGCCGGGCAGGCAGAAGCAGGGACAGTAATCATCGTCATAAGCAAAACTTTGCACTTTTAGATCTAAAGATATGAGATAACAATTAAAGAAGCAGGCATCGGGAGGATACCGTCAGTGAAGCGACTCATTAAGGGCCTTAGAGAGTTTCAGGACAACTACGTTCCTGAGCATCAGTCCTTTATGGCAGAGCTGGTCAAGGGTCAGAGCCCCAACGTTTTGTTTATCACCTGCTCCGACTCTCGGGTTGACCCAGAGCTGATTACCCAGTCTGAGCTAGGTCAGCTGTTTGTGATTCGGAATGCAGGCAATCTAGTGCCCCCCTATGGCGCGACGAACGGGGGGGAGGGGGCAACGATTGAATATGCGGTTAAATCGCTAGAGGTGGAGCACATCATCATCTGTGGCCACTCTGGCTGTGGTGCGATGAAAGGACTGCTACAGATAGGCGAACTTGAAGCCAAAATGCCCCTCGTCTATAACTGGCTCAAGCACACAGAAGCGACCCGCCAGCTGGTGGAAGATAACTACGCAGGTCTCGAAAAACCCGAAAAGCTAGAGGTCTTGGTAGCCGAGAATATCTTGACCCAGATTGAAAACCTGCGCACCTATCCCGCCGTCCACTCTCGTCTCTACAGCGGCGACCTGTCCTTGCACGGCTGGATCTACAACATCGGTAACGGTAGCGTGCTCGCCTACGATGCCGAACGCCATGCCTTTGTGCCCCCGTTTAGTCGTCTCAATGGCTCCTCGGGGTCCCATCCAGAGAGTAGCCCCCTAGCCGTTGGCAAGAAGGTCACCCCGCAGAGCCATCTGCCAGGGGTGACCCGACTCTCTAAAGAGCAGGCCGAACGCATATATCGCGGTTCCGCAGCTTTTTACAGCCGATAGCTATCAGGGCACAAAATTTTTTATGCCCCCACGTTGCAGACCAGATAGTCTTTAAGCGCAGCTCCCAGGACTCTTGAAGAACTCTGGGAGCTCTGCCAGTAGCGGGCTTAAACAAATAAAACAATCAGCGCTAGCCCCGTCACCAGCCCAGCCGCCAATATCCGAAACGGGCGTTTTAGCCAGGGTAACTTGACCCACCGTGACAGGGCACTCAAAACGCCATAGCTGAGCCCACCGACCACCACTGCCAAAAGCCCTTTCAGCAGGCGGCTGCGATAAAGGTAGAAAAAGATACGGGCCTGACTTGGAAAGGTGTGCTGATAGCGGTTGTACGCTTCAAAAATTTCAGCCTTCGGGAGGGCAAGGGTCTGCCAGGTAGCCCCACCATCGGTCGATTTAAAGATTTCACTCTGGACGGAGCCAAATCCGTAGAGAGTCTGATCCTCGGCATACCCTGGGGAAATCACCAGCGGCATCGCTGAGGATTCAAAATTAGAGACGATTGAGACAGGTAGGGCCGCATCCCCAATCGGGTCAAAGGAGTTGCTCCCATCGGTACTTTTGAAAAGCCCCTGCCCGCGAACACTCACCCACATCGTCTGGTCTGTGGCATAGCCAGGGGAAACTGCCACCGCTTCGATGTAGGGTCGCTCACCGTAGGCTCCAGACACCTCAGCCCAGGTAGCCCCGCCATCTTGGGTTTGAAATAGACCTTCACTACTCCCCACCCACAGGGTTTGGTCATTGGCATAGTCAGGAGAGATCGCTAGTCGCAGGCTCAGCCGGGTCTCAAATTGCTCCGCATCGGTGACCGCCTGCCAAGCTTTGCCCGCATCGGTGGTTTTGTAGACCCCCGATGGCCCAGTGATATAAACGGTTTGGTCGTTGGCGTAATCGGGGGAGACCACCATAAAAGGAGACTCATTGCCAAACTGAGCGTCTATATCACCCACTTTCGAAAACGTTTTGCCGCCGTTGCTGGATCGATGAACACGCCCTTTTTGACCAACGATAAAGAGCGTTTGGTCCTGGCTGAAATTCGGAGACGGGGCGATCGCAATGGCCCGCTCCCACTGTTGAAATCGATGCAGTCGCCAGCCTTGTTTTTGGCTGTAGCGCAGCACGCCATTATTCAAAATGGTGCCAAATAAGGTTTGATCGGCCCCATAGTCGGGCGAAAACGCCAGCGCTTGAAAGCGACGCGGGTCGTCGTTACGCTCGATGGGCTCAAAACTATCGGTAAAGTAGGGCAGCTCTAGTCCCTTAGCCATGGGCTGCCAGGTATCGCCCGCATCCTGGCTGAGGTAAGCCTCGCCCACATAGGTGGCAGCCACCAAAGTGCCATCGGTGGCATAGTTGGGCGATAGCGCCACCGCCATCACAATGTCGCCCGCCAGGGTATCGAGCTGCGCCCAGGTTTGCCCCCGGTCTGTGGTTTTAAACAGGCCGTTAAACCCACTCACTAAAACAGTCCCGTCCTCGGCAAAGCTAGGGGAGAGGGCCAGTCGCGTGAAATGGGGAAAGCCCATTTTGTCGGCCTGCTCGGTCTTGGTTAATCCCCCATCCATCGACTGCCAACGCTCACCCCCTTCGGAGTAAAAAACCCCGTCATTGGCGGTAGACACATACAGCGTAGGCTGATCTTTATCCGGCTCTACCTGACCAACAATTGCCTGCACAGACATTTCGCTCAACCCCTCATTTATAGGGGTCAAGGTTTTACCCCCATCCACGGTGCTTAGCGCTCCAGCCTGTTCAGTGCCCACCCAAAACTGACCGGCAGCAGCCCCAATCGGGAAACTCACACTGGTAATCGCCCCCCCCTCTGGGACACCGCCCAAGGGAGCCCAGGTTTCGCCGCCATCGGTGGAGCCATACAGATTGCCCTGCTGATCGCCAGCGACAACTCGCTCTGGTTGGGTTGAGGAAAATGCGATCGCACTTACCGATGATGATGTTTCTAAAACCCGTGACCAGCCCGTACCGCCGTTATCACTGCGAAAAATATGACCGTTGTGCCCCGCCGCCAAAACTTCATCCGGGTTGGTGGGTGACACCACAACTTGGGTAATAGCCAGCTCTGATAGACCTTGATTAACTGACTGCCAGGACTCACCGGCATCAATAGACTTATAGACCCCATCACTCACAGTGCTCAAATAGAGTTGGTTGGGAACCTGGGGTGAGATCGTGAAGCTTAGGAGTGCACCTTTTGCATTCAACCCGTTCACCTGTCGCTGCCAGGTCTCGCCGCCATCTTGCGACTTGAGAAAATTGCCCCGTACCAGGAGATAAAGGGTCTGATCTTGATCATAGGTAGGCGATATCTCAATCTGTTGCACCACATCGTGGGGGTCATGGGCCCAGGCAGGGGCGAGCCGCCCCCCTAGCCCCCAGAGCATCAGGCTGCTGGCCAGGATGAGCGCCAGGATGGATCGCTTTTTTAAGTTCATAACAAGGTTTATAGAATTTACAAATAGTGGTGGGGTCTCTATCCGGGGGCAGCCACCGTCTAAAGACGGGTACAAATTTTCATCAGCTGCTCACTGGCTGATTGATAGGCTGCCTTAGCCGTCGTCAAGGTGTTGGAGGAGACATTGAGCTGGAGCTGACGTTGCGATCGCACAATTTTACCCGCTTTAATCTTGCCCTTAGAGTCGCCCACTCCCTTCATACCAGTGGTTTTCATCACCTGATACTCTTCTGAGAAAGACGTCGGCGTCTGCAAGAACTGCTGTAGGGTGGTGAGCGCCTCAGCAGTTTGATTGAGCAGCTGCTCGTAGGTCACCACCAGGGTACGCGCCGGATTGTCGATGAGTCGGGCGTACTCCACCAGGGTCGCCAGCCGTCCTGTGTAATAGCTAAGGGTGTCAGCCTCACTCCAGTGGGGCTTGAGATCGGCAATGCTGGCCAGACTGCGACTCGGCTCCCGCAGCAAAAAGAGCCCATAGACCTGCTCGTCCGCTAAAAAATCACGACTCAAAAACTTTTTGTCATGCAGCACCTTATCCATTGCATACAGATGATTCATGCGCAGATTCTGGATATCCCCCAAAGAGCGAAACTCCTGGGCCTGCCAATACACCCTCTGCAATAGCTGCTTAAAATCAGCCGCCCCGGCATACTCAATGTGAGTTTCACCATAGCCAATCACGTCAGGGTTGGCACTGAGCAAATGGGTCAACAAAGAGGAGCCCGATCGCATATGGCTCAGCACCAGTAAAAAGCGGTAAGGTTTGGGGCGCAAGGCCACCCGATAGGGCGCTGAGGCCGACTCAATCCGCCACTTAAAATACCGCTGTATCCAGTCGTTTTTACTGACACGAACCTGCTGTCGCAGCTGGGTTAAACGACTTGCCATCAAACTTGCCACCATGGGTTGGGCCTCAGAAATATAGCGTTTCCCGGTTGAGACGCATGTCAGCACACCTCATATCAAGAATGTTCAAATTGTGACAGGGTTCTCCTGACAAACCCGCTACTGGATTTGAAAACTCGATTAAGTTTTCCCAGATTTGCGGTTGGGGCTATAGCGAAACTTTAGATCCGCCTTTTAGAGATCCGATTTTGAGGCAACCAAATTTTGAGGCAGCAGTAGCCCAGACCGCGAGATAATAGAACAGTGCCTATCCAGCTGCTGCAAACCATGAACTATCTCGTTGCGGTCCTAAGCGATCGCATTAAAGCCGAAGAAGCCTACTCCGCATTAGAAGACGCCAATGTGCCACTCCAAAACGTGGCCATTTTAGGCCGAGGCTATCAGTCTGCGGATGAGTACGGCCTGATCGACCCCAACGAGCAAGGCCAAAAACAAATGCGACTGATGGCCATCTGGCTGGTACCCTTTGGGTTTATCGCCGGTTTTTTGTTTGACAGCATTACCGGCCTCAACACCTTCCCCTGGGCGGGCACCCTGGGTAACCAGATTATTGGCGGATTTTTAGGAGCCGCGTCTGGAGCCCTGGGTAGCTTTTTTGTCGGCGGCGGCGTGGGCATTGCCTTTGGCAGCGGCGACGCCCTGCCCTATCGCAATCGCCTGAATGCAGGTCAATATCTGGTCGTGGTCAAAGGCCCAGAGGGCATGATCACCCAGTCGGCTCGTATTTTGCAGCCCCTGCGCCCCGAAAATATCCAGGGATATAACGCCCAGTAGAGGTGAGGTGACCTCTCCCCTACCGGACCCGCGCCCCGCGATACCGCAGTTCTTTGCGGGCCGTATGCCGCTGAATAAAATTCGGCATATCTCCCTGGTGCCCCATAATCAGCACCGAATCCCCGGCCTCTAAAACCGTTTCCTGGTCAGGATGAATCAAGGTTTCACCGCTGAGACGTCGCAGGGCCACAATGATAAACGTGCCCTTGCCCCTCACCTCAATGTCCCCAATCGTGGTCTTCACCAGTCGCGACTGAGGCTCCACAGGCAGCTCGGTAATTTGAATATCGATTTCGGCCAGCAGCGAATTCAGCATCGTGCGATCTTTCCCCTGGGACAAAAAATCAACCGCCGCCGGATTGGTCAGCACGTGGGCAATCCGCATCGCGCTGATGGTGGTCGGTGACACCACATGATCGGCCCCCGCCAGGCGAAGCTTTTTCTCCGTGGAGGGCAGCTCCCCCCGGGCCAAGATCATTAAATCAGGATTTAACTCCCGCGCCGTCAGACTAATAAACACATTCATCGCATCGTCGGGCAGCACCGTGGCCAGCGCCTTGGCGCGATGAATCCCCACCGCCTGCAAGCAGCCTTCATCCGCTGCATTGCCGAGATACATGAGATAGCCGAGTTCTTGCCCCGTCGTGATCCGAGTCGGATCGCTGTCTAACACCACAAAGGCAGCTCGGCTGGCCGCTAAACGCTGGGCCAACATCTGACCGATGCGCCCATAGCCGCAAATGATTACGTGGGCATTTAAGCTGGCAATGGTTTGAGTCATACGCTTGAGGTTGAGGGCTTTACGAACTTCACCCGCGGCAATAGCTTGCACAATACCGGAGACAATGTAGGCGACCGAGAGTGCCCCAGCAATGATGACTAAGATGGTAAAAACCTTGATAGCAGATGACTCGAGGGGCTTGACTTCGCCATAGCCCACCCCAAAAATCGTAATCACCACCATGTAGATGGCATCTAGCGGCTCCCAGCCTGCGAATATATAGCCTCCCACAGCCGCCACCACGGTTACGGAGAAGAAGACAAAGCCTAAGACGATTCGCCGCAGAGAGCTTTCCATGAATACATCAAGCGCCATCACGATCGGCAGACAAGTCCCCTGCCCCCGACCATCATGCCCTGATGTTAAAAAACAGACTGTTATCCAGACTCCAGTCTGCTGTCATTTTCCCTTGCTAGTTAAATTAAATCCGATGTTTGGACACGGCCACTCCGCTAGATTTAAACGTATAGTGAATAAATAAGCAAAGTCGGAACGACTACGAGAAAAGCTTAAAGATAGGTATCTATGACTGCACAGAGTTTAATCGCAACCCAACCCACCCTTCAAAACCCGCTCTTAATCGGCCATGGGCTGCCCCCCTTTGAGCAAATTTGTGCCGATCAAGTGCAGCCTGCTATCGAAACTCTCATCCCTAGGCTGGGCGAGCAGTTAGCTGCTTTAGAGTCAGAGGTCCAGCCAACCTGGGAAGGTCTGGCTGAGCCCCTGAACCAGATTAGCGAACGGCTAGGTTGGACCTGGGGCATTTTGGGTCACCTGATGGGGGTCAAGAATAGTCCTGAGCTGCGCGCCGCTTACGAAGCAGTGCAGCCGCAGCTGGTACGGTTCGCCACCCGCCTGAGTCAGAGCAAACCGATTTACATCGCCTTCAAGCAGCTGCGCAACGGCGATCAGTGGGCGCAACTCGACCCAGCCCAGCAGAGGATTGTCAGCTCAGCTATTCAAGATGCCGAACTATCCGGGGTAGGGTTAGACGGCGAAGAACGCGACACCTTTAATCAAATTCAGCAAAAGCTGGCCGAGCTATCGACCCAGTTCTCAAACCATGTCTTAGATGCCACCAAGGCCTTTCGGCTGATGCTAACCACCCCAGAAGAGGTGGTCGGCCTACCGGACAGCTTACTCAGCCTGGCGGCCAATGCTGCCTGCGCTGACGATGGGGTCGAGGCCACCGCTGAGACAGGCCCCTGGTGCATTACCCTCGATTTTCCCAGCTATATTCCTTTTTTGCGCCACAGCCGCCGTCGCGACCTGCGCGAAAAAGTCTATCGTGCCTACATGACCAAGGCGTCATCGGGCGAACTCAATAACCTGCCCCTGATCGAGCAGATTTTAGACCTGCGGCGGCAGCAGGCTGCGCTACTGGGCTTTGAGAACTACGCCGAGTTGAGTCTGGCGCGTAAAATGGCCCCCTCGGTCAGTGCCGTTGAGAAACTGATGGAGGAACTCCTCAGTGCCAGCTACCCCACTGCCCAGCAAGAGTTAAAAGATCTCAGTGCCTTTGCCAAGGCCCAGGGCGCACCCGAGGCTGACGATCTAAAACAGTGGGATATCGCCTTTTGGTCTGAGCGGATGCGCGAAACTGAGTTTGACCTGAAGGAAGAAGCCCTGCGCCCCTATTTCCCGCTGCCTCAGGTTTTGAAGGGTCTCTTTGAACTGGCGGAGCGGCTGTTTAGGGTAAGCATCTCGGCGGTCGATGGGCAGGCCCCCATCTGGCAAGCCGATGTTCGCTATTTTCAAATAGCGGACGAAACAGGTCAGCCCATGGCCTACTTTTATCTCGACCCATACAGCCGACCGGCTGAAAAACGCGGCGGCGCTTGGATGGGCGACTGCATCAACCGCGCCAGAGTTAAGCCGGACGACCAGATACGACTGCCAGTAGCCTATCTGGTGTGTAACCAGTCGCCACCCATCAATGGCAAGCCCAGCCTGATGACCTTCCGGGAAGTGGAGACCCTCTTCCATGAGTTTGGCCACGGGCTACAGCACATGCTGACCCAGGTGGACTATGCCGAGGCGGCGGGCATCAACAATATCGAATGGGACGCGGTCGAGCTGCCCAGCCAGTTTATGGAAAACTGGTGCTATGACCGGGCCACCCTGTTTAAGATGGCCCGCCATCATGAAACGGGTGAGCCACTGCCCGAAGCTGATTATCAAAAACTGCTGGCGGCCCGTAATTTTATGACCGGCAGCGCTATCTTGCGCCAGGTCAATTTTGGCTGGCTCGATCTAGAATTGCACACGCGCTACCAGCCCGGCGGTGATGAAACGCTTTGGGAGTTGCGCGATCGCATCGCTCAAAAAACAACGGTGCTGCCCCCGTTAGCCGATGATGCCTTTTTGTGCAGCTTTGGCCATATTTTTGCCGGGGGCTACGCAGCAGGCTACTACAGCTATTTTTGGGCCGAGGTGCTGAGCGCAGACGCCTTCTCTGCCTTTGAAGAAGCCGGGTTAGAGAACGAGCCTGCGATTCAAGCAACGGGACGCCGGTTTCGGGATACGGTCCTGGCCTCAGGGGGTAGTCGTCCTCCCCTGGAGGTGTTTAAGGCCTTTCGAGGGCGATCGCCGAGCACGGCAGCGCTGTTGAGGCATCGAGGTCTGGCAGCATAGCTCAAAAAATAAATTTCAGGCTAAGCTACCTAATCGAGGAGACTTTGAAACCTGTCGGCAGGGGTGACAAAAACAGGGCTTCGGCGTGAGGGGTTCGGCTGAGTTCACCGTCGGAGCCCTGCCCTGCGGTATCCAGGCTACACCTATCAAGCGGGCTGACTATCCGTATAATGTGCGATCGCACTCGCAGAAATCGACACCCCCCGTAATGGCTTATCTCGCAGTTGCCCTAAAAGACCGTACCGCTGACCCAGTTGCTCTAACACCGCAATCGTTCGATCAATCTGCTCGTAGGTATGGGCTGCATTCAAAATCAGTCGAAGCCTTCCCTCAGTGGGTTTCACCGCCGGATAAACGATTGAAACTGAGAAAATACCCTGCTCAAATAAAGATTTATTGAACTTTAGAAGCGTTGATGGCTCGGGCACAAAAATTGGAATAATCGGGCTTTCACTCGTCCCTAGATCAAACCCAACCCTGCCCAGTCGTGCTCTCATATAGGCATTCTTACGATGCAGATCGCTCAAAATCTGAGGAGATTGGGCCAGTTCATCCAGCGACGCCAGCACAGCTGCGGCATCCCCGGGGGGGAGGCAGGCTTGAAAAATAAATGAGTTAGCATTCCACTCTAACAAAGGAATATATTTCTCATGACAGGCGACAAAGCCACCGACAGAAGCCGTCGCTTTTGAGAGGGTTGACATTATAAAATCAACGTCATTGCTGACCCCTAGGTGATTGCAATATCCAGCCCCGTTTTCGCCATAAATGCCAAACGTATGAGCTTCATCCACATAGAGATGGCACTGATATTGCTTCTTAAGGGCGACGATTTCAACCAGCGGAGCCAGATCCCCACTCATCGAATAGGCTGATTCCACCACAATAATGACATTGTCATACCGATGACGATGTTTTTTCAGCTTTCGCTCTAGATCTTCAACAGAATTATGTCGAAAAGATGCAAACTTTCGACCCGATAGCCTGACACCATCAATAATCGAAGCATGCACTTCGCGATCAATCAATAGAAAGTCATTCTTACCAGGTAATGCCGCAATAACCCCCAAGTTTGCCGTGTAGCCGGTGGGAAACAACAGGGCCCGTTGCTTATCCACCAGCGACGCCAATCGTGACTCAACCTGCTTGTGCAGCGCACTCATGCCACCGGACAGCGCCGATGTCCCGCTGCCTGTCCCAAATTGTTGAACCGCTTCAGTCACCCGTTGTATCACCCGCGGATGACGGTTGAGACTGGTGTAATGGTTTAAGCACCACAGAATGCAGGGAACCGATTTCCCCGTCTCAGGTGACACCACCGTCGCTTCAGTATCGCTGCCTTCTAAAGTAAATCGATCTTGGGAATAGACATCCGCTTGCACCTGCTGTTGCTTATGTTGATACATAGCACGGGCAACCACTTCAAAATTGTGAACCCCTTCCAGGTTAAGGCGTTTCTTAACCAGGGCAACAGAATCCATGTCGTCAAAATTTTGTAAATTCATGGGTAGGCAAGCTCAAATACAAGAGGGCTATGGGATGTGAATGGGGAAAGTTGAGCGGAAACTGCTCAATAGCCATAGCCTAGGGACCAAGTCTGAAAAAGACCTGAACCTGCTGTGAACCCTAAATAACAAAAAGGAGTGTGGTTCAAAAATCCACACCCGCGCCGGTGGGTGTGGATTTTTGACAACTGGAGTATGCTTGACGTTTAAACTAGAGGTGGCGTTCTCAGCAAAACTATGCTGACGAAGCAAAGGTTTTCAAACATTCTTCTCTTCATTTCTCTCCTGCTCTCTGTCGGTGCGTGCAATCTGTTCGGATGGGGCAGCTCTCCTCCACCGAGTCTACCTCCCGACGCTGACCTTGACAGCGTTCGTACAGCAGCGGTGGCTGCGATTCGTCAGAAACTTGATCAGCAGGCAGATGCAGGCATGTCTGGCGTGGCTCGCCTTCAGTGGGAGGACACGGTTCTTATCCATGAAGCTTACGGTTGGCAAGACCGTGAGGCTAGGCGACCGATGACACTTGGGGTGGGGTTTGACATTGGCTCGATTGTTAAGGCCATGACCGCCGCAACCGTCTTCAAGTTAGAAGAAGCCGGACAACTACAGACCCGCGATACGGTGGGGCAGTTTTTTCCAGAAGCACCTGCCACAATCCAAAACATCACCCTCGACCAGCTCCTGACCCACAAATCTGGCCTGCCAGAGTATCTAGGGAATGACTATGAACTGGTTGCTCGTACAGCGGCCCTTGACCGGATTTTCAACTCGCCGCTCCGATTCTCACCTGGTACCCGAGAAGCCTACTCCAACACTGGCTATACCTTGCTTGCGCTTATCATCGAAGCGGCGTCAGGTCTGCCCTACGAGCAAGCAGTGCGCGAGGCCGTTTTCATCCCTGCGAGCACACCCAAGATTGGATATCGTCTGGCAGGCTGGACCGAGGATGACCTTGCAATTGGTTACCGGGGCCGCAAACGATGGGGCACCCCGTTCGACCACGCCTGGCTAGAAGATGGGCCATCTTGGACCCTGCGTGGCAACGGTGGGATGCTCGCAACGGCAGATGAGCTTGCCCAATGGTTTGAGGCCGTGTTTGCAGGGCGTGTCCTTGGTCCAGAAGCCCTCACCCGCTTTTCTGAGCTATATGCTGGCACCGATAAATACGGTCTGCGGATTGGGGAAGCTGGCGGCAACGACATATTCAATGCCCTCTATGAGGGCTGGGTTGACCTGGGTGTTCACCTTACCTTTATCACAAGCGTTTCATCCCATAGCGCAGAGCAAGTCTGGGATAAGATCCAGGATGAGGTTTATACCCTCGCTCAAGCTGCAAGCCAAGCTGATTCCTAATCATACTGGGCGGTCGCGTCAAACAATTTTCCCAAACGTCGTATTGGGGACTGTCAGAGGCGTCAGTGCGGTTGATCGCAATCTGCCAAAATGACAAAGACAATCGTTTCATATCATCCCTGAGCACTCCATCAATGGGCATCATCTGGCTATTGCTACAAGCCTCCTGGGTCAGCGTCACTGTCGCGATCCTATCGGGTCTGATCAGTGGCGGCTGTAGTGCGCGACTGATTGCCATCATTAACACCATCATTGGCCAAAATGCATCGCAGCCACTGACCAGTTCCTTGATGTGGCCCTTTATCGGTCTGGCGGGGCTGGCCCTGATCACCAGCAGTGTGTCCCAGTTTTTGCTGGTTGACCTGGCCCAAGATTCTGTCTATCAGCTGCGTTTGCAACTCAGCCAACGCATTCTCTCTGCGCCGTTACAGCAGTTAGAAAAGTTGGGGCCAAGTCAGCTGCTGGCGGTGTTGACCAAAGACGTGCAGGCGATCTCAGATACGGTATTTGCGATCCCGTTTCTCTGTATTGATGCCGCCGTGATTGGCGGCTGTTTGATTTATCTCGGTGCGCTGTCGGGCTGGATGTTTTTGGCGGTAGTCATGTTTATGGGAGGTGCGATCGCACTCGTCCAAGGTCTCATCACCTATGCCTATCGCTTTCTCAATCGCGCTCGCCAAGAAGTCGATCGCCTGTTCCAACACTTTCGCGGCATTACCGACGGCATTAAGGAGCTGAAGCTGCACTCCACCCGACGACAGCTTTTCTTTGAGAACGACCTCCAGGTGAGCGCAGCCGCCTCTCGCAACTACACCAAAACCGCCTTTAAGATTGCTGCCCTGGCCACGGGGGGTGGCCAGCTGCTGTTTTTTGTCTTGCTGGGGCTGCTGCTGTTTGGTGTACCCCAGGTGATCCCTACCGCTCAGGCGATGTTGCCCGCATATATTCTCACTCTGACCTATCTACTCGGCCCGATCCAATCTCTCATTCAGCGCCTGCCCAACCTGGCCAACGCCAACGTCTCCATTCAGAAAGTCAACCAGATGGGTCTGACCTTAGCAGAGGGTGCTGAAATGGATTCTGTGGTGCGACAGCCCGAAAAACCCAACTGGCAAACCCTTGAGCTAAAAGGCATTGTCCATGCCTACTACGGTGACACGGCGGATCACGCCTTCACCTTGGGGCCGATCAACCTGACCCTGACCGCAGGGGAGTTGGTCTTTATCGTCGGCGGCAACGGCAGCGGCAAATCCACCCTGGCAAAACTAATCACCGGCCTCTATGCGCCCGACTCAGGAGAGCTTTATTTTGATGGCAAACCCATCGTTGATACTAGCCGAGAGTGGTATCGGCAACACTTCTCAGCCATCTTCTCAGACTTTTATCTATTTGAGCGCCTGGTCAGCACAGCAGCCCTCACCCTTGACACCCAGGCCCAGGCCTATCTCAAAACCCTGGAGCTAGACCAAAAAGTCTCTGTCCAGAACGGACAGATCTCAACAACAGCTCTATCCCAAGGCCAACGCAAGCGATTGGCCCTATTAGCCGCTTACCTGGAAGATCGCCCCATTTATCTCTTTGACGAATGGGCTGCTGATCAGGATCCAGTCTTCCGGGAGATCTTTTATACTCAGCTCTTGGCCGAGCTCAAACAGCGCGGCAAAACGCTT
>JBCDDJ010000029.1:0-29323 GCA_039180385.1 Cyanobacteria bacterium P01_G01_bin.38 | reverse complement strand
TGGGCCAGTATGCTAGTAAGCTGACCAGACCGATGCTCTCGAAACTGGGTATTAAGAAGCCTGCTATCTTAGCCTCACCTTCTAAGCCGCAGAGTCATCAGGCGGATTTACAACCGTCTCCGCAGCAGCCGTCTCCGCAGCCGCAAGATGTCCAACTCACGGCTCAGCAGACATTGATTAAAGATCGCTTTTTTGAGATCTTTTTACGTGCCCAATCCGCTTACATTCCCAAACCCTACAGCGGCCAGATCGATTTCTTTTTAACCATGCAGCACAGCTATGTGCCTAAGCATCGCCCGGGCCACTTAGCGTCCTTTCTCAAGACGCCTGAGCCGGTGAGGCAGATTTCAGATCTGCTGTTTGGATGGGACCAATTGGTCACGGACGATCGGTTTGTGATTCATCCTGTAGATAGCCCCCACGGTGAGATGCTCGAGGAACCTTATTTGCAACGTCTGGGTCTGGCTGTGCAAGCTGCCATGAATCAGTGTTTTAGCGGCATCGAGCTGTCGATGGCTATCAAAAAGTGAGTCGATACCAGCTGCGCAGCTTTGACCAGAGGTTTTCTAGCCAGGTCAACCCTTGGTCAATCCAGCGCAGCAGTTTTTCGAGGGGATGTTCGACATACCCAATGACGCTGGCATAGGTGGGTAAGACGTCGGGCGCTGTTTGCGTCGTTGAAGGGTAGGCGGCTGCTGTCCTGTCTAGGGCGATTGGTTTAGAACCTTGCAGGGCCTGAGCACGAGTCGGTGTGGATACTGAGGAAGTGCTGGTTGCTGTCTGATGTTGAGTCTTGGCTAGAGGTGATATCCAAGTGGGTGAAGCGGATAAACTCATCTGCTTGATCGAGGGGCCTGTCAAGATCTGCTTTACGTGAGTGTGCCACTGCTCTGCCGGGGGAGGTTGCTCACCGAGCAACGCTTGCTGCCATCGAGCGGGCAATCGCGCCGCGATTCGTTCGCGGAGGCTGGAGACCCGAGTGCGATATTGCCAATAGGCATCCATCAGGATTGAAATCTGATGCTTGAGCAGGGCCTGTTGCGGCTGGCTAAGCAGGTCTAAACGTGTGTTATCGAGACCGATCAACATCAATTCTCGGCTGTTTAAATCTGATGAAATGCCTTGCAGTGCAGTCGTAGTTTTGGCGTCTAGTGAGGTGGATGTTTGTGAGACTAAACCTCCCGCTGGTAGCTTGGCTGCTGTTGCCGTTGGGAGGCGTAATGGCAGGTCGGTCGGTCGGTGACCAAGTTGTGCCTGTTGCTCAGGAAGTAGCCAGTGCTGTATGGCTTCGAGCAGTTCAGCAATGGGAGGCTCTAATAATGCGATGGAGGTTGCTGGCGTGAACATCCCTCTTTTTAACGGAGCCTTGGGATCTAAGAGGGGCTTGGGATGAGCGGTCAATAGCTCTGCGGATTGAAGTTCGGATTGAGGTTCCCTCCTGTCTCCTTTGAAAAGGGGAGCTAAGAAATTTACAGAGGCTTTGATGAGCCCAGAGACACTAAATTTCTTGGGCTGAGAGGGGTTTAGTTCCGTCGATGGAGACGGCTCAGGTGAGGGTGTGAGTGCCGTTCCCGGCGTTTCGTTGTTTTTACGAAACCAGCCCAGCAGTGGTAAATCGTGTGTACCTGCTGTGCCTATTTGCCGCTCTGCCATCTTGGCGAGGTTTTGGATAGGCGATAGGGCAACTTGCAGACCCCAGGCAGCGGTATTCTGAGCTTGGCGCATTGCGCGGCGATGTCGTTCTAGCCCCTGCTGAAGCTGACTTAGAAAAAACCTGAGAACTTTACTCTCGTAAGGGCGAGACGACGACATAGCCCATCCATGACTCTGATGTGATCATAGCCGAAGATATGGCCTCCTCTACTTCTCCTTTAGACCTCAAACAAGCTATTCAGCGATTGCGCCAGTGCAGTCAGCGCGATATTCAATCAACCTGGCGCTGGTATCAGGAGGATTGCCCCGAAGAGATTGTCTTTCAGACGGATACGCCTCACAGCTGGCTAGCAGCCCCCCTCAACGATCGTCAGCATATCGCCTGGCCCCGAGGTGAGGAAGTGTTCTGGCTTTACCAGTCAGTGACCGTACCAGACACTTTGCACGGATATCCCCTAGAGGGACTGACGCTGCGCATCGCTCTAGCCTGGTGGGCAGAAGAAGCTCAGGTTTTTGTAGACGGCCAACTTGTCCAGGTGGGGGATCTCTTCGACTTTTTCACTCGTATTTGTCTGAGTCCCTCCGTGGCCATAGGAGATACGTTCAATATTGCGATTCGGCTGATTAGTCCGGGGCATGATGATGGGGCATTGGTGCGATCGCACCTCGTCTACGAAGTCCCCATGGAGATGACTCTCCCCAGCCCTGAACCCAGCTTTGTAGCCGACGAACTTGAGGTGCTAGTGCAATATGCAAAGAGTTTGGCACCGGAGAAGTTAGGGGAGATAGAGGGCGTATTAGGGTGTATCGATTGGGGCTGTTTGCTAAACCCACTACCCATTACCCATTACCCAAACCGCCTAGCCTTCCACCAATCCCTCGCCAACCTCCGTAAGCATCTTCTGCCCCTGGGCGACTGGCTCAAGCAGCGTCAGATCTACTGCCTGGGCCACGCCCACCTTGACCTGGCCTGGCTGTGGCCCGTGGCCGATACCTGGCGGGCTGCGATGCGGACCTTTGAGTCGGTTTTGAACCTGCACAAAGACTTTCCCGAGCTGACATATAGTCACTCCAGTCCGGCCCTGTTCGCCTGGCTTGAGCAGCATCACCCTGATTTGTTCAGTGTGATTCAGCAAAAGGTGAGAGAAGGCTCCTGGGCGATTGATGCGGGGCTATGGGTCGAGCCCGAGCTGAATATTGTGAGTGGTGAATCGATTGCGCGGCAGATGCTCTATGGCCAGCGCTATTGCCAGGAAAAGTTTGGCACGATCAGCAAAATCGCCTGGCTACCAGACACCTTTGGCTTTTGCAATCAGCTGCCCCAGTTGTTGAAACTCGGCGGGGTTGACGTCTTCGCCACCCAAAAACTCCGCTGGAACGATACCACCCAGTTTCCCCATGAACTTTTTAACTGGCAGGCCCTCGACGGTTCCGAGGTCTTAGGCTGGACCCTGCCCCCCATCGGTACCGACTTTGACCCCGTTCAAATTGCCAAATACGCTGCCGAATGGGAAGCCAACACTGGCCTTACCCAAGCCTTGTGGCTTCCCGGCATTGGCGATCACGGCGGCGGCCCCACGCGGGACATGCTCGAAAAAGCCCGCCGTTGGGCCGAGTCGCCGTTTTTTCCGCAGGTTGACTTTAGCAGCGCGGAAGGTTTTTTGGAGGCGATTGGGGTTGAGTTGGGAAATGGTCAAGGGACTGGAGACAAAGGGCGTTTACGTCAGCCATCCCCGAAGGGGTATAGGGCGAAGGGCGAAAGGAATAAGACGGAGGAATTGGGAAAAAGCGTAGAGGCTGATCTTATGCTTGTCCAAGCCTTCCCCCTTCGCCTTCTTCCCAAATGGGCTGACGAACTCTATCTCGAACTCCACCGAGGTTGCTACACCACCCACGCCGATCAAAAGCAGTCCAACCGTCGCTGTGAGGATTTGCTCTATCAGGCCGAGCTGTTCTCAACAATTGCGCAGCTGGTGGCCGGAGCCCCCTATCCCAAAGTCGATTTAGAGACCGCTTGGAAAAAGCTACTGTTCAATCAGTTTCATGACATTTTGCCCGGGTCTTCGATTCCAGAGGTGTTTGAGGATGCCAATCGGGATTGGGCGGTTGTTAAGCAGATTGGGAAGCGGGTCTTGGATCAGGCACTGGGAGCAATCTCAACTCAAATCCAGCTGCCAAAACCGCCCCATCCTGAAGCGAAACCACTGATTGTTTTTAACGCGCTGAGCTGGGAGCGCTCAGAAGTGGTCACTTATCTGATTCCAGAAGCAGCTCCTGGTTGTCTGTATAGGCACTGGAAACTGTATGACTTTGAGGGTCAGGCGGTGCCTATGCAGACTCGGTTCACGGTTCGCTCAGAGCAGGCGTTTTGCGAAGTTGCATTTTGGGCTGACGTGGTGCCATCCGTCGGCTATCGGGGCTACTGGCTCTATCCAGATGAGACCCAGACAGAAGAAACTGAAGAAAGCGTTTCTCAGTTGGAAGCTCCGCGTCAGGACTATGTGCTGGCTAATCAGTGCCTGCAAGTGACCGTCGACGCTGCAACGGGTGATATGACCAGCCTGTTTGATAAAACTCAACAGCGCGAAGCCTTGAGCGCTCCGGCCAATCAGCTGCAAGTCTTTCGCGACCAGGGCCAATATTGGGATGCCTGGAATATTGCCCCCGACTATGAAAATCACCCTCTGCCCCCGGCTCAGCTCAAGTCGATCACGTGGTTTGATCGAGGGCCGTTACGTCAGCGTTTGAGGGTAATTCGTCAGCTGGGCAACTCGGAGGTGACGCAGGATTACACTCTAGAGGCCCATTCCCCGGTTCTAAAGATTGAAACCTGGGTGGATTGGTTCGAGACTCAGGTGGTTTTGAAGGTTAACTTTCCGCTCACGGTAGAGGCTGACCAGGCGGCTTACGAAACCCCATTTGGGGCAATTGCTAGACCCACCCGTCCCCAAACGGACCCCGAAAAGGCTAAGTGGGAAGTGCCTGCCCTGCGCTGGGCCGATCTGAGTCAGGGCGCTCCTGGGGATGATGGGTTGGGGGTGAGCATTCTTACTGACTGCAAACATGGCTTTGATGTGAAGCCCCATCAGTTGCGGTTAACGCTCCTCAAGGCCCCGTTGTGGCCAGACCCAGACGCCGATCGGGGCAGTCATCACTTTAATTATGCGGTCTATCCCCACGCGGGGGGCTGGCAGCGGACGCCCCATCGTGCCCGTGAGCTCAATATGCCGATGACTGTCATGGTGCTGGATGCTTTGCCTAAGGCGTCGTCGGCCCTGGAGCAGCCTCGGCATTCTCCCCATGTGCCTGCGGCTCAAAGTTTCTTGCAGGTAGCCCCGTCTAATTTGATTTTGACTGCGTTTAAGCCTGCAGAAGATCATCCAGAGGAGTTGATTGTGCGGGCCTATGATGCGACTGGGCAGGGGGGAGAGATAGCTGTGACGAATGCGTTGGGGCTTGAGGTGGCAACCCCCACTAATCTCTTAGAGCAGCCCCTGAACTATAGCCCCAGCAAACCCTATAAAATCCATACCTATCGGCTTAAAGCATATAAGCCGATGCCTTAAATGAAAGGCACCGGCTGGTTTCTGTATAGATCAAGCTGGCTTTAGGAGGGTGGGTTTTCTGTATAAAACGTTCATCTGTTAAGACTATTCAACCCAAATCGGTGTAATCAGTTAACATTTCCAAAAAATGTTCTACAAGCTCTAAGTGGATATGCTATGGGTGAGATTTTTTGGTGTTTCTATTAACGCACTGACAGGCTGTTCCAGCCATTGGGTGATGACAATAGGCGATATCTTGTTAGAAAAGTAAATAAAATGTCTTGACTTAAGTCAGATATCATGTGGATTCTGTGGAATTTACCACTTAAACCCAAACGCGACAAAAAGTAGCAATCCAAACAGTGCCAGTGGCTCGAAAGTACTACCTAGGTCGCGCTCCGGTTGGCCATGGGTCAACACTGCATTCGGGTCTGTGGTTGCGAGGGCGCTCTGATAATCCTGGGAGTTGTAAAAATCAGTCATAGAGAAAACCCCACCGGTTAGCTGGCGGGGTAGAAAGTTATAGAGGTGACTTGAATAGGGTTCCCCTACGCACTAGCAGCAGCAACCTTCTGTGGTGTGGAATTTTTCTTAGCAGCGCTGTCGTCTTCAAAATTGCGGATGACATCCAGGTCAATATCCAGGGTCGTCATCCTCAAGCCGGCTTTAGGTGCATTGTCCTGTTTGGAGATATATGGACTGGGTTCAACACTGCCGGTGCAGATAATCAGAGAGCCCTTTTTAAGGTAAGGCAGCTTGCGCCAGGCGGCGGAGTCTTCCCAAATGGTGAGCGCGACCGTGAAGGACGCTTCCCGGTTTTTCACACTGCGTACATAGATAGTCGCTTCGGCCACTTGAACTGTTTTGCCGCTACGGACTTCAACGGTTTTGACCTCGGCATCAGCGGCGAGATTGCCACTCACAACCCATTTATTTAGACCTACGCTTGCCATTAAGATACTCCTGAATAATTTATAGAATGCTGTCATAGCAGTCGCTATTCCGGATAGGACGCGACTGCGAGCCACGAGCACTTCTGGACACTGAAGTCACTGCACTCGGTTGGCCAACGCTATTATTCAGCGTTCCCATGGGCCGTGTAGGCTTAACGCAAGCTTAGTAAGCTAGATGATAAGTGTCGCGTCCCTGCTCAGGAAGGACGATTAATTTTTGTTGAATCACATCGGGCTGTAAGCCTAGTTCTTCTAAGGGAATCAGACCTAGCAGCGGAGCTTCACCACCGGGCAGCTCTACGCAGTTAAATTCCCCTTTTCTGTCAGAGACTGACAAGCTGAGGCGCTTAAACAAACGAGCTTGGCTTGTGCCAGTTGCTGTTTTAACATCGATTTCTTTATCCAAAGGCAGCCCTAATTGCTTGATGACGTCTGTCGGGAGACAGAGCCGAGTTGCGCCTGTGTCGACAATCACATTCTCCAACGTCACTGAGCGGATTTCGTCTGCCGAGATAAATCCGCGTTCGGCTAAAATTTCATCGACCAGGTTGGTAACAGTAATGGTTGCAGTGACTTGTCCCATGTCTGACCGGGGAATGGATTGGATCATAATCATCTCCTGAAATGGCCCCTGCTTGATCTTATCGCTACAGTCAGATACCCCTACTGTCTAACCCAATTTATTATCTTTTCAGCGTTATATCGTTCTCTAAAGCTACTTTGGGTGGCTCGCTATAATCCAAGCATACGTGCCAGATTTGGACGCTAAAGGAGGTTTTGCCCATGCTTCAGTCTTCGGGGGCCCATACGCAGCTTGCCAAAGATTTACGGGCAGCGGTGGCTGACTTACACCAGATACGCCCTTGGGTGGGTTGCTGGCGGTTTATGGTGATGGGGACGGTGGTGGTGAGTTTGAGTGCGATCGCATGGCAACTATCCGACCTTTTTCTATTCGCTGGAGTAACCGTGTTAGCAGGTATTGTCTATGCCTTTTGGTTTATCTGCACCCACGATGCCACCCATCAAACCCTGACCGGCTGGCGTTGGTTTGATGCTGTGATGCCGCGGCTGATTTCTTGGCCGATGCTCTGGCCCTTTGGCACCTATGCCATCCTCCATCGCCTGCACCATGGTTGGAATGGCACTGACCTACGGGATCCAGAACGAGTGCATTGGACCCGTGGCGAATATCAGCAAGCCCATCCCCTACTGCGCTGGTATGTGCGCCATCAGTGGATTATCGATATCTTTGTGCTCAGTGGCATTGGGCTGATTATCAAAACTCTGCTCCAGGGCATTCACTTGCAAGACATTCAGCCACGCTTGCGGACGCAGATGACCCTGGACTTAGCCAGCATTGCCCTGATTCAAAGCAGTGTGATTTCTTTTCTCTATTTCACAGGCCACAACATTTTTAAGTACTTGTTGTTTTGGCTGCTGATCGAGCGCACGGTGGGCATTATCATCCAAACCCGCGATCATATCGAGCACTATGGTCTATGGGGCGCAGCGGGCAACTATCAGCTCACCCAGCTCTATACCTGTCGGAATATTCAGGCCGGAGGGGGGCTGAACTGGCTGATGGGGGGGCTACCTTATCACTCTATCCACCATGCATTTCCTGACATTGCTTTTGACCGTCTACCGGCTGCTTTTCACCGTATAGAAGCGGTCTTAGCAGACCATAATTTACCCAGCATGGCCTTAGAGCGAGGCTATCTGTCCAGTGCCTTTAGCTGGGTAAGGGAAACGTCTTTATATGGTCACCCAGTTATGATTGATGAAGGTCTTCGGGATAGAAAAATAGATGACCTTGCCCCTACTTAGCCCGAATTTGGTCATACAGTTTCACATACTGGTCGCCGGGACGATTCCACGAATAGTCATAAGCCATGCCCTGGCGCTGGAGCTGTTGAAAGGCCTTGTGATTGTCATACCAAAGACCAATTGCCCGATCCATGGCTGACTCTAGCGCATAGTTATCAGCCTGGTAAAACACGTAGCCGTTACGTTTTTCGAGGGGTTTACCCTCGTCGTAGTCGCGATCAAAGACCGTATCCACCAAACCGCCAACGCCTCTCACGATAGGCACTGTGCCGTACTTAAAGCTGATCAACTGGGTGAGACCACAGGGCTCAAAGTTGCTGGGTACGACGATCATATCCGCCCCAGCGTAGATCAGATGCGACAGTTCTTCGTTAAAGCCCAGCTCTAAGTGACAGTCGGGATTGTTATTTAGGTGGTTTTTTTCATGCTGGAACTGATGGTTGATCGGCGGCGATGTGGCCGAGCCCAGCAAGACAAACTGCGCGTCTTTGTCCAGGGCCCGATAAATCGCATGGTGGACCAGATGAACCCCCTTTTGGTCATCTAATCGACCGATAAAAGCCATGATGGGTTTGTCGGTGTGACGTAGTAACAGACGTTCTCTCAAGGCTTTTTTATTAAGTTCTTTATTCTCGAGATCGGTGCTGCTGTAAGGGGTTGGGATATAGGTATCGACTTCTGGACTCCAAATGGTGTAGTCAATGCCATTGAGAATCCCGCGAAACTTACCTTGATGGTTATGCAGGGTTTGCCCCAGCCCGTAACCAAACCCCCCGTGGTGGGCTTCCCAGGCGTGGTGGGGTGAGACAGTGGTGACTGCGTTGGAGTAAACAATCCCCCCTTTCATGTAATTTAAGGCAAAGGGGTTAAAGTTGTCCCGCAGGCGATCGTAGTCAAAGTAATAGGGGGCACGATTTAACCCAGTGGCCTGGAGGACTTCATTGCCTGCGATGCCCTGGTGCTTAAAGTTGTGGATGGTGTAGCACACCCGCAGGTCGCCCATGCCGTGAAACTTGTAAATTTCGTAGAGCATGACGGGAATCAGTCCTGTTTGCCAGTCATGGCAGTGGATCACATCTGGATGCTTATTACTCTGTTGTAAAAACTCCAGGGCGGCTTTGCTAAAGAAAGCAAATCGCATCGGGTCGTCATCGTCGCCGTAGTACTTGCCACGATGAAACCAGTCGCTATCGTTGTGGGGCTCGATAAAGAAGCAAAGCCGACCGTGGACCCAGCCGCAGTACACCGAGCAGTGGACCTGGGCTCCATTCCAGGGGACATACAGATCTTTGTAGGCGTCGTGCAGGCCCCAGATATGGTCATAGCGCATGCAGTCGTACTTGGGCAAAATCAGCTCGACCGTGTGTCCGCGCAGCTCTATCTCACGGCTCAAGCCATAGACCACGTCTCCTAGACCACCTGCTTTGATGACCGGTGCGCACTCTGAGGCGATTTGTACGATATACATGCTGACCCCTCTGCTGCGATTTTAAAACAGTTTTAATCATGTATAGAAAACTATAAAACGATAGGCTCACCGCTGGCGCACATATCGATCACACGCCATCTCCTCCCATCGAGGCTTGCCCAAAAGATGGGATGGGTTTCATAGATCTACAATCTACCGAAACCCATCCCTGTGGCCCTCCGAGGAGAGTATGTGTTGGACGATGGCTTTTTTTAGAGGTTTTTAGGCTGTCAGGGCTTTTTCTGCAACGGGCTGAGGTACGGCTCCAAAGCGGCGGTCGCGGCCCTGGAAAGCTAGCAGGGCTTTGTGAAACTCGGTGCGGTCAAACTCGGGCCAGAGAGCATTAGTAAAGTACATTTCGCTGTAGGCCAGCTGCCAGAGCAGAAAATTGCTCAGACGCTGTTCGCCGCTGGTGCGAATCAGCAGGTCAGGATCGCAGCTGCCAGTGGTGTAGAGGTGATTGGCTAGGAGTTCTTCGGTGACGGCTTCAGGAGACAGCTCGCCCTGCTGAATGCGTTCGGCGACTTCGCGACAGGCGCGGGTAATTTCGTTACGGCTGCCGTAGTTGATGGCCACGTTGAATTCAATATCTGTGTTTTGGGCAGTTTCGGCCATGGAGCGCTCGATTTCATCGCGTAAGGAAGTGTGCAGGGCAGATAGATCCCCTAGAAATCGAATCCGCACCCCTTCTCGATGCATTTCTGAGAGCTCTTTGCGCAGCAGTCGCTCAAACAAAAACATCAGAAAATCGACTTCCTCGTTAGGGCGACGCCAGTTTTCGGTGGAAAACGCATAGGCGGTCAGTGCGCCAACCCCCCAATCTTTGCAGCAGCGCAGCAGGTCTTTGAGTACGCGAGCCCCACGGCGGTGGCCTGCAATCCGAGGTAAGCCCTGACGGGTTGCCCAGCGCCCGTTACCGTCCATGATGACGGCAACATGTTTGGGTAAGCCATGGGGATCGAGGTCGGTGGGTAAATTTCGAAGAAGTTGGGTCGTCATGGTTGAGGTCGCGTATTGCACTAAGTGTTCATTAAATAGGCAGGGCCGGTTTAGCCAGGAATCGAATGATGCTCGAGGGGTTGAGCTTTATGAAATTTTTACAGCTACTGTCTGGGGCATGGTTTGCGCTTCATACTTCCCACCAGGTTCCCCCAAGAGTTCCCGTAAATAATCTGCAGTTAGACGTTGATGCCATTGCAATAGTTGATACATGACCCGACCAAAGGTATACATCAAACTTGCTTGATTTGTAAAAGACCATTCTGCCCAACTGAGCTCTTTTGTCATGCGTCCTAAGGTGTGTAGTAAACTGCCCTGGATTTGGGGATTTCGCCATTTTTCTTGGAGGGCGCTAAACAGAGTCTGCCCAACTTTGAAAAATGAGGAGTCAGGATATGCCCACAGGCCAAAACCCCAAAACTTAGTCATATGGTTTATTTCATCGATTAAAAGTTCAGCTAGAACGGACTGGAGTGCTCCTGTTGTGTGGGCCATCATCCACAGATAGAGGCAAGTTGCCCCATATTCGGTGGCGATGCGATGCAAGCCATGGCGGTATAGGTCTTGGACATAATCGCTAGAGGGCTTGTAGGGACGGGCGGAATGGGGGCTGATGGGGGGTGTCTGTCCAGTCAGCTGTTTGTATACCCGACTGAGTGCTGGCGTATGTCGACGCTCTTCTTTTTCCCATAGCCCGAGTTCAATCATGTCGCCTGTCTCTGAAAAATGCCCTCCGACAAAACGAGCCATTAGGGGGTAAAAATGTTCCAAATATTGCCGACTGGCTTGGGTATATCCTCGAATGGGGGCTTCTGTGTTGATGGTGCCTTCGAGGACTTTGATAAATACGTCAGGTTGGATACCTATAATATGAGTCGGCGCGATCGCATCCCATTCTATCCGCCCCCAAGCTCGTGGCTGTGGGCTGATCAGCTGATCAGGTAAATCCTCGATGCGGGATTGGAGGATTGCGATCGCAAGGTATTCCATCACCAGATGATTAATGCGGGTTTGGATTTGTCCATAGTTCAGACGAATTATCAGGGGGCCAGCGAGGTCGGTGGAGGTGTTAAGCATGGTTGGTTGCATTGAGTAGAGCCAGTTCAAGTGGGTAGGTGGGGAAGATGGGGAAGGTGAGGAGGATGGGGAAGGAAACGTGCTCTTCCCCATCTCCCCTATCTCCCTCATCTCCCCCATCCCTCTCCCGTCTCCCTCACCTTAAAAACTCCCAGTCAACCCGTCCGTCTGAAATTGTCCTTGATGGTATGAATTTAAAGGTCTGAAAAAGTCGGGACTTGCGGTTCGTAATTTCAGCAGACAGGACGGTAGCCTTAAAGTGAGCAAAATCAATGCTCTGATAAGTACGAGTCAATGAGTACAAGCCAGATGTGCGGTGCCGATGGGAATTGATGCAGCTATTGAGTTTGCGGATCGACTGCTCTATGAAAAGACCGGGCGGCATCTGAATGATTTGCAGTGTGTGATTTTGCGCCAGGCTTGGGGGGGGGAGACTTACAGCACGATTGCGTTGAGCGCGGGCTATAGCGAAGGCCATGTCAAAGATGTTGCCTCTCAGCTGTGGCGGATTCTCTCGGATGCGCTGGGTGAACGTATCACCAAAGGCAACTGTCGCTCTCGGCTGATCTACTGGCTCAAGCGGGCTAAGCGAAAAGTGGTGAGTGCGACGGAGAGATTATCCGCAGCGACGGAACGAATTGGCGTGTCTCTGGAGAGTTCTGCGCTGGCCTTGCCCAGTCTGGCTGTGCCCAATCGAGCTGCATCGGTTGCCTTGGCTTTGCCGATCGACGACCCCCATTTTGTAGGGCGTGAAGGTGCGATCGCAACCCTCGATCATTTAATTGACCAGGACCATCGACTGATTGTTATCCAGGGGGAGGGGGGCATTGGCAAAACCACCCTGGCCCAGCGCTATCTGGATGCTGGGCAGTTTGATCTCACCCTGGATCTGCTGATGGCCAAAGAGACGGCCAATATTACCGCCGTTGAGCGGGTGGTCGAAGAGTGGCTGCGTCAAGACTTTAACGAAGAACCAGGGCGTGATTTTGGGGTCACTTTGGGCCGCCTCAAGCGGCATTTGCGCGAACACCGCATCGGCATCTTAATTGACAATCTGGAGCCTGCCCTCGACGCCCACGGTCAACTTGTGCATCCCCATCGTCGCTATGTCGAGCTGTTGAGAATCCTGGCGGATCCCCAGGGACGCTCGGTGACCCTGGTGACCAGTCGAGATCGGCTGTGTGAACCAGGGGTAAAGGGCCATCACTATCGGTTGCCGGGGCTGACCCTTGAGACCTGGCAGCAGTTATTTCAAAGTCAGGGCATCACTGACCCAGCGTTACAGTCTTTACACCGGGTCTATGGTGGTAATGCTAAAGCGATGGAGATTTTGCTGGGGACAGTGCTCAATGATTTTGAGGGTGATTTAGCCCTGTACTGGCAGATTAACCATACCGACCCGCTGGTCGAAACCGATTTGAAGAACCTGGTGGTGAGTCAGGTCAAGCGTCTAGAGCAGCTCGACCCGATGGCCTATCGTCTATTATGTCGGCTAGCTTGCTATCGCTATCAGGCGATCCCTCAGCTGGCGATGTCGGCGCTATTAGCTCAGCTGTGGGAGGTGCATCCGACCCAGCAGCGGCAGGTAATCGCCTCGCTGCGTAATCGCTCTCTGCTCGAGACCCACCAGGGCCAATATTGGCTACATCCGGTGGTGAGGGCGATTGCGATTGCGCGGTTGCGGGCCAGTGATGACTGGCAACGGGCCAACCAGGCCGCAGCCGGCTATTGGACCGACAGCATTGAGCAGATTACGACCCTGGCCGATGCCTTACAGGCTCTGGAAGCCTACTACCACTTCTTAGAGACGCAAGATTATGAGTCAGCGGCAGATGTGCTGCTCAAAAGTCGGCATAACCAATGGCAGCAGTTTTTGCCCCTGGCGAGCAGTCTGTATCGAATGGGGCTCTTGCAGCCGGTGATTGCGGCCATTGCCCAGGTGCTACCTAAGCTCGACGCAACCCGGCGCCCCCGTGCCAAACTGAGCGAACTGCTGAACTTATTGGGAGATGTTTACTGGATCACAGGGCGGATTTGGGAAGCGATTGAGTGCCAGCAGCGTGCGATCGCAGAAACTGATACCGCCCTGGCCCAGCTGCAACCCCTGGAGGTCTCGACAGAGGCCACCCAGCTAGAGCGTTACCACCTCAAAATGCTAAATGTGGACTCTCACCTGAGCATTGGTCTTTATAAAATTGACCTGGGTGCCTTAGACGAGGCAAAATCTCAGCTATTACAGGTGATTGAGCTGGCCTCTGACACAGAGCACGCAGCCTGGGCAAAGAAAGCCTCAGTAGCTTTAGCGCTAGTCTATGCGCAACTGGGAGAAACTGTGTCGGCAAGGGAGCTAGCAGACCGACTCTATGCTGCTTTTAGCAATCAAGCTGCGCCAGAGCACGCTGGGCGTTTTGCCTATTTCTTTTTGCTACTTGGGCAAACCTATCATCATCTGGGGGCGCTTGCGATCGCAGCGCAGCTTTACCACCAGGCGATTACCTTTGCGGATGCCAGTCACTATCTGCAGGTTAAAGCCAACGCTTTGAGTGGCTTAGCTGCCTTGTTGCGTCAGCAAGGTCACTATGCTCAGGCCATTGATAATCATCAACAGTCCGTAGCGTTATTAGAGACGATTGGGGCCACCTGTGACCTGGCAGCCGCCTACTATCAATTGGCGCTGACTCACCAAAGCCGGTCTGATACAGCACAGGCGGCTCGAGACTATTTCCAACGAGCGATTACCCTCTTCAGAGACATCAAAGCGCCTAAGCGTATTACCCAAATCATGGACCAATACACCTTTTTGGGCGAATAAAGCCCTTGCCGCTAAATTTTGATAGCGAATGTTCGTTTGTGCTAACAACCATGGCGTATGGCATAACGAAAGACGTCAAGGGTGTCTATCAAATTGAACGTCATGACTCAGCAATTAACTCAATATCTCAATCGCTGCAAGATTCTATCTGGGGCGATGCTCACCGTGTTAGCAACCCCCGCTGCGGTCTTTGCTGAGGCTGTTCCGGGAGTGGCAAAGCCGGTTTGCCTAGATCAAGGGCAGCAGTCGCTCAATGACTGTGCAATCCGTTGGCATCAAGTGACTGCTTATTTTCATCAACTCACCGAGGAAGCCGTTGCCGCTTCGCTCTCAGAGGAGCAGCAGCTCCGCCTCGAGCAGATTGAACAAACCTGGCGACGCTATCGGGTTTTGCTCTGTGAGGCCACCAGTGAACCCTTGGAGGATGGGGCTGCTTATCCTATGGTGTTTTACAATTGCATGGCTCAAGTCACCAACGATCGCATTGCCAACTTGCAAGGTTGGGGCATCCCAGACATGGCCTATGAGGTCTCTGAAGCTGAAATGATTGAAGCTGAAAATAGTAGTCTGGTGGGTGATCTAAAACAGATCGAACTCCAAATGATCTGGCGACGCTATCGAAATGCCCATTGTGAGTTTGTCACTGAGTATGCCGCCAGCCAATTCTTTTCAGATGATTTTTCCCTCGAAACTTGTCGCAGCCGCCTCAATGAAGAACGACTGGCCCACTTAGAGACTTATTTTGCCCTGAGGTAGCTTGACGGTTGGCAACCATTGCTATGTGTGCACTAGCGGAGTCATGCTCGGCGAGCTTTAGCTATGCCGAAGGCTATAGCCATGCCTTTTGGGCTTATTACCCCTAGGGCTATAATCGGCCTGCGCCGATTGAGAGAAAATCAGCCTGCGGACCTATCATTACCCAAATGCTGAAAGCCTTTCACAACCCCCACCTTTCTGACTACCCACTCCTCACTACCTCACCCAAATGCTAAAAGTCCATGGCATGACCTTCTCTGGCAACTGCTATAAGGTCAAACTCCTGTTAGAGCATCTTCAAACGCCTTACACCTGGCAAGAAGTTGACATTATGACCGGGACCACCCGGACGGATTCGTTTCTGGCGATGAACTCCAACGGGAAGGTGCCCACGTTAGAAATTGAACCGGGATGCTATCTGCCTGAGTCCAACGCGATCCTGTATTACCTCGCCCAGGAGACGCCGTTTTTCCCCGCTGAGCGTCTGGCCCAGGCAGAGGTGCTGCGCTGGCTTTTCTTTGAGCAATACAGCCATGAGCCTTATATTGCCGTCGCTCGGTTTGTGCAGCAAATGCTGCCCGCCGAGCACCCGCGCCAGGCCGAGTTGCCTAAACTGCGAGATAAAGGCTATGCCGCCATAAAGGTGATGGAGCAGCACCTTGCCCAACATCCTTATTTTGTCGGTGAACGCTACTCGATTGCGGATATTGGCCTATTTGCCTATACCCATGTGGCTGCAGATGGTGGATTTGACTTGAGCCCCTTTGCCGCTATTCAGGCCTGGTTTGAACGGGTGCGATCGCAGCCCCATTTTGTACCCATGTTCCGCTAACCAGGTTCGGTCACCTCAGCTTGCCCATCTAGGGAGGCCAAGATCGGCTGGGTCACATCTTTACCGCCGTTTAAATTGGTAGCCAGGGTTTGTACCGTGAAGACAATCCCCCAGGGGATACCCCACCACCCCAGTAGGGCTGATATCAGTGTATATTTCAATCCTTTGAGGGTTGCATTTTCACTGGCTTTGACAAAATAGATTGCTGAGCGTCGCTTAAAGCTCATCACCACCACCGAAAAACAGTACTGAAAAATCACAAACTTGCCACCTTTCGCCACCTCATGGGCAAGCTCAGCGCCCGTCATACCTTCGATGCCGTGAATTTTCATAAGAGGACCCCATAGGATTACTGCTGACAGATACAGAGGCCATTGAGGGGATTTCGCTGAGAATATTGATCAAAAGCCGAAATTTCTGACCCCCTGATCGCGAGTGCGTTACTATTCTTACGTTCAATATTTTCGAACTATCGTTTTATGTTGAGGATTTCTTTATGGCGACTGTTGCAGTGGTTTATTTCTCGGGGCAGGGCCATACCCAGGCTATGGCCGATGGGGTTGCAGAAGGGGCGCAGAGTGTTGCAGATACCTCAACCCAGGTTTTTCGCATCACAGGCGAGCAAATCCAAGCTGGCCGCTGGAAAGATGATGACATCCTGGGTCAGCTAAATCAGGCCGATGCGATTGTGTTTGGCAGCCCTACCTATATGGGGGGCGTCGCTGGGCAGTTTAAATGCTTCCTGGATGCCGCTAGCGAAGTCTGGTTTCAACTCGGCTGGAAAAATAAAATTGCCGGTGGGTTTACCCACTCTGCTTCTCCCAGTGGTGATAAACAGGGGGCTTTGCTTTATCTGGCTATCAATGCTGCCCAGCATGGCATGATTTGGGTGGGTTCAGCCGATATGCCCAGTCAATATGTTGGCAAAGATGATGAGGTCAATCGACTGGGCTCTTTTATGGGGGTGATGGGGTTTAGCGAATTGGACATGAGTGGTGGTGATGTCGAGATGAACTCAGGCGATGTCAAATCAGCCAAACTCTACGGTCAGCGCATTGCCGAAGCCACGCACCGCTGGCTAAAAGGAGCTTAACTTTACAGAATTTTTAGGCTGGTAGGATTCGTCTGCCAGCCTAGATGATGGGTTACAGAATATTCAGCAATTAGGGAAATCAAAGTAGCCTCACTGGCAGCATTGTATGCTAAACAACTTGATGCTCAGAGCGGCTAGGAGTGATAGAAAGCGTTAGTCCTAATGTATTCAACACTTTGAACCAACTCAATAAATTTAGCTTGGGTTGTTCAGTCAACTGCTCTATCAAGTCCTGTAGCTCAGGCAGGCTATTGTCTGCATCATTGCTTTCGTTCAAAGCAATCTTGGCCTCTATTACATTCTTCAAGGCTACCTGCAGCAGACTGTCATCCCCTTCTTCTAAAGCGGCTTCTAGATAGGCCGCAGCCTCATCTGGATCCTTAAGGGATTCAATTAAATATTCTTGATAGCTCCTACTCGTTGGCATTGTCGCGCCGCTTGAAGTCTGTCCAGAACTGCTGCGCCTGGAGGATATCACGCTGTTGAGTGCTTTTATCGCCGCCACACAATAGCAGAATAATGGCTAACCCAACTTGAGCGAAGTAAACCCGGTAACCAGGTCCATGTCTTATTCTAAGCTCTAATACCCCTTCTCCGACAGATTTGAAATCACCAAGGTTTCCCATCTTGACACGCTCAAGACGGATCTGAATTTTAGCTTTTGATTTCTTATCACGCAGTGAATCCAACCAATTGCTAAACGGGTTTTTCCCGTCAATGCTTTCAGGAGTTTTCTGCACCACTAAGGGCAATTACCTATCCAAAACAAGCTAGCTCGAGAACTCTACCTGGATTCAAGATATGGAATTCGGAAAGCAGCAGCAAAATCAGTTGTTCGTGTTTTTCTGGAATCTGCTCAATATGCTCAGATTATGGATGATAGAGGCTATATATGTCTTGAAGATCGTCAAGATAGCCATGAACGATCATTTGCTTTTACCGACGTAACTGACGTAGATGATACAGCTACAAATAATTCTCCAGCTACTGATGTAGAAAGCGTACATAATCGGTCCAAAGAAAATGAGCCTTCATCCATGCACGGTAAGGTTTTGAAGGTTGCCAATGTTGCTAATTTAGAGGAACTCGAGAGATATGAAATTACACTAGTCAATGGTCAAAAGTCATTTATTTATGTTCCTGTTCCGTTACCTTATGGAGAAAAAGAAAGATTAAAAAAATACATTGACTTAATTCTGGAAGAACCTAATCCTAATATTTGGCCTGAAAGAAACCAAGAAACGTGATTCGCTTTCCGAGTTGTCCTAAACAAGTTTCAGGGGTAATCAATCACTGCATGATTTGCAGGAGCAGTTCACGACTGTTGGAGTAACCTCAAACTCGATACGTCGTGCAACCCCAATGGCGGCTGCAAGGCATTCTGGGACCTTGCCAGCCTAGTCTTCGTAGCTCCTTAGCGATCAGCCGGTTGATTCCCCCGTGGGCGACTAGCACCACTGGGCCAGTGTTTTCTGCTTTGGAAATCAGCAGCTCTGCCATGGTTCTAGCCCTTTGTCGGGCTAAGCCGAGGGGTTCGCAGTTGGGGCTATAGCCGAGTCGCCACAGAATAACGGCCAAGGCAGTCCAAATCATGGCAGATAGCCGCACGTATCCTGGAAAATCCAAGGGGAATTCGATTTCGCGAAATCTTGGATCCACGATGGGGGTTAGGGGGGCTTCTAGCAGCTCAGCGGTGTGTAAAGCCCGAGGTCGATGGCTGGCAAACACGAGCTGAGCGCTCTGCATGACCTGCTTCACTGACTGAGGGGGCGCAGCATGACGATTAATTTTGGCGGCTTCGTAGCGTGCGACAAACTGCCGAAACTCGCTGCCTCTGATACAGGTACGGAGCGAGACTGCGGGGGGACCGTGGCGAATTAAGGTGATCGAGGGTACAGATTGGGTGATCATTTGGGGTCCGTCTCGTATTAGCGTATAACTGGCCACACACCATAGGCGACGATTTTATGATGAAAACCGTAACACCTTCAGTCAATTGGACTCGTTTGGCCGATCAGGCCCTGGCTGGCGAGCCCTTGACCCGTGAAGAGGCTCGGGCGGTTTTACGTGCGCCTGATACGGTTGTTTTAGAGCAAGTTGCGGCGGCCTATCGAGTGCGTCACCATTATTGGGGCAACCGAGTCAGATTGCATTTCTTGCTAAACGCGCAAAGTGGCCTGTGTCCTGAAGACTGCCATTATTGTTCCCAATCTAAGATTTCATCTGCTGAGATTGAGAAATATCCGCTGATGAGCCAGGAAAAAATTTTGGTGGCCGCAGAGCGTGCCCATCAGCTCAAGGCAGGGACTTTCTGCATGGCGATTTCGGGGCGGACGCCCTCGGCAAAGACCTTTGACCATATTTTAGACGCCGTACGCAGGGTTAAGACTAAGTACCCGATGCGGGTGTGTACGACCCTCGGGTTGTTAGATGAAACCCAGGCCCATCAGCTTAAGGCGGCGGGTGTCGATCGCATCAACCACAATCTGAATACGGCTGAGGCGCATCACGGCGATATTTGCACGACCCATACTTATCAAGATCGCCTGAGTACGGTGAAAGCGGTGCAGGCAGCAGGGCTCACGACCTGCTCCGGGGGGATCTTGGGGATGGGTGAATCGGATGATGACATCATCGATTTGGCCCTCTCTCTGCGGGAGCTGAATGTCATCAGCGTGCCGGTAAATTTTTTGATTCCGATTTCGGGGACGCCGTTTGAGCATCAGCAAGATTTGACGCCTCAGCGGTGTCTGCGGATTCTCTGCCTGTTTCGATTTTTACTACCGTCTCAAGAAATTCGGATCGCGGGCGGGCGGGAAGTGCATTTGCGATCGCTACAGCCCCTGGGCCTCTACCCTGCAAATTCAATTTTCGTCGGTGATTATCTGACCACCCCTGGTCAGTCCGCTCAAAAAGACTACGCGATGATTCGCGATGCGGGGTTTGAAATCGAGGGGGCCGGTGGGGACGTGCCCACCACCTCACCCTCTCAACCCAGCCAATAGTCCAGGGAAAAGCAGCCTTCTTCGGTGCGAATTAACTCGATGCCGCGCATGCGTAGGATGGGCTGGCCCTGGTAGCTGACCTGGACTTTCCCATTACGGGTGGGGTTGACGGTAATCTCGTCGAGGTGGATCTGTTCTAACCAGAGTAGATCGGCGCTGTTATCAATTACATCGCAGCCGTCGCCGGGATGATAAAAGTAAACCTCGCCACTGGCTTGGAAAAGCTCAGTACCTGGGTTCTCGGGCGTAATGTCTTCTTTTGCAGCGCCCCACAGTGCAGCGGGTTGGCGTGCAGCAGTTTGAAAGATCGCCATAGAGCTACCTGATTTGTAAGATTGCTGATCAGACTGTTGCTAATTAGACCTACGCCAGACTGCTGACATGTCCGACAAAAAGAACTAAACTTCAGTTCCCTTTAATAGTTTTTGCTGAGAAGGCTACGCATTTTAGCGGAGACCGAAATGTAACAAAGATTTAAGCAGACGGATGAGACTGTCCGCGATATCACCGATGAGTCCTTGTAAATCTCTGATAGTTTTGCCGCTGCCTCATTGCCGCCCCCTCATTAAGGTGCATGACGGGTGCTCAACCTTTTGCAGTATTGACGAATCCTCATAGAACAAACATACTTAATAGCGATCTGCCTGGCCCGGGCGGGATTCATCGTGTCTTTTACCCTCAATCGATCATGATCAAAATCCTCCACCTTTCTGATATCCATATGGGTAGTGGGTTTAGCCACGGGCGCATTAACCCTGAAACGGGTTTGAATACGCGGCTGGAAGATTTTGTCGCTACGCTTGAGCTTTGTATGGATCGTGCGATCGCAACCCCGGTTGATCTGGTCCTATTTGGTGGCGATGCCTTCCCCGATGCCACCCCGCCACCGCTGGTGCAGCAAGCCTTTGCCAGCCAGTTTCGTCGCCTGGTGGATGCCGAAATCCCCACTGTTTTGCTAGTAGGCAACCACGACCAGCACTCCCAGGGCATGGGTGGGGCCAGCCTGTGTATCTATCGCACCCTGGGCGTCCCCGGCTTTATCGTGGGCGATCGCCTCGAAACCCACCGCATCCAAACCCGCAATGGCTTAGTCCAGGTGATTACGCTGCCTTGGCTGACCCGCTCGACCCTGCTCACCCGTCCAGAGACCGAAGGGTTATCCATCATCGATGTCAACGAGCTGCTGATTGATCGACTGCGGGTCGCCTTAGAGGGCGAGATCCGTCAGCTAGACCCTGAGCTGCCGACCATTTTGCTCGGGCATCTGATGACCGATACAGCCTGCTATGGGGCAGAGCGTTTTTTGGCCGCGGGCAAGGGGTTCACGGTGCCGATGGCCCTGCTGACGCGACCCTGTTTTGACTATGTGGCGCTAGGGCATGTGCATAAGCATCAGGTGCTTTGTGAGAGCCCGCCAGTGGTTTACCCCGGTAGCATTGAGCGGGTTGATTTTAGCGAAGAGAAAGAAGACAAAGGCTATGTGCTGGTAGAGCTAGCAAAGGGCGACACCCAGACCGAATTTTGTCCGCTGCCGGTGCGCCCTTTCAAAACCTTGAAGGTGACGATTGCAGAAGCAGACGATCCCCAAGCGGCTTTGATTAAGGCGATTAAACCTAACGCCGTTCAAGAGGCTGTTGTACGTCTGGTCTATAAGCTCAGAGCCGATCAAATTGATCAAATTGACGCCGTTGCACTACATGAAGCCCTCAGTTCAGCTCATACTTATACTATTCATCCCGAGCTAGTCAGCCAACTGGCCCGACCGCGTTTGCCAGAGTTGGGTGCAGATAGTAGCCTAGAGCCCCTGGCAGCCCTGCAAGCCTATCTAGCGAACCGAGAGGATTTGGCGGATCTGGCGGATGAAATGCTAGAAGCCGCCCAGGGGTTACTGAGCCAGGAGTCCGATACGCTTTTAGATACACTAGTGGAGCGGGCCGTTAATACTGAAGTCACATTTGAAATGCCCGATGATGACACCAGACAATTGCGGTTGCTTTAGGTCTATCTCCCTTCGCCTTTCGCCCTTCGCCTTGTAAGAAGCATGCATGAACTTGTGGCTGCGGCAATTGAACATGAAGACTATCAGCGGGCGGCGCAGCTGATTAAAAAATGGCGCAAGGTGTCGCCTAAAGATCCGCTGACGCTACTGTATATTGCCAAGCTGCAGGAAGGCACGCTGCAATTTGATGCGGCAGAGCAGACCTATCTTAAGTTTCTGAAGCTGGTGAATAATCCCAAACTGATGGGCCAGGCGCGGGAGGGGCTACGTCGGGTGCAGAAAGCCCGAGAGGCGAGTCGTGAGCAGGCATTAGAAGAGTCGAAAGCGCTCTTGGGCAGTGACGAGCCGGGGGTGCTTTTATTTGAGCCCCCAGCCGATCGCCAGCGGGCGGCTCAAAGCGTGGCCGAGATTTTAAAGATCGACCCCTACACAGCTCGGCTCCAGTTACCCAGCCAGGGGGGCATGCGTTTGCAGCGAATTGGCCCCATTGGCGAGCTGCAATATTTTGGGGAGGCTCTACAAAAAGTGGGCATGCCCACCTATTGGGCCAGGGTGGATGCGGTTAAGCAGGTTCAAACGTTTCAAATTAAGCACTTTAAGGCTGTGACCCCCAAAGCCACTGTGGTTTGCCAGAGCAGCCAAGGCCAGCTGGGGGCGATTCAGTTTGATTGGTCGGAGGTGACCCAGCGGGTCAGTGGCCAGCTGCCCATCTTTGAACAGGTCGCGGATATCGGCCCCTGGGGTAAGCCGATGCGCAAGGAGCAAACCCAGGACTATGCTCAGGTGTTTGATTTGCATTTGCACGGTCGGGAAATTGTGTTGCGGCTGTGCGATCGCACCTACGAATTTCAAAAAAGCGTCGCCCTGATGCCCGAGCGCCCCAACGATCTGATTCAGCGCACCACTCGCATTCGCTGGAATGCCCTGTTGCAGCATATCCATTCGGTGGTCACCAGCCCCCTGGACTCAGACTTTAAGCATTTTGGCCAGGGCGCTTTAGAGTTTATCGACCTGTTGCCTTACATCAATCCCCATCTAGAGATCGATCGCCGCGCCCCAAGTAATTGGGACCCAGCTTTTCATCTGTACAGTGTGCTGCGGTTTCTAAAAGCCTCATCCCTTTGATGACGGGATGATCCCGAGGTTCTTTAGACGCAGGTTGATTTGCTTGAGCAATGCGAAATCTTCGGAGGGTAATGCCCCGCCGGGTTGTCCCCCAGCGATGACATCTTTGCCGTCGCGCAAAAACTCAAACGCCTGTCCAAAATCATCGCCAGTTGCCTGAATGGGTGCATCTAGATGGCAAGGAATAATCCGCTCAAAATTCCACTTGGAGATTTTGTCGGCCCAGGCGACCACGACTTTTGGGTCACGGTTAAAAATCAGCGATTGCAGCACCGGGGCCACCAGCAGCCGACCGTTGCCCCTGAGGCGCTCAAACGACTGTTGCCAAAACGGCTCCCAATCAAATGGGAAAATACCAAAATAATTCTGTCTCGACTTATCTGGGGCGTTGATCGCCTCGCGCAGCACTTTGCCCCATTTGGGATCTCTCAGGGCATTGGGTCGAAAGTAAAAGGCAAATAAAGCAATCCGCTGCCAGCCCCTGCGGCGGATTGCCACCGTATCGGCAGGTTGGTCAAAAGTGCTGTCTTTGGCATGAAACAGCAGCGCGGTGCTATCGAGCTGCACAATGGCAGGCGGGTCAGCCGGGATCGACACCACCGAGTCGGTGACCAGGAGGGTTTGCGATCGCCTATGCACCATCGCCACCTCAGAAAAGGGACCTAACCCCAGCTCCAGCGGCTCCAAAATTGCATAGTCAAACTCATCGCCAAAGGGCGCTTCTGCACTATTGGCGGGAAGTTTTTGCGTTCGCCCCATAGGGAAGCCGAGCCAGCTGAGGGGCAAATTGAAAGGAAAACTCCACTGCCCCGGTGCCACAAACACCTGCGCCTGTAGAAACTTTCGGGAAAATGGACCGACAAAAACCTTGTGCTCTAGCCCGGTGACCGTCGGTAAAATAATGTACAGCACTTTTCCGTGCTCGGCCTCTAGCTCCTTGACCAGGCGAATGCACTCTCGCGTAGGGGCAACCGGCGCATAGACCAAAAGGCCACCCGCGGCTAGTTTCACCACCGTCATCCGGATTGGCACCACTACGTACAAGATGCCCTGGAGCTGGTCAAAGGTCCAAACCGTATCAGAGACGATTTCTTTACGCAGTGTTCGGCGTTTGCCGTAGGGGTATAGCGGCAACAGTGGCCAAAACGGCCATGACCATTCACCCGAATGATCTGGCGCACGGCTTGGCGCACGACTTGACTCCTGGGGCACACCCATCTCCTAGCAGTTAGTCCTAGTATTTTATAGGTCTTGTGTGCCTAAGGCGAAACCACAAACTCAGACGCTATGGGCTCCAGACGTCCCTGGTAGACAAGGGCCTGGTAGAGCATGGCAGCCACCTCTGCCCGAGTTGCGGGTTGATTGGGGGCTAGCTGACTAATCTCAGGATGGTTGACCACGATGCCAGCCTGGGTAGCTGCGGCCATCTTGCCCTCTGCCCATTCAGGAATCTTGTCAGCATCTGAGTAGCGCTCAATGGCGGCGTTGACATCCCCGGCGGCTTGGGTGTTTAAACCCGTCACCAGGGCGGTCAGCACTTGAGCCCTTGGCACCTCATCTTCTGGGCGAAAGGTTTCATCGGGAAAGCCCACCATAAAGCCCCCTGTGACCGCATCTTCGATAGATTCTGAAGCCCAGTAGTCGGTGGCCACGTCGTTAAAATCAAGGGCTTCTGTCTCAGGGGTCAGGGCGAACGACTGTGTCAAAAATCGGGCTAACTGGGCGCGGGTGACCGGATCATCGGGTTTGAAAGCGCCTTCCTCAAGACCTTCGATTAACCCGCGGGCGCTCAGAGCATCGACATAAGGTTTAGCCCAATACTCGTCAGGGACGTCTTGAAAGGTGAGCGCTTCGCGGACAGTCTCAAGCGCTGGTGCTTGGATTTCAGTGGGCTGTGCGGCTTGCTGACGGGGTAAAGTTTCATTGATCGGAGGGGCTACCCCTCCCCCATTGGGTGTTTGGAGATTAGGAGGCCGGACTGCCCTGTCACGCTGGGCTCTGCGAACTGACTCGTCAGCACTGTTGCGATCGCGTTTCTTAATCTCGCGGCGGTCTTCTACTGTGGCCGGTGCCGGTGCCCCGATCTGTCCCAGGTCAGCTGCCTGTGGTCCCGTGCTGTCGTCAGCCCTATCAAGGCCAGCAGACCCTAGTCCTAATAAGCCATTGCCTCCTGCCCCGGTGCCTTGGGCAGGGTTAAGCTCGGTAGCCAGTTGGGAATCCTGACTCAGGATATTGATACCGTCTCGCGTGAGGCCCCAAAACAGCACACTGCCCAGGGTTGTAAATGCAACAAACAAGGCAATTAGCTCATCAGACGTGAGCAGCCGACGACGTCGGGGGTCAGGGTTTCGATCGAGAGGGCCTTGAGACACGACTAGCTCCTGATATCCTTATTAGAGTGAGTGTAGTGCAATTGATTTCTCTAACGATAAAACATCCCCTAGAGAATTTCAGGGTTTCTACTACATTTCGCAATCATTCCTGATTAATCTCCTTTTTTCATCATCGTGCAATGCGTTATCGTTATCGCTCGTTTGGGTTGACAAGCTTGGCACTGCTCGGATTAGGCTTTGGGGTTATGAGTTGTCGACCAGGGCTATCTGAAGGTGTTTTGATTTCTAACGATGGTATATCCGACACGCCGCCGTCTGATGAGATTGCATCTGATGCGCCGGTACTGGATCAGAGTGCTCCTGAGCAGTCACGCAATCTCAATAGTCTGCTCGTTGAAACAACCCCCTCGGTCCAACAGAGCCTTCATCCCTTAGAAAAGGAGCAGGTCTCTATCAATGGGTTTGGGGCTATCCGGGTGGGCATGTCTATTGAAGAAGCCAGTCAGGTGACGGGGGTAAAATTTGCACCCGTGCCCGGGCCGCAAACGGTTTGCCAGTATTACCAACCGACCGATGAGGCAATTAAGGGGTTGGGGTTGATGGTGATCGAGGGTAAGGTCATTCGCTTTGATATCTGGCCAGGGAGCCCGGTCAAAACCCTCAGTGGCATTGGCATTGGTGCGACCGAAGCCGAGATCCGGGCGAGCTATCCTGATCAGCTGGAGGAAGCGCCCCACGACTATAGCTTGGGCAAGTACTTGACCTTTACTGCCCCCGGTGATGTACGCAATCTCTATCGGCTGGTGTTTGAGACCGATGAGAATGGCATCGTCACTCAGTATCGAGCAGGGCAATTTCCTGCGGTCACCTGGTTAGAAGGGTGCTCCTGAATATTGCCTTGACCCCATCGCTGACCCTACCCAGCAAGGGTAAACCGATTGGCACTAACAGAAATGGTGACGATAGAATCAACCCCGGATATTCTCAGCAAGGGGCTGCGGTAGACTTTAAGCGTCCACAAAGTTTACTCAGCCCCCATGACAAATCGTTTGGCCCAGAGTCAAAGCCTCTATCTTCGCAAACATGCGGAAAATCCTATCGACTGGTGGCCTTGGTGTGATGAAGCATTAGCCACCGCGCGGCAAGATAACAAACCGATTTTCCTGTCGATTGGTTACTCTAGCTGCCATTGGTGCACGGTGATGGAGGGCGAGGCGTTTTCGGATGGTGCGATCGCAGCCTATATGAACGCCAACTTTCTACCCATAAAAGTCGATCGAGAAGAGCGCCCTGACCTCGACAGCATCTACATGCAGGCCCTGCAAATGATGGTGGGGCAGGGTGGTTGGCCTTTGAATATATTTTTAGCTTCGGACGATCTAGTGCCCTTTTACGGCGGCACCTATTTCCCGGTCGAGCCCCGCTACGGCAGACCCGGCTTTCTACAGATTTTGCAAACCCTGCGCAACCTTTACGACACCGACCAAGAGAGAATGGGCTCGATCAAAGCGCAGATTGCAGAGGGGCTGCAGCAGTCAGCGCTGTTGTCCGCCTCCGATAACCTCAGTGACGAATTGCTGCAACGGGGGCTCACTGCCAGCGCCAAAATCCTTATCCCCTCAGGGCAAGGCACCTGTTTCCCGATGATGCCTTATGCCAGAGCGGCGTTGCACGGGGTGCGATGGTTAGCCCCCACCGATGTAGACGCCCGCCAAATTTGTCGTCAGCGAGCCCTGGATCTGGTCCTGGGCGGCATTTACGATCATATCGGCGGCGGCTGGCACCGCTACACTGTAGACCCCACCTGGACCGTGCCGCACTTTGAAAAGATGCTCTACGATAACGGTCTGATTATGGAATTTTTGGCCGATATCTGGAGCCTGGGAGAACAGGAACCGATTTTTGAACAGGCAGTCGCCGGCACCGTTGGCTGGCTCAAACGAGAAATGTGCGACACCCAGGGTTATTTTTATGCCGCTCAAGATGCAGATAGCTTTATTTCACCCGAGGACGCCGAGCCAGAAGAAGGCGCATTTTATGTCTGGCACACCGCAGAGCTACAAAACCTGCTGAGCGAATTGGAACTAGAGGAACTCAAGCTCTACTTCACAGTGACCTCAGACGGCAACTTTGAAGGAGCCAATGTGCTTCAACGTCTAGAGATAGAGGATCCTGGCTCCGTTGTAGCAGAGGCATTAAAAAAGCTATTTGTTGCCCGCTACGGCGAGCGCCCGGAGCAGGTGGTCACCTTTGCCCCAGCCATCGATGCCGACGCTGCCAAGACATCCCCCTGGCCGGGCCGCATCCCCCCCGTGACCGACACCAAAATGATCGTCGCCTGGAACAGTCTGATGATCTCTGGCTTGGCCCGCGCCGCGTCTGCCTTTGGGCAAGCAGGCTATCTCACCATGGCTGCAAAAGCTGCCCAGTTCATCCTGCAAAATCAGTGGATTGAGGGACGTTTTCATCGTCTCAATTACGAAGGTAAACCCGCTGTCCCAGCCCAATCTGAAGACTATGCTCTGTTTATCAAAGCCCTCCTGGATTTGCACCAGACCAGGCAGGCACTTCCCCCCGAGGTGCAGAGCACAGAGGAGGCTGTCTTGCTGGAACCAGCCACCTTCTGGCTCGAAAAAGCCGTTAGCCTCCAGGCAGAATTTGACACCCTGCTCTGGAGTGATGCTGCTAGCGGCTACTACAACGCTGGCATAGACGATAGCCTGATCGTCCGAGAACGCAGCTATCAAGACAGCGCCACCCCTGTTGCCAACGGCATCGCTGCTAGCAATCTGGTGCGCCTGTTTTTGCTCACCGAAAACCTGACGCATTTGGATAAAGCTGAAAAGACCCTCAAGTCTTTCTCCGTGGTGATGGATAAGGCCACCCGCGCCTGCCCCAGCCTGTTTCAAGCGCTGGACTGGTTCCGCCATGCCACCTTGATCCGCACCTCAGCAGCGCGCATACCTGGGATAGTCAAGCAATATTTGCCAACGGCAGTTGTAAAGCAAGCGTCTGAGCTGCCAGAGGGCGTTTTCGGTATGGTCTGTCAGGGCTTGTCTTGCTTGGAACCGGCGATGGAGGAGAAGCAGTTTTTAGCTCAAATCTCGGCCAGTCAGCGACGTGTATGATCCTTAGTGTCCTTGAAATTTTTGTCAGATAAAGGTTACGGCGTTTTAAGAAAGGAAGGATGGGAGCCAGCATTCCAGACGCATGATATGGTCACAGGCTGAGATGTTGATCGCGCTGCGTCGTGCTGAGCCAAATGCTAAAGGCTGACAGGCAACTCGCTCAAAGTCGTTTTGTATTAATAGCTACGAAATTTAAATGTCTTGGGATTGAAACGTAAGCCACATTAAGTAGGCAATTATTGAGTATTGCTAATAATTTGCCTGTGGTAGGTCCGAGATTTTGCGGATCGATATCAGGTATCAATTAAAACATTTTGCCGAAGATGAGACTGGGCTTCGTTCAAACAAAATAGGTCGTTAAACCCTCATCCCAGGCGGCGTTCAAAAAAGTTTGTGACCGGAGGAACACGCATTGATCGTCATAACTTAGTGTACTCATTGGGTCGGAGAAAACCGTATGTGAGCCTTAGGAGTCAGTGTCCTACTATTTTTTTCTACGAAATAATACGGGCTGCTTGACAGAGGTCAGGTGATATCTTTATGTGAACTTCTTAAGTTAATCATTACATCATTGCAAAAGTTTCAAAACATCAGGGGATCGGATTTAGTCCGCAAGGGTCATGGTCGGAATCGATATTCAAACGGCGCAGTCCGTTCTATACAACTTTTTCCTGCAAAGCGTACATCGTGAGAAAACTGAAGAGACACTGACGGCTTT
>JBCDDJ010000028.1:0-29373 GCA_039180385.1 Cyanobacteria bacterium P01_G01_bin.38 | reverse complement strand
ATTTGGTTAGCAGTATATTCGCTTAGCAATGCATTCGGTTAGCAATACAATGGTTAGGAATGACTTATTCTCCCTGCCATGACGTCTAATTTAGAAACGGTCGAAGCAAAAGCCCCTGATATTGAAACTGCGTCGGAGGATCGCGATCGCAACCCCTATTTAGACGAAATTCCCGGTGATGTCGAGATGTCGCTGTTTGACCATCTTGAAGAATTGCGGCAGCGGATTTTTTATGCCCTGATTGCCGTGGTGATTGCCGTCGTCGCTTGCTTTGCCTTTGTCAATCGCATCGTCTCGCTGTTAGAAATCCCCGCTCAGGGAGCCAAGTTTTTGCAGCTCTCCCCTGGCGAATATTTCTTTGTCTCGATTAAGGTGGCAGGCTACAGCGGCATTTTACTGGCCAGCCCGTTTATCCTGTACCAGATTATTCAATTTGTGCTGCCAGGGCTGACCCGACGAGAACGGCGGCTGATTGGTCCAATTGTGCTTGGGTCTAGCATCTTATTTTTTACAGGCTTATTTTTTTCCTACATTGCTTTGATTCCAGCAGCGCTCAATTTCTTTATTAATTACGGCGCAGATGTGGTCGAGCAGCTTTGGTCTATCGACCGCTATTTTGAATTTGTCCTATTGCTGATGTTTAGCACCGGGCTGGCCTTTCAGATTCCAGTTATTCAGTTGCTGCTAGGGCTGTTGGGTATCGTTAACTCTAAAACCATGCTTAAGAGCTGGCGATATGTCATGCTGGGGGCCGTGGTCCTAGGCGCGGTGCTGACCCCCTCAACCGACCCCATCACCCAGAGCTTACTGGCTGGTGCAGTTTTATTTCTCTACTTTGGCGGCATTTTTATGGTTAAGGCAATCGGGAAGTAAACCGCTTAAACCACATCCAGTTTGAAAACTTGAGATTTTCCCGTCGGGCAAACGACGGGTCTGGATGGGGACAAGGTTTAATTCTGACTGGGTGTTTCAACCGGTCGCAGTTTCTCTTCTTTCTCAACCGAACTGGATTCGCCTTTATCATTTGACTGGGCAAGCCCCGCTCCACCAGCAATCGCTGTACCCGCTAGGCCCAGGGCCGAGGACCATTTTGCATCATCTAGGGCGGGGATAAATAAAACCACTACCCCAATCACACCGCCAATACCGGCTAGAAACAGGGGCGTAATTGCTCTTAAAAATTCTGGCGTTAGTTTCTTCATGATAAATCCCTCGGGGCTCTCACTCGTTTGATATCTCTCCTGAGACGCTTTCAAATTTAGAGACCGATCGAGAAGAATCGGGGAGACTTTTTAATGGGTCAGTTTTGCGTTGGTGAGGTCAGCAAGTACCAAAGCTATAAGCTCTGCCAGTACCGCAATGAGCATTCCAGCCAACTTACGGATGCAGCTACCCAATCACAAATGAATATACTTTCTAGGCAGGGAACATACTCAAGTGAAACGTATCAAATAGTCAAACTGGAATGTGAATTACCAAACTCGTCCCGCTACTGAGGCTGACTACCCGTTCTGTTACGAACTCACTAAGCAGAATATGTTCGAGCTGTTTACCCATCATTGGGGTGGATGGGATGCTTCAGCTTTCCGCAATGCCTTTAGTGCAAAGAGTACTGAAATCGTTGTCCTGGACGGCCACAGAGTTGGCTATTTTAGTCTCAAAGAAAATGACAGCGCATTTTATCTCGAAAATATACAGCTCTCTCCTGCCGTCCACGGCCAGGGCATTGGAACCGCAATCCTTAAAAACATAGTGAACAACAATAAATCTAAACCCATCCTTCTAACGACCTTTTTAGATAATCCAGCCATTCGCCTCTACAAAAGATTGGGCTTTACAGTTACTGACCAGGATGGCAAGACAGTCCATATGATTAGAGGCACATAGAGGCATATAACAATGGTCAAGAAGCCCTGGAACAAGGGGTTGGCATCCTCAAAAACCCGTTGTTCTTTAGCTCTAGTGCGTTTCTGAAACCCGGTGAAATGCCGCATTAGCGATGGTCATGAGCCTGTGTGAATGGCGCATATTTTGGCCCAACGGCAGGTTCGTCAAGCACTGACCATCGCCCACGAAACCGTGGTTGACTAGCATAAGCATCCCACTCAAAAACCTTCCCTACGCTTGATTTCTCAGTGCTTTCAGGCGCTCCATTTGGTTTAGCTCAATGGCCATCTTCAGATCTCCAATTTAATGCCTGAATGTCGACAATACTTAGCTTCCCGGGCTCTCCTTGCCAAAAATATTATCAAATTTGCTGAGCTACCTGCGGAATGTACGCTCTAAAGCCCAAGCGGCCAGGTTTCTAAAGCTGCTCGAACACGTTCTCGACAAGTCGTTTGGCCTTTTCATCCAGTTTGACCCAATCAATGTCATTGATTTCTGCGTCAAATAGGGTGGTGTCGATTTCCAAGGCTGTTTCTAACTGAGCTACTTCTAATTCGGTGGCGTCGTAATTTGTGCAGCAGACCTGATAGCAAAGCTGCCAAAGGTCGATTCTTTGCTCTTGGCCATCTTTGCTAAGACAAAGGGTATAAAGATGCTGGGGTCGGGGCAGTTGGTCTAGCTGAGACTGCAGCTGGTCATACGTCTCGGGGTCTACGGCCTCCATCTGCTGCTGGAGCTGAATGTAAGTTTGCTGCTGTTGGTCAGTGGTGCCCTCTGGCCAAATTGTTTCGTCTTCGTAGCGGCCTTGCCAAGGCGAGACGTCTAGCTGTTTGCGAATATTGTCGATCACGCGAATCAGGGCAGGCTGCATTAAGACCTGTGCCTGTTGGTGAGCCAGGTTGGTGACAAATCTAGGCATTGCACGTGTTGGAAAAACTAGATGAGACCTCTATTTTGCCATGGTCGGGTTAGGGTCACCGTATCTGGAATTGAGTCTGGGCTACATGAAGTCACTTTTATCAGCATCTACGACAACTGGCTTTCAGAAAGCTTAGCTTCTAGAGATCCGTCACAGATATTCCGTCTTTTTACCATCATGTTTACTAAATTTTGCTGTTTTTTGGGTTTTGGTCTGGCGACAACGTTACTCAATGATAGTTTGCTGTCAACGGCAGTGGCGCGCGAAGATCGCCCCCGGCCAACCCCTGTACAAATCGCCAGTGCCCTCCCCCAGGTGATTGAAGTCAACGGCCAGGGCAATGCCACGATTACAGCTGACCAAGCTCAAGTCACGCTGGTCTTTTTAACCTCTGACCTTGATGAGCTATTTGCTGAGCTGATGGAAACCTACGAAGACGCGGTCGAAGCGGGGGAAATTACCTCTATCTTAGGCAGCATCAATATGTCTCTGGACGATCTTGAGGAGATTACCGAAGCGGATTTGCAGCCTGTGCTAGATGCCTTGGCCACAGCAGGGATTAACGCAGACCAGCTTGAGCTGAACCTCGAGCACGATATTTGGGCCGCGGGTCCAGTGGCCAATATTAAAGGGGCAAGCGTATCTTTTCAACTGCAAAAGCCCACCGTTGAGACCCTGGAGAAGCTGTCTGAGGCAATTGATGCTGCAATCTCAAACGAGTCTGACATTTTCTTAGTTGAGCGTCGTGCCCAATACAGCACCGAGCAATGCGACCAGCTCGAGCAGGATGCCTATGCATCGGCGGTCAGCGATGCCCGCAAGCGCGCTAATGTCATTGCCGAGGCCCTGGGAGTCGATATCGAAGCAGTCCCCTCTGTGGCAGAACCTGGCAATGAGTATGGCTATTATCAACCACAGTGTGAAGTCGGGGCCGCGGCTCCTGACGGTTATGGCGGGGGCTACGGCTATGATCTGTTTGAGCTACAAGAGTTTTCTCCTCCCGAAATTTCACTCACGCGGGCACTGCGAGTGACGTTCTCTGTGCGTTAAACTCTGGTTTAATTAAGCGCCTGTCGATCAGGACAGGATAAACTCATGACTGCGACAGCGGTTACAGCAAGCTGGTACATTAACATCGTTGCTGAGCCTAAGCAGCATGCGTTTTTACCTCGTTTTTGCCCTGCTACCTGCGATCGCTGCCTTGACCGCTGGCAGCATCACGATCTTTGCCTGGCAACGGCGAGAATTGCCTGGGGCAAGGGTATTTAGCCTGTTTGCGGGCAGTATTTTTATCTGGTCTTTTTTTGCCGTCTTTGAGTTCCTTAGCACGACGGCCAGCAATAGAGCCCTGTTTGGCAAACTTGAATATCCTGGTATCGTCACCTTTCCAGTCTTTTGGCTGATTTTTACACTGCAATATACCCACAGTGATCGTTGGTTAAACCAGCGCAATGTGGCGGCACTGATGGTGGTGCCTGTTATCAGCCTGATCTTAGCGCTTACAGATTCCTGGCATGGGCTGATTTGGCGATCGACTACGTGGAGTGCTGAGCCCTACCCAGATTTAATCATTGAGCATGGCTGGTGGTTTAACCATGTCATGCTGCCCTATAGCTATTTGCTATTTATCATTGGCATTGGCGTCTTGCTCCAATCTTTTTTGGGCAGTAGCCATGTTTACCAGCGGCAAGCTTTAAATCTACTCACAGCGGCCATGATATCTTTCATGTGCAACGTGCTTTATATCATTTCAGATGTCAAGTTATATGGTCTGGACCTGACTCCGGTTGGCTTTGCCGTCAGCAGTACCTTATTGCAATTGGGGTTATTTCAAAGCAAGCTGTTTGAGGTATCCCCCGTCTCTTATCGCACGGTTTTTCTCAACAGCACTGAGGCCGTCATTCTTCTGGATCTTAGGGGCAATATTGTAGATCTCAACCCTGCTGCCCTTGAGGAAAGTGGCCTCCCCCGAGCCCTAGGGCTTCATTTTGAAGACGCTTTTCCCAACTATTACAAAGTTTTCCAACCGTTGCCTGATCAAGAAACCACCCAAACGGTAGAGCTGCATCATCAGCCCCCGACTTTCAAAGAGGTGAGGGTGCGATCGCTACTGAGTCAGGGCAAGCGACGGGTGGGGTCGCTGATCATCATTCGAGATATTACCCTGGAGCGGCAACAGCAAGCCCAGCTTGAGAAATTTGCCTATTTTGATAGCCTGACGGGTCTATGTAACCGACGACAATTTGAGCTGCGTGCCGAAGCAGCCCTGCAAACTGAGGCAAACTTGCCCATCGCTTTGCTATATATTGATTTGAACAAATTTAAGCCGATTAACGATACCTATGGGCATGAAATCGGAGACGCTGTTTTGGTGCAAGTGGCCAACCGTCTCAAATATAGTGTTAGACAGGTTGATATGACGGCGCGAATGGGGGGCGATGAGTTTGTGGTGCTGTTAATCCATGCCGACCGCACCGTTGCCTTAAACACCCGTCGTCGCATGCTCTCTTCTTTGACTCAGCCCCTGCATGTGCGAAATCTCACCCTGCAAATCAGCGCCAGTATTGGGATTGCGTGCTGTCCCCAAGATAGCCGTCTACTGAGCGATTTATTAAATCACGCTGACCAAGACATGTATCGTGCTAAGCAGCAAGACCTGCCCCACAGCTGAGTCGCGCAAACCTCGTCTACATCCAGACCTGTCGTTTGCCCGACGGGAAAACCTCAAGTTTTCAAACTGGATGTGGTTTAGCCCGTTATAGCTGATTAAACCAGGCCGTTAGGGCAACAGCCAGCGCATCAGCGGCATCATCGGGTTTAGGGATTTTGTCTAGATTGAGTTCTCGGGCAACCGCCTCTTGCACAGCGGTTTTATCCGCATTGCCGTAGCCGGTGAGTGCCTGTTTGATTTGGGCGGGGGTAAATTCTACAAATGGCAGCTTATGCTGAGCCAGCACCAGCATCACCACCCCCCGTGCCTGGGCTACCAAAATCGTATTGCCCATGCGATAAAAGAAAAGTTTTTCGATAGACACCGAATCAGGCTGGTAGGTCTTAATAACGCTGTGAAGGTCATCGTGGATGGTGCAGAGGCGAGAGCCCACCTCGGTACCTGCCGGGGTTTGAATGATGCCAAAATCGATGACGTTTATATCAGGCGTCAGATCTCGAGCGGTGGTCGGGTCATACTCAATAATGCCAAACCCGAGAATAGCCAGCCCCGGATCGAGGCCGAGGATACGCTTACGCATAGGAGTCTGTGGCTGTGGCGGGTAGGCTATTAGCCTGCATATCCCTCACCGCGCCCCAACGGGCTGACGACCGTTTGTAGCCGCATCTGGCATCTGTACGCCAAAGGTTTGACCGAAGGTTTTCTCAACCTTATAGCCTGAGTCGATTGACTCTAGGGGATCTTTACGCAACCGATGGCGCAAACACAGGGCAATCACCTTTTGGATATCCTCTACCGTCACCTCAGTGCGACCTTCATAGGCGGCGAGGGCTTGGGCAGCTCGATTGGTGACAATATCACCCCGAATACCATCCACATCTAGCTCTACACAAACCTGGGCTATTTTGACCTTATATTCGCGTTCAATTGTGACCGTCTTCAGCCGTTCCTGGGCACTGATAATCCTGGCTTGCAGTTCTTTTTGCTGGGCCTGATGATTTGCCAGATAGGCTTCGGGGTCTTGATCAAATTCGGAGCGCTCTTCTACGATTTGTACCCGCTGTGCCGGGTCTTTGACCGTGCGAATCTCAGCGTGCATGCCAAAGCGGTCCAGCAGCTGGGGGCGCAATTCGCCTTCTTCGGGGTTGCCAGAGCCGATCAAAACAAACTGAGCCGGGTGACGAATGGAGATGCCTTCGCGCTCTACCGTATTCCAGCCCGAGGCGGCAGAATCTAGCAGCACATCGACCAGGTGATCGTCGAGCAGGTTGACCTCATCGACATAGAGTAGGCCCCGGTTGGCTTTGGCTAACAATCCTGGCTCAAACGCTTTCACCCCTTCTGAAAGAGCTTTCTCAATGTCGATAGTGCCGCAGACCCGATCTTCGGTGGCCCCCAGAGGCAGGTCAATCATCGGCACTTTTTTTTGCGCGACTGGGATGTCCCCCGTCCGCTCTTGCCGCACATCGGGGTCATCGGGGGCACGGTTAAATGGATCGTCGGCAACGATGTCAATTTCTGGCAACAAATCCGCCAGCGCCCGAATGGTGGTTGATTTACCCGTGCCGCGATCGCCCATGATCATAACCCCACCAATCTTGGGATCGATCACATTTAGGATCAGGGCCAGCTTCATATCATCCTGACCGATGACCGCAGTAAATGGAAAAACAGCTCGACGGGGTGCAGTGGCAGTAGTCACAGGGCTTCTTATCAATTAACAGCTAACGGCTTTAAATGTCCGTCTTTCATTGTGCCACAGGAGGTTCCTTGTAAAGACCTGTCACTGCTATCGGAAGTTATTTCTAGGTTCGAGCCAGTGACAGGTTCGAGCCAGTGACAGGTCTGAGCTAGGGTTCCAATTTGAGATGGGCTGGGTTTAAGACGAAATGCATATCTTCCCGAGAAATTCCCAATATTTGGGTAGTCTAAGCTCGGGTTTACTTGGGTTTAGAACTGTTTTCCTGACATGGTTTACTTAGCGTGCGAGGTTTGAACGCGATGCAGCAGCTGACTAACTTGAGACTGGGCCAAAAGTTTACGCTGATGCTGATGGTTGTGTTTTTAAGCGGCATCTTAGTCAGCGGTTTATCGCTATCTTATTTACTCAATCGCAGTACCCAGGCTGAGCTTACCAATAAGGCACTAATGCTGATGGAGACCATGAACTCAGTGCGAAGCTACACCAGTACTGAGGTTAAACCGCAGTTAGAAGATCGCCTGGAGGCAGAGTTTTTACCTGAGACAGTGCCCGCCTACTCTGCCCATACGGTCTTTGAGACGCTGCGGCAGTCGTCGGCTTATGCAGACTTTTACTACAAAGAAGCGGTTCTCAATCCGACGAACCCTCAAGACAGGGCCGACACGTTTGAGGCAGATCTGATAGCGGCGTTTCGTCGGCAGCAAAATCCTGGAGAGGTGAGTGGGTTTCGCCCAAGCTCCGGAGATGATTTGTACTACATTGCCCGACCAATCAAAATTACTCAGCAAAGTTGCTTAGAGTGCCACGGAACCGTGGCGCAGGCTCCTAAAAGTATGGTGGAGCGGTATGGTGCGAATAATGGATTTGGCTGGCAGCTGAATGAAATTGTGGGGGCGCAGGTGATCTCGGTCCCGGCAGAGCGGGTGCTTAAAAATGCGCGTCAGTCACTGGTTTTGATTTTGGGCACGTTCATTATCATCTTTGCGATCGCAACGTTCTTGGTAAATCTATGGCTCAAGCGCCACGTGGTGCGCCCCATCAATCGCATGGCCATGACCGCAGAAGCGGTCAGCATGGGGGACACCGAAGCTGAGTTTGTGCAGACATCTAAGGATGAAGTGGGCAAGCTGACCGAGTCGTTTAATCGGATGCGGATGAGTTTGCAGATGGCGATGCAGCGGATCGAACGCTATCGCGGTGACAAGCGTAAATCAGGCGGACTGTCTTAGGGCTTTTTACTACCCCTGCATCTCCTGCCGAAACGTTTGAGCTTGCTTGGCATCTGGGATCTCGGCGGCTAACTGCTGCACCAGGGCAGTTGGCGTCAGGTGAGGATAGGCGTCTAGGGTTTCTTCGATGATCAGCTCTGCCATGGGGCCAATGCAGCGGGTTAGGGCTTGCTGAGCGCGTTGCAAAAATTCTGGGCTGAGGGCGGCTTCGTCGGGGGCAGTGGTGGTATTGTCTCCCGACTGCAAGGCGGTTGAGGCACTGCTCAGGCTATCCAGCTGAACCCTTGTTTTCCCGGCAGCGGCAGGCAGTTGGATCTGGTTGATGAAACTTTCGGCCTGATCGGCCTGGGACAGTTGGGCGGCGAGGAACTGCACGAGTTCTCGAGGGGTGGCCTGGGGATGTTGTTCAAGGGTTTCTTGAATCACGATATCGGCCATAGGGCCAATGCGACGACTGAGTTCTTCGCGGCACTGCTGCATAAATTTAGCATCGTGCCCCCGTGAGGTGGAGGTTTCGGGGGAGCCCTCGAGGGAGGCGATTTGGAGGGCCTGCCGCTCATTTACCTGTTTTGGAAAAGCGGTTTCCAGTGCGGTAATGACGTCCTGAGCTGACTGATAGCGCTGTTTAGGGATCGGCTGGGTGAGTTTCTCTAGAATGGTGAGAAAGTCTGGGTTGACTTCAAGCTCAGATTGCCAGCGCCATTCTAATGAGTCGCGGTCCATCAGGTCGCGGGGATGCTTGCCGGTCATGAGGACAATGACCGTTACACCAAGGGCATAGAGGTCACTACTGGGGAAACATTTGCCCAGGCGCATTTGCTCAGGGGGCGAATAGCCAAACTTACCGGCGACGGTGGCGGAATGCTCGGTTGCGCCCATGTCATCCTCGAGCAGGTCGGCAACGGCATTATTTACCAGGCCAAAGTCAATCAGCACGGGCAGCTGCAGCTTTTGGGAGTACATCACATTCTCAGGGGAGATGTCTCGATGCATGATGTTGAGGCTGTGCAGATGATCGACCACTTGCAGCATCTGCATCAGCCAGGGGATCATCTCCTCTTCTGAAAAGCGTTTACCCGCTTGCTTACGCTGTTGGAGCAGATTGAGATAGTTGACCCCGTCAATGTATTCGATGCCAATGAAGAGACGCTGAGCTTGGGTAAAGCAGGCTAAAAACTTGGGAATCTGGGGGTGGTTAATTTTGTATAGGGTTTTGGCTTCTCGTTTGAAAAGGTTAATCGCCTTGTGGAGGGCCTTACCACTGTTTCTGACCGGTTTGAACTCTTTGAGGACACAGTGCTCGTCAAAGCGCTGGCTATCTTCGGCCAGGTAGGAGATGCCAAACCCACCCTGACCCAGAATTTTTTTGATGGTGTAGCGTCCGGCTATTTTGGTCTCAAGGGGCAGGGGCACCTCTGGGTTGGCAGGGGCTGCCTTAGGGTGGGCTGGGGGAGTCGGGGCGGCGGGCTGAGGATTGGGCTTTGCCGCTGGGAGTTGGGCTTTGGGCAGCGCCGCCGCTGGGGAGACGTGGTACGCCGAAATCGGATCTTGAATATTTTTGAGCTGTAGCGGCCCGGTGGCGGTGGCGTTGAGGGTCAGGCGCGATCGCACCACGTCATAGACAACCTGTGATAGGCAAATGCCCCCGGGTCTGGCCTGGGTTTGCAGCCGGGCGGCAATATTCACCCCGTTGCCCATCACATCGGTTTGGCTAAAAAAGACATCTCCTAAATGCACCCCTATCCGATGCAGCAGGGGGTGCTCTGACTGAGCATTGGTCCGGGCCAGATATCGCTGAATGGCCAGGGTACAGCTAACTGCTTGGACGGCGCTGACAAAGTACATGAGCAGCCCATCACCGGTCGATTTAAGCACCCGACCCTCAAACTTTTTGCAGCACTGGGCCATCAGCTTGAGATCGCGATGGATAATGCGCAGCGTATTTTCTTCATCCACCGACATGCGAGCGCTAAACCCCACGGCATCGGTCACCACAATTGCGGCCAGGGCGCGCTGACCTCGATTGGGATCTGGGAGTTCGCTTTGCATTGTGGGCAGTGGGGAAGATGAGCGTTGGGGGAACATAACGACGCTGGCCGATAAGCTGTTAGTTAGAGCTTCACTGCCAGCGCTGGGTATTTCTGAAGATTGCCCGTGGGCCAATTTAGATACTGTCTAGCCTACGTTAAACCTCAACATCATTAGTATGCCCCCATGTTAAGTCTCAATAAGTCAGCCTTTTGGGGCTTTCAACATTTTCAAAAAAATGGGATGTTCAGTGTCCGGATAAAAGCTTTTTGGACCGTGAAAAGGAAGTAAGGGCCAAATCTACCTCTAGATTTCCAGAGGTGTGAAAATACGCTATGCGCCATCGGGCTGTTGTGCGTCAGCAAGTGCTATGGTTCTTGATCCTGATTTTTGCGCTCCACAGCCTGGCCATGACATTGGCATTGGTGGTGAGTGCCCCCGATAGTTTGACCGATATGTTGGCACTGCTCTCGTTGGTGCTGTATACGCTGACGCTCTTGCCGAGTATTTTGCGCACCTTTCTAAAATACGACTGGTGGTTAGTGTCGTCGTTCAGGTTAGAGCTACGCCATCAGGTTTTGATTCTCAAGCGCAATCGTCGCACCCACGGGGTGGCAGCCTATAGTTTAGGCCTCAGCCATGCGTCTTTGTCACTGATGCTGGGCGGTCAAAATCCGCTAAATCTAGCCACATACCTCCACTATTGGCATGGCAGCTGCCTACTGGTGATCTTTACCCTGTTGGCATTGACCTCTAACGATTGGAGCGTCAGGGCCTTGGGGAAAAACTGGCAGCGCTTACATCGGCTCACCTACGTCGCCTTACCCCTACTCATCGTGCATATTTTAGGCAATGTGGGTGCCCGTTGGCATTGGAGTGAGGTGGGCGCACTCTCACTGACAACGGCCCTAATCCTGCTGATGGCGCAGCGAAGCTGGCTAATCTGTAAAGCGCCTAAACCGAACCGTGTCAATCGTGTGTCTGCTAGCCAGTCTGCCCATCCGCTTACACAGCCTACTCGGCGCTCAACCCAAAATACGACGGCTCAATCTCAATCTGTGAGAACGAAGCTGTGAGTAACGAAGCTGCGAGCTATGATGCCGCAGATTGGGCCAGCAGCGGGGCTAACTCTCCCCGACGATCTAGGGCGTAGAGATCGTCACAGCCCCCTACATGTTGATCATTGATAAAGATTTGGGGCACTGACTTGCGGCCATTGGCTCGCTGGGCCATTTGCGATCGCGCTGCCTCATCGCCATCAATCTTATATTCCTGAAACGAGACCCCTTTCCACCACAGGAGAAGCTTGGCCCGAATACAGTAAGGACAAAGTTGCCAGGTATAGATCTCAACTTCTGCAGACACTGGGATGCGGGGACGACTTAACACTCTGTTGAGAAACGACAAATTCAATAACATACGCAGACTCCACTAATAACCACGACGGTACTTACCCATCGTTATTCTAAGCCCAGATTCCGAAGTCTCTCCTATTGAATCAATACAGGAGATAGGGAAGATTAAAACGACTAAGGCAAGCGTGCTGTCCCTAATCTCCCACCTACAGAACAACGTGAGCATAGCGTTGCCTTAGCTTAGTAGCTCAGCCGCCCATTGGTTATCTTCAGCAGAAAACTGAGGTACTGGCGGCTGAGTGTAGTCAATAGCCAGATGGTAGCGCCCCTTATCATATACTCGATTGATCAAAGGCTGTATCTCAAGCAAGATATCTGACTCACCCAGCATTACTGGAATTGGAATCGGTGGAATCGGCTGGCGTATATTAAAGGCATAGAGTTCTCCAGTCGGTCGTTGATCTCCTCGACAAACCAAAATTCGATAGTCATTTAGCTGTTTGCTACTCATCGGGAAGGGACGCCCCCCTCTCAGCAAATCAATTTCTACCAGGTTTGTTGTGCTAGTCAAGATCTGGCTACGCTTTCTCTCGTAAGCAATTCGACCTTCTCCAGAGCGCTTATTTTTAGGCGACAGTAGCTCAATTACTGTGATCACCCTACCTGTGGCCACTTCCCGAATTTCAAGATAGCGCTCGATCACCTCTTGCGTAACAGGGACCGTAACTTTTTCAGGTTGTATCGGCAGAGTCAGTGTTGTGGTAGCAGGTGTCGATTTCGCCGCTTTGCCCGTGGCAACCGCTACATCAGGGATGCCAACTAAAATCCCCTCGTCTTCTCCAAAATAGGTACGCTTTTCGATTTCAACTCTGTACTTTTCGCTGAGATGATCAACTAGATCATCTGCAATGGCTAAAATCAGGCGATTGTGAACCGCTGGCCACAGTTCTGAATTTTCTAAGTATGGATCCATCCCTGGAAATGGCGATAACATCAGACACCTCCTTAGGCATCAAGCTAATCACTGAAAATTCAAAACTTAAAATACCTTGCGGGAAGCCGCTTGAGCGTCTACAAAACTAAGAATTTGTTTAGTGCTGCCACTATCTTAGCTCTCTAGCAGTTCCAAACTATCCACACTCAATGGCACTAACTGATTATCGGTTGTAAAGGCCATCCACATTTCTTCGTGGGGTTCAATCACGTTACCGGTCAATGCACAGCGCTCCTGGCGTTGAGCTTCGGCTGCCATGACTGATCGAATTTGCTGTCGCTGTATCCGGAAATCAGGATCGTCGGAGTGTTGACGAACATAGTCCCATAGGACATCGCGCACCAATGACTGGTAGCCTTGGCTACCCGCCAGTGCTTTTAACTTGTCAATCAAGGCGCGCTCAAAGCGGATGCTTGTGACTTGCATTTCAGTAGTCGGGAGCTGGGTCTTTAAGGTCATGTACTTTTTTTTCAAAAAAGGGGTGGACATTTCCATACTACACCTGTAGCATAAAGTTAGTCCGGTTAATCTGGTCGAGTTAACCCGCTTTCGAGAAGTTTCTCTACAGAGGTTTTTACCTTCAAGCGCTATGAAATACTCCATAGAATTGACATCAGAGTTTTCTGCCAACAGCTATTTGCAAACTGGCAAGTCAGCGCTTGCGCTGTCGCTCCACGGCATGACTGGCCGCATTATGCAGGCATGTTTACGAGTGAGTGCAGCTGTCGGAGTCTTAGCGTTTATTGGCTCAGCATTTGTTGGCTCAAGAACATTTGGCCTGATTCGGTCTGGCCTAGCCCGACAGTTTGATGGCATCCATGTATGGATGCTCCTGTCTGTCAATCGTCCAGCCAGTCTCCCGACCGGAATGCTGTTTGCAGCCTTTGCCAACGGGGGCCGTGATTATCTCAATCGTTTAGAACCCAAATCCTACACTCGAAGCGGGGAACGCAGTTATTGGGCTGCGATACCTATATAGACCTAAAGCTTTCTAGTTTTTGGCCCTCGCTTCTCACAGTCGGAAGCGGGGGCCATTTATTTTAAGAGACTTTTCTAAGGGGAATTCGTCATGACAAGACGATTGTTTAGCAACGTGCTCTATAGCAAATCTGTAGTTCTGTTTTCTAAGAACTATCTGCCCATGGCACGGATTGACCTCAAGCGAGCTGCCATCTTGTTAGTTACCGATCGTGCAGAGCCCCTGGATTTTGCTGGTCAGACCTGGCAGATGCGATCACCTCAGCTTGTGCTCGAAATCCCCGAGCATATTCGTCTAACCATGGGGGGGGCTGAGCGCATTTGGAAGGTACCACCGGTTAACCGGCGCGAAGTTCTCAAGCGAGATAGCCATACCTGCCAGTATTGCGGCAGCAAAAGGCAGCTTACGCTGGATCACGTGATTCCGCGATCGCAAGGCGGCCCCCACACCTGGGACAACGTCGTGACGGCCTGTGCGCCCTGTAATTCTCACAAAGGCGCACGCACCCCCGACCTCGCCCGCATGACGCTTAAGCGACAGCCCAAAGCACCCATGCACCCAGTGGTTGCCTTTGCAGAGCAGTTCTGGAAAGAACACAAAACCTGACCCTGTGCCGCCGTCGGCACGTAGCTGATTGCCCCAATCACATATGGAGATTGTCAGACGTGTTGAAGCTGAACTATACCGATTACGGTTTATTCCTTGAGCAGGTAACCGCGTCTTTAGATGCGGTTGCGACCCAGCGAGTCATGCTGGCAGTCTATGCTGGTGAGCCCTTGCACTTAGAGCCCGGACGGGCCGCCTTTTTGCTACAGGCCGATATCCCTGGGGTTGCTCAACTCAAGCGCGTACTACAATCAGATGCTACAGAGGCAATTTCTTTAACCCTCGTCGATGGCGAGTTTGTTGAAGTTAGTCTCAAAGGCACCTGGATTGCAAACAGCGCAAATGCTGAAGCGGGTACTTTTATCACTGCCCTGGCTCCCGAAAGCGAAAGGCTAATCTATCAGCTATGGCAGGCAACCCAGCGACAAACAGCCTATTCCATATAGCTGTTGTTCTCTAACAAATCATTATCTCGTAGGGGCACTCCTTGTAGATGCCCTGGGATAATCCTGGGCGATTAACCAGAATCTCTCAAAATTGTCATAACCTACCCTTACCAACAGGACGCATCATCATGTTATTTATCCCGACCTTTTACTACCTCTGGAGTCGTGATGCCCTTAGTCGCATGCGGTTTCGACACAGCTTTAACAACAAAGCTGAGAAAGACACCACAGCCTCTACTGACAGGTATCACGCCGATGCTGTCAATGACTTGCAGAAACTAAAACGAAGTTACCATTTGGAGCGTCGAACCTTTCTCTAAACATTGGCAAGACAAACAAAAGAGATTCTCTTTTTCTTTCGGCAACCTTCTTAGATGGCTCTTTTTGGTTGCCGAAAGCCTTAAAAACAAAAGGCTCAGGCGAATCTCAAAAATTCTCTCAAAAAACCTTGACACTTTTGTAGTACATAGCTAAGATAATTGTAGTGCAAAATATACTACAGTCCGAAAGAAATCCACTAGAAATTTGAAAGGCTTAGTCAAACCAGGCAATCAAATCGAACCTTGAAAACTAAATATTTCCCTTTTGGGGGTGTAACTCAGTGGTCTAGAGTGCCTGTCTGTCGAACAGGAAGTCGCGAGTTCAAATCTCGTCACCCCCGCCTTAAAGCCCTGTGGACAAACAGATAAGTCACTGTGGTTCTCAGCTACAGAGAAGCGGGTGCAACTCCCGTCAGGGCTCCCAATCTTATTTTGGATAAATAAGATTCTAAGTCCAGGTAGCCAAGTTGGTTAAGGCGTCGGTCTGCAAACCCGAAAATCGTGGGTTCGACTCCCACTCTGGACTCTGCTCAGTATCGAGCATTTTAAAGGCATTGCAGTGTCACCTAACGGGTTAAGGTACTCGCCTCATAAGCGAGGATATGTGGGTATCTCCTGGCGGAGATGCTTCGCGAACGAGTCCCACCGCTGCAACCACATGCAGAGATGGTGTAACGGCTAACATCTCGGTCTCCAAAACCGCTGGATCTGGGTACCCTTCGGGAAGCCTAAAGTCTACAAGTCCTAGTCTCTGCGTCCTGTTGCGTGGAGCTTCTCAAACTCGCACGCAACAGTAAATCTCCTGTACCGTATCCCAACTGATAAAGCTTACATACTAGCTCAGATGGTAGAGTTCCTGCCTCCTAAACAGGTTGTCGCATGTACCCTACGGGAGCGCTAACACGCACGATTTCTGTGTATGACACAATGCTTTCTCAACTTATACGGTGCAGAGCCCCATGGTGGCGTAGGCAAAATGGTAAAGCCACACGGCTTTCAATCGTGTGTTTGCGGGTTCGATTCCCGTCGCCACTGCCAGGGTCGGCTCCTACTGGCGCAGGTAAAGGTCTGTAAAACCGGAGTTCTTTAACACTGTGGGTTCAACTCCCACCCGGCCCTTTGGAAGGAAAGAAGATGCAAGAAAGAGGACAAAGGAAAAACAGATTCTGTCCTTCGTCCTCCGTCCTTCGTCTTCCGTTCTCCGTCCATGGAAAGTAATCCTGTCAGGGGACAGGCGCTGTTTGCTAAACAGATGGGGTTCAAGCCTGTGGTAACTCCTAGCGGAGACGCTGCGCGAACAAGTCCACTGCTTTCCGCCTTGAGAACGTGGTGTAAATGGATTAACACGCTGGCGTGCGTTCGTGTAGCGTTTCCGAAGGAAATAGCCAGAGACTGTGGGTTCAAGTCCTGCCGTTCTCGTTGTTTTCAGTTCTCGACTGCGGACAAATACAAACGTCCCCCGGTAGCTCAATTGGTAGAGCGCTTGTGTGTTGGCAAAGCCTGCCTGAAAGGCTTAGAACAAGAGGTCATCCGTTCGATTCGGATCTGGGGGGCTTGCACTCAAACCTGGGTGCTCGATGGGATGCAGCTCAACTGGCAGAGCGCCTGGCTGTTAACCAGGTGGTTGGAGGTTCGATTCCTCTCGTCCCAGCCATTCACTGCCGAGTGGACGACTTGGAAGGTCGCTGTGGCTCTGAACCACGGAGATATAGGTTCGAATCCTATCTCGGCATCCACTCCCCTGTGGTGTAATTGGCAACATCTCCGACTTTGACTCGGAAGATTCTAGGTTCAAACCCTAGCGGGAGAATGTGCTCCTGTGGCCCAACCGGAAGAGGCGACTGATTCAAAACCAGTTTGTTGTGTGTAACTCCTAACGGAGACGCTGCGCGAACAAATCCCACCAGGAGTAACAATGTGCTCTCGTAGCCCAACTGGAAGAGGCGCTGGTCTTAGAAACCAGAGGTTGTGGGTTCGACTCCCACCGAGAGTACCAAATCGGGATGTAATTCAGTGGTCAGAAGCCTTGTTTTGGGGACAAGGAGTCGCAGGTTCGAATCCTGCCATCCCGACTATTGATTTTGGATTGGTGATTTTGGATTTTGGATTGTTCTCCTCAATCTAAAATCCAAAATCTAAAATTCCCCGCCCCTGTGATGCAATTGGCAGACATGGTCCGCTTAAAACGGATTTGTTGCAGGTTCGACTCCTGTCAGGGGTATTGCGGAAACGCATTTTGTAAATTTGATCTTACTTCAGGAGGTGAACACAATGAAGCTTGCAGAAGCTCTAATCTTGAGAGCTGATTGTCAAAAGAGAATTGCTCAGCTGCGTCAGAGACTGATGCGTAGTGCCAAGGTGCAAGAGGGTGAGCAGCCACCTGAGAACCCACAGGAGCTACTATCGGAGCTAGGATCTGCCATCGCTGAGCTAACTAGCTTAATCCAGCGCATCAACAAGACAAACTCGAACGCCGCCTTTGGCGATGGCACACTGACTGACGCGCTGGCTCAGCGTGACACGCTCATCATCAACCGCAACGTATTAGATGCCCTGATCCAGGAAGCCTCTATTACACACAACCGCTACAGTCGCTCCGAGGTGCGATTTGCTAGCACGGTTGATGTTGCTGACCTACAGCGGCAGCTAGATGGTTTAGCACAGTCACATCGGCTCCTGGATTCACAAATCCAAGCGCTAAACTGGCAGATTGATCTGCTAGAGACCTAAAAACAGTCGGTAGCCAAATTTAACAGAAGCGAACACAGCCCGCCAACTGGGTAAGTTGGGTACCTTGTCGTCTGATAAACGACCTTCTGGGTGCGCTGGGGGCCAGTGCAAATGGGTTCGAGTCCCGTTTACAAGTTACGCCCAGCATTGTAACAGGTGCATATCGCAACGTCACCGTTTACTACCCCGTGTTGATCTGTTTTATTTGGTGAGGGTGGGCTCGGGGACTATTTTCAAGGTCATTGTGGTCATTGCGGAGATGGAGAAAGAGAGTCTCGGCGGTCTCATAAGCCGCACATCGGTGAGTGCAACTCTCACCTCCGCACCCAAAAACACATCCGCGGAGCGCTATAGATCAGCAGAATAGCTTTTCTAAGAGGCGAAAGCGAAGCGGCAAAAGTTAAGTATGCTGGTGTAGCTCAATTGGCAGAGCGGCTGTCTTGTAAACAGCGGATTACAGGTTCAACTCCTGTCACCAGCCCCGCGATCGTGGTGTAAAGGTAGCATCTGAGTCTTCCAAACTCTAGGTCCGAGTTCAAGTCTCGGCGATCGCTCCAAATGCGAATGTGATGTAATTGGCAGCATCTGAGTGTGCCACACTCAGCGCACGGGTTCAAATCCTGTCATTCGCTTGATAGTCCTGTAGCTCAGTTGGGAGAGCGCCTCTCTTACAAAGAGGATGTCGCGGGTTCGATCCCTGCCAGGACTACCACTTGCCTCTATAGCTCAACGGACAAGAGCAGCACCCTTTGAAGGTGATGGTTCCAGGTACCCTTTGGGAAGCCTGCGTCTACGAATCCTGGTAGAGGTGCCTGTGGGAGTGTCGCCTAATGGATGGGCATCGGTCTTCTAAACCGATTTGTGTGGGTACTCTTCGAGAAGGCAAAGCCTACAAGTCCTGCCACTCCTGTCATATCGCTTCTCAAATAGATGGGGTAACTATACTCGGTGTCTATAGCGATATGGCCAAACTTAAAATGGGCCTGTAGCTTAACTGGGAAAGCGTCTGCCTTGCAAGCAGAAAGATGTCGGTACTCTGCGAGAAGTCTTCGCCTACGAAGCCGACCAGTGTCCACCAAATCATACATGGGGCCATAGCTCAGTTGGGAGAGCGCTTGAATGGCATTCAAGAGGTCGAGAGTTCGATCCTCTCTGGCTCCACTGTGACTGAAGCCAAAGCGATCGCGGCGCTGGTTTGTGACACCAGTCTTAGCGGGTTTGAGTCCCGTCAGTCACCCCAAATGGAAAGTGCCGCTGAATGGTCGGCAACTGGTCTTGAAAACCAGGGTAGGTTGACGCCTAGGGGTTCGATTCCTCCACTTTCCGCCACCACCAGAAGCCGAGAAGTGAGGCACTGTGCTGATAACGCAGCGGTAGCAGGGGCAGTACCTGCCTGGTGGATTCTCACAAAAGTTTCGAGCTGTTGTGAGAGTTAACGAAAAAGGGAAGGTGGCCTAAATTGGCAAGGCAGCCGTAGAAAAGTTGAAGCACGGTTCCCACAAGGACGACCGGGTTTACCAAAGTAGGGCTAATAGTTGCATCGCGACGTTCCCCGAAAACCGTAAACGGATAGCGGGTTGCAGAAGCACTGAAAGGAATTAATAGTCCGAGATGGGGGCAGTTCCCATCTGCCTGCGGGCAGTAAGGAAGCGCGTTTCCTAAAAGCTATCGTTGGTCGATGCGGGTTCAAATCCCGTCCTCTCCATGAGTTGTTATTGAGAATGCTGGCTGACCAAAAACCATGAGGTAACGCTATGAATACTGCACGGCGAGTCCTCACGTCCGCTGGGGATAAAATCAAGCACTCTTTCCTCGATCGACTCTTTCAACGTCTTGAAGATGCCCTCCAGGAAGGCACCGAAGTCAAATTCCGTCTGACTTGGGGTAATCTCACGGGGATTCCCATTTATCTAGACCCGACCTGTGTTGAAATCGTCTCTGTCAATGTGTACATGGACGAAGAGGATGAGCCCTCTGAAGAGATCTCCTGGCGAACGGTTTGGCTGATTCGATTAGAGGAGATTAATGCGATCGCATATCTTAGCGAGAGCTGGTCTAAGGGGCGATTTGAGCAGCTTTTGAATGATGGAGAGAAGGCGTCGGAGGAGAAAGAAGAGGGATAGGGGGGATGGGGAGGATGGGGGCGAATATCACTGAAACCCTGGCCCGATCTGGCGTGGGCAACCTCAAGATGATGTCTGAGATTACCCGCTGGCCAGAAATTTGGTATTAATGACGGTTGCGATCGCAGCCGAAACCGCTATCCAATTTCTAACCACAGGGATACCTCAGAGTTTTACCGTAACTCTGGAGGACTTAGCAGTGCAGCCATTTGTGTAGGTAAATCAGAAGGAGAGGGGGCAGCCCTGATCTTGAGAATTCCTAAAAGCCCCTGTCTCCTGTCTGCCAAATCGGCAAGGTCTTGCTAAAATTCTGACCAGCAAACCAGGTGAGCAAAAATGACCTATTGGATGTCTCCAGAAGAAGCCTTTCAAGTCAAGCTGACTGCTTTTAGGGTGCGGTTGGCTAAGCTCAGCAAAATCAAACGAGTTGAGCCTGACCTGTATTTGCAAGCGCTAAGGCAGCTACGCCACGACTTTAACCATCAGCTTGCGGCTAGTCGTCGACAAATGCCGTTTACGCTACCCATGCTGATAGCCCTGGGCTGGGTACAAACACAAGCGTTTTGGATGCTACGCTGGCCTGAGATTCAAATCGGCTGGCAGCAGGCTAGCCAAAGCTTTCAAGGAAGTTATACGGACGAGCAATAGTCCCTGACAACTCCCAGGCTCCTTTTTCAGCGAGGCTGCCCATCGGGTTTCGCGAAAATCGCCCGGATGAAGACCCGGCAGGCATACAAATTTCCTCCATGGCAAACGACGTGGCTCCCGCCTTTGAGCAAGCAGTGCAGGCGGGAGCCATCAGCGTTGTTGAGCCCCGTCAGATGCCCTGGGGGCAGACCATTTCTCGGGTTCGAGACTGCAACGGCGTGCTGGTGTCGATTGTGAGTCCAGTGCCTGATTTTGGTTAAAGCTGGGGCAGGGCGAAAATTGACACCTACCCAAACCGCCGCCGAATCAGCTCAAACAACGCCCGCATCCCCATCGCCTCGCCGCCCTCGGGGCGTCCTGGCTGGCTACGCAGGTTGTAGGCCATAAAGTCGAGGTGAATCCAGGGAATGTCAGGTTTGGTAAACTCTTTGAGGAAAAGGGCTGCCGTAATTGCCCCACCGTAGGAGGCGTTGGAGATGTTATTGATGTCCGCAATGGCGCTGTCGAGCATAGGGCGATAGGGGGCATACAGCGGCAGCTGCCACAGGGGATCGTCTACCTGGTCACCGGCTTGCTTGAGGTCGGTTGCGATCTCATCGTCAGTACAGAAAAAAGCCGGTAGCTCGGTCCCTACCGCCACTCGGGCTGCGCCGGTTAAAGTAGCGCAGTCGATCAGTAACGCTGGATCTTCGCTGCACGCTTCCCAGAGGGCGTCTGCTAGGACCAGACGACCCTCAGCATCGGTATTGCCGACCTCGACGGTGATCCCTTTGCGGGAGGTGAGCACATCCAGGGGCCGCATTGCCTGCCCCGCAATGCTATTCTCCACCGCCGGAATCAGCATTCGCAGTCTGATCGGCAGATTCATGGCCATGATCAGTTTAGCCAAACCCAACACCTGAGCTGCACCGCCCATGTCTTTTTTCATTAGCTTCATACCCGCCGAGGACTTCATGTTAAGGCCCCCCGTATCAAAGCAAACCCCCTTGCCGACCAAGGTGACCTTGGGAGCATTGGCATCCCCCCAGTGCAGGTCAATCAAACGGGGGGGGTCAACATTGGCTTTACCCACCGCATAGACCATGGGGTAGTTATGGGTTAACAGGTCATCTCCAACCGTGACCACAAGTTCTGCCCCGTAGGCTGCTGCGATCTCCCGGGCCGCAGCTTCTAAATGGGGGGTGCCCATGTCACTAGTGGGGGTATTAATCAAATCGCGGGTGAGAAAGGTGGCTGTCGTGGCTGCTTGCAAGTAAGTCTGATCGACATCATCCGGTATTTCAAGGGTTGGCAACGGTTCTGCTCCGTTCTGCTTATAGCGGTCAAAACGGTATTGCCCCAACTGCCAGCCCAGGCAAAGCTGGGTGGCCGCCGCCGCCGAGACGCTGTCCGCCAGGGCATAGGTCTGGGCTGGCAAACTTTTACTCAGTCCACCCAATACCCACGCATCTAACTGCTCAGGTTTACCCACCAGTACCTTGGCCAGGGTGCCATTTGCCCCTGGAATCAGGCAATAGGTGCCTGGTTTGCCCTTAAACCCGGATGCAGTTTGCCACGCAGCACTGTCTGCATGGTCCGTTTGAAGCTGGGTTTCAGTTACTAAATAAATGGGAACGGTATGGGTCAAAGGGAGTCTCCGTATTGCTCTAGCCGATATCTACAGCTTAAGGGGTTCTGGGATGGGATGGGGGAGATGGGATGGGGGAGATGAGGGAGATAGGGGAGATGGGGGAAGTAAGGGGGAAAGGCCAGTGAGCCATGAAGGTTTGAATTTTGAGTTTTAAGCTTATGCCGATTGGCCGTAATTCAACATTCAGAATTCAGAACTTAGAACTCCCTCCCCTGCCCCTCTGCCTCCCCGGCTCCTCTTAACTAGGCAGGTCGCTGGAATTGCTGCCGCACAGTTTCAAGATGATTGCGACAAAAGCACCCTTCTAGATGATCGTTGACCAACCCCATCGCTTGCATAAACGCGTAGGCCGTGGTCGGCCCGACAAAGGACCAGCCACGCTTTTTTAAGTCGCGACTCAGAGCGATTGATTTGGCTGTTTTAGACAGCTGTAACAGAGTGCCATGGTCAAACTGCTGGGGCCGCTCATCAGGGGTCGGTTCGTATTGCCAAAAGTAGGTCGCCAGTGAGCCATAGTCTGCTTTAAGTTCGCAAGCGCGCTGGGCATTGTTAATCACCGACTCAATCTTTTTGCGATGGCGGACGATGCCCGCATTTTGCAAGAGCCGCTCAACATCGGCTTGGGTGTACCCAGCCACCTTCTCAAAGTCAAACTCATCAAACGCAGTTCGAAAGTTCTCACGTTTTCGTAAAATGGTCAGCCAGCTCAGCCCTGACTGAAAGCCTTCCAGACAGATTTTCTCAAACAATTGGACGTCGCTATCAACGGGGTGCCCCCATTCGTGATCGTGATAGGCCAGGTAGTCTGGATGCTGTCCTGGCCACCAACAGCGGACTCGATCGTCAGGGCCGATCATCAGCCCCTCAGCATGATTAGAAGATGTAGAATCAGCCATGTTCTCACGGGAATAACGTATGTTTGAACATCCTTCAGCATGTCTAAAGGACATTTGAAAGGCATTACAAATTATCTTACTTTTCTAGGGCAATGGCCCTAAAGACATCGACTATGCTGAACGTAATCAATCGAAGCATTATCTTCCATGCAGTTGGGTTGATTTTAGGCGCTTGGTTTAAGGTAGGTTAGGTTAAAGGGTTTAGTCTTTATCTGAGGCAGATTGTTGTTCTGAGACAGATTGTTGTATGGTCTTCACCTTTCCTAAAAACTCTTTTTTACAATGCCCTTATCCGGGCCGTATTCCTTTCTGGGAGACTTCAGAAAAACCGCCAGAAATTGCAGAAAACATTCACGCCTTAAAGGGAAATGGGTCTGGGATTGCCTCGTTTTCTGATATCGGTTTGCGGGCATTGGGCAACCGTTTAGATCAGCTTTTTCGATTGATGACGCCCGCTATCCTCGACGAAGCCAGCCTTTCGTTTATTCAAGGCAATGTCCAGGGTTACTTATATGAGGGAATCTACCATCAGGGTAGCCGATACTGCCTGATAGAGACCTTTGGGGTGATTGATCGGCTACAGGCCTACTGCATGGCCCAGCGATTTGCTGAACAAGGGTTGGACTATGTGATCACTGCCTCATCTCTGAGATCTGCAGTCTGGGTCGAGGTCGATGCCTATTTTGATGCCTATTTTAAGGTTCAGCGATGTCTTCTGTGAGAGGGGCTTCAGCTAGTGCGCACTTTTAGCAAAGCCTAGTAGGATTAGGAAAGGATTTTGCTATGTAAGCTCGAAAGCCCCTCTTAATTTGAACTATGACCGATACTGAAGCCCTGGCGCTGGTCAAAAGTATTGTTGCTCCTGAGACCTTGTCCTATGTTCAAGAGATTGTCTTCAAATTTTCTTGGGAAGGGCGGCTATATCCTCAGATTGCTAAGGATGCTGGCTATCACCCCGAATATATTCGGGATGTGGGTGCTCAACTCTGGCGTTCTCTATCGGATTCCCTCGGTCAAAAAATCACTAAAAAGAACGTTCGGTTCATTTTGAGCCAGTTAGAGGCTCCCTCCTCTAATGGGCACGACAATGGGCAGGCCCCTGTCTCGAGTCCTATTCAAAATCCCCCCTCCGGCATGAATACGATTTCATTTCCTAGTACGGCTCTGCCGCTTAAATCATCGGTTTATTTGAGCCGTCTTGACCTCGAGTCGCAGGCGTTTTCTGAGGTTGATCGCCCAAGTGGCCTGCTGCGGATTAAAGCACCGGGTAGTCGAGGTAAAACGTCTCTGGTGTTGCGGGTGCTTGACTATGCGCGTCAGCGCGGTATGCAAACTGTTTTGCTTAATTTTCAAGAAGTAGACGGGGCGATTGCTAGCGATTTAGGCCGATTTTTGCGCTGGTTTAGTCTCAACGTGACCTATCAGCTGGGTCTAGAGTCTAAGCTCGATGATTATTGGGACGAAGAACTCGGGAATAAGATTAGTTGCAAGCTTTACTTTCGAGAATATTTGCTCAAGCAGATGGCGCGGCCCTGGGTGCTGGCCCTTGATCAAGTCGATCAAATTTTTGAATATCCGGACCTGGTGCAAGAATTTTTGCCCATGCTGCGGGCCTGGCATGAGGAAGGGATGGAGCAGTCTATCTGGCAAAATTTGAGGCTGGTGATGTCTTACAGCACCGAGGTCTATGTGCCCCTCAAGATTAGTCAATCGCCTTTTAACATTGGCTTAGCTTTGCATCTACCTGAGCTGACCTTAGATGAGATCAAAACGCTGGTAGAGTGCTACGAGCTCCCTTGGGGGGTGGATGAGACCAGTCAAGGGGTTCAACAATTACAGGCTTTGGTGGGGGGGCACCCCTACCTGGTCCAAACGGCGTTGTATTGGCTCAAAAATTCAGAGATTCGGCTGCCCGATCTGTTGGCCAATGCGCCTACCCAAAGTGGGATTTACGCTGGGCACCTCAGACGTCATTGGCAGGTCCTACAGCGTCATCCTGGCTTGTTAGAGGCCATCCGAGAGCTGCTCCGGTCACCGCAGGGTCTCCAGCTTGAGGCGCTGTGTGCCTATCGTCTAGAGAGTTTAGGGCTGATTAAATTAACCGGCAATGTCGCGCAGCTGAGCTGTAATTTGTACCAGCAATATTTTCAATCGATGCTGTCGAAAACCTGATTTTGATGCCAAAGTGCTGTGATTAAATCCATAATGTAAGAATCGTAAGTATGGTGGCACTGCGCTGACCTATGCAGAGCTATCAATATCAGGTGGGGGGGAGCTTACAGCTCAATGCCCCCAGCTATCTTCCCAGGCAAGCTGATCAAGAGCTTTATGCTGCGCTGACAGCAGGGGAGTTTTGCTATGTCTTTAACGCTCGACAAATGGGGAAGTCGAGCTTGCGGGTACACATGCAGCGACAGCTGGAGCAGACGGGCAGTCGGTGCGTTTCGTTAGACCTGACCAGCATCGGCAGTGAGCACATCACCCCGATGCAATGGTACAAGAGCCTGATTTTAGATCTGTGCAGCAAGTTTGATCTGTACGATCGGGTTGATTTTAAGCACTGGTGGCAAGCGCACGAGGGGTGCTCTTACCAGCAACGACTACGCCTGTTTATCGAAGACATCTTGCTGGCCCATCTACCCCAGGTGCCTTTATATATCTTTGTCGATGAAATTGATAGTGCCCTGGCCTTGCCGTTTTCGGTGAATGATTTCTTTGCGTTAGTGCGGTACTGCTATAACCAGCGGGCCGAAAATCCTGAGTATCGAAGACTCACCTGGGCGCTGTTTGGGGTGGCTACGCCCTCGGAGCTGATTAGCGATCCGCTGCGGACGCCGTTTAATGTGGGGCGTGCGATCGCACTCAGAGGCTTTCAACCCGAAGGGGCCATGCCTTTAGCCGATGGCTTACGAGATGTCGTGGATGACCCGGTGGCTGTGCTCAAGGCAATTTTGGCCTGGACGAACGGGCAACCGTTTTTGACCCAAAAGCTCTGCTGGTTGGTGAGGCAGCATGCTCCTGAACATCTCAACACCCCTGAACGTCTGAATAATAATGACAATGGGCAGACGTTGCCCGCTGATTGGGTTGAGGCCCTGGTGCGCAAACATATCCTGACCTACTGGGAATCTCAGGATAACCCGGAGCATCTACGCACGATTCGCGATCGCATCCTGCGCAATGAGCGGCGAGCCGGTCGATTATTGAGCATTTACCAGCAGATATTGGTGTGTGACGAAACGGTGCCAACCCCGATCACTGCTGACGATCTGCCCCACTGTCCGATCAACGGGGTGCGGTATGACGACAGTGCCGATCACCTTGATTTGCTGCTGTCGGGTCTGGTCGAAAACCGGCGGGGAACCCTGCGAGTCAAAAACCGCATCTATCAAGAAATTTTTAATTTGCGCTGGATTGAAGCTAATTTGGCCGACCTGCGTCCCTATGCCCAGGCCCTCAGAAACTGGCTGCAGTCTAATCAAACCGATGAGTCGCGACTGCTGCGGGGCAAAGCCCTCAAAGATGCCCAGGCCTGGAGTCAGGGTAAAGGGCTTAGTGACCATGACTATCAGTTTTTAGCGGCCAGCCAGAAACAAGAGCAGGAACTTCTACAGGTTGCCTTCAAGACGTCTCGGGCCCGCGCGGTTGAAAAGCGGCTAAAACAGCAGCAGCGCTACACCCGGCGTTTATCGGTGGTGATCGGCTTTCTCTGTATGGCGCTGGTGACCGCCGTTACCCTGGGGCTCTATACCCAAATCCAGGGGCGCAAAATCCAGGCCAAAGAGATTGCGGCCATTGCCAGCTCTGCCGATGCTTTATTTGCCTCTGAAAATCGGCTAGATAGCCTGGTGCAGGCCATTCGAGCGGGGCGGTTGTTGCAAATTCATCGCATTCCTGGTCAGGGGTTGCGATCGCAAGTCAGCACCACCCTGCAACAAGCTGTCTTTGGCATCAATGAAATCAATCGCCTGACCGGTCACAAAGGTGGGGTTTGGGCGGTGACCATCAGCCCAGATGGTGAGCAAATTGTCTCCGGTGGGGCTGACAATCGTCTGCGCCTGTGGAGCCGTCAAGGTCAGGACCAAGCTGTTTTAGAGGGGCATTCAGCTCGGGTATGGGCCGTGGCGGTGAGTCCTGATAATCAGCTGATGGCCTCAGGCAGTGACGATCTCAGCATCCAGCTCTGGGACCGCTCTGGGAAAGCCCTACGCACCTTACGAGGGCATAGCCAGGGTGTGTTTGCCGTGACCTTTAGCCCGGACAGTCGCCTGATTGCCTCAGGGAGTGCGGATAAAACCATCCGTCTATGGAGCTTATCGGGTGAGCGGCTCAAGACGTTGTGGGGCCATACAGCGACGGTGCTAGATGTGGCCTTTAGTCCAGATGGTCAGCTAATCGCTTCGGCGAGTGAAGATAACACGGTGAAACTCTGGAAAGCGGACGGCACTCTAGTGCGCACATTAAAGGGGCACCAGGCAGAGGCATCCGCAGTGGCCTTTAGCCCCAATGGTCAAACCCTGGTCTCCGCAAGTTACGATGGCACCGCTAAAGTATGGAGTGTGGACGGCACATTCCAAAAAACACTCCGGAGACATCAGCTGGGGGTGACTTCTGTGGCCTTTAGTCCCGATGGTGAAAACATTGCGATCGCCTCGTGGGACCGCAGCATTACCCTCTGGAATCGCCAGGGTGTCTGGCTCAAGACGTTTGAAGGCCATCGCGATCGCATCCAAAGCTTGGCCTTTAGCCCCGATGGTCAGCGACTGATCTCGGCCTCCCAGGATGAAACCGTTCGCGTCTGGGCCCTCAATCAGTTTGTCTCTAAATCACTGTTGGGTCACCAGGCGGATGTGGTAGGTTTGGCAGTGAGCCCGAGCGGCAGCACCCTCGCGTCAGGGGGAGACGATAACACCCTCAAACTCTGGAATCGTCGAGGCGACCTGCTGGCTGATTTGCCCCATCCTAATTCGGTGTTAGCGATTGACTTTGGACCAGACGGTCAGACCGTGGCCTCAGCCAGCTGGGATCAAAAAGCTCGGCTGTGGCAGCTAGATGGCACCCTGCTCACCACTTTCTCAGGGCACACAGACGCGGTTTGGGATGTGGATATTAGCCCCGATGGCCAGTCCATTGCCACCGCCAGCGCCGATCATTCCGTCAAGATTTGGAATCACCAGGGTCAGGTGCTCCAATCATTTGTGGCCCATTCCCAAGAGGTCAGGGCCGTGTCCTTTAGTCGGGATGGCACACTGCTGGCGTCGGCAGGTTTAGACAGCACCGTGCGTCTTGGCGAGTTTCAGGGCCAGCATTTACAGACCCTCACGGCCCCAGGGGCAGATTTGGGCTTTATTGATGTGGCCATCAGCCCTGATAATCAGCTGATTGCGGCGGGCGGCTTTGATCGCACGGTCGAGCTTTGGGATGCCGACGGCAACCATCTCACCACGTTGCGAGGGCATCTCAAAGAGGTTCGGAGCGTTGCGTTTCATCCCACCAAACCGATCTTGGCCTCAGCCAGCGGCGATGGTCAGATCCGACTGTGGACGCTGGAAGGAGAGCTGCTGATTAGCCTAAAGGGACACAGCGAAGCGGTTTGGAAGGTGGTGTTTACCCCACAGAACTACGCCCTGGTATCAGCCGGTGAAGATAAAACCGTCACCCTATGGAATCCAGAGATTTTTGAAGACATTGACGAACTTTTGAAGTATGGCTGTCTCTACATCCAAGATTATCTAAAATACGGGGCCTCCCTGGAAAGTGCAGTTGATTCAGAGATGGCCGATTTTTGCTCACCCGCTTATTAACCCCCCGCTATGTGCGATCGCACAGACTCCAACCCCTGCCCTGCTCTTTTTGGTTCCCGCTCTATCACAACATTATTTTTCTTAGGGTTACTTCAGGGAATTGGTTTTGATTGGCAGAATAGTGGATAGACCCATCCCCCAAAAGCTGGCTAAGCACTATGGCGCTTATTCCATCAGAACTCAAGTCTGTCATCATTCAAGCGCCCCTGGTGGTTGCACCTGACACGAGGGTCATAGATGCGATCGCGCAAATGAGTCAGGCCAATTTGCCCGGTCACCCAGGGGCTCGATCATGCTGTGTGGTGGTGGATCAGGCACAGGTTGTTGGCCTGTTTACAGAGCGAGAGGTAGTCCGCTTGAGTGACCAGCAGCCGACCGCTATGAATCGCTGCACGGTGGGGCAAGT
>JBCDDJ010000027.1:0-29795 GCA_039180385.1 Cyanobacteria bacterium P01_G01_bin.38 | reverse complement strand
TAGTTAAGTTCTTGGTGATGTCGATATCACCACTGGTGAGCCTGATCGTCTTATTCGCCAGGCTCGAATGAAACTTAATCGTGTCGCCCGCCTGGGCAGAGGCGATCGCCTCCCTTAAAGAACCCTTACCGCTATCAGCGGCCTTTTGCACAGTAATAATCGCCATAATTGCCAGAAATGAGTTGTCATATCAGCTGGCAGCACACCCAATCACGGACACTAAACTCAGTAGTCGACTGTGCATCTACTAGGATTCAGTGCCCAACTTAACACAGCCTGGGCGAATGGCAAAAAATCTTTAAAGAGGCGCGATGCTGCTACAACTAGCAACCGATCAAACACCTTTAAAGGCAATCGCTTCACCCATTTCTTTAGGAGTCGGTTGCTGCTCAGGTACGCTCACGCTAAGGCGTTTAACCCCTATTTGATTCAACGCGATACCTCCCAGGATCACAGCTCCCCCAACATACTGCCCCCCGGTCGGGACCTCGCTCAAAATCAGATAGGCTGCCAAAACACCCGCAATTGGGTTAAAGGCAGTTGCCAAGGAAATTTCACTAGCGGTGCTTTGCTTCAACCCCTTGAACCAGGCCAACTGCCCCCCCACCACAATGATCGCACTGTAAAACAACATCCACTGCCACAAAAACGGAGAAGTGATATCCATAAAGTGGGTGGGACCGTAGAGCGCTACCGTTGCCACAAAGAAAACAACCGTACCGACCAGCATTCTAAACACATTAAAAATGCCTAGCGGAATCCGTCGCAAGCTGACCTTGCTGACCAAATTAGAAATTGCTTTGAACACCGCCGCGATGAGGACTAACAGCTCACCCAGTCCAATCTCAGCCCCCATGCCCATGGACACCATATCACTCCCGGCAGGCTGGATTAAGACGGTCAGTGCAACCCCCACAAAAGCAAGCATTGCCCCCCCAATCACCCAGGCGTTAATCCGGTCCCCCAATAACCACACCGATAAGGCCAGGACCAGGGGCGTGTCGATCTGCCCAATCAAAATAACGTTGTTGACCGCGGTTAAAGAGAGCGCCGTAAAGATCAGCGTAGGCACCACGGCTGAGCTTAAAATCGCCACCCCCGTCAGCGTCAGCCATTGCTGCCAATTAATTTGTCGGACCACAGGTAGCCGCCACTCACGCTGGTGAATGACCATTAAAATTATCAGGGCACACAAATTGCCCACAAAGAGAACATTACAAAAAGAAATCGGGTTACGCCCGTTGATTAAGTTCTCAGCCCCAATATCAGTGAGCTTGCGCGTCACCGCGTTGGCTGCCCCAAAAATCAAAATGGCGATCATGAGATAGATCCGCCCCGAGGGTTGAGTAACTTTGGGCTGATTTTTCATAGAAAATTTTGTAGACCACCTGAATCTGCTTAGGTCGATTTCAGTATACAACGACTTCTAAGATGCCATTAAGCTTGATTTCAGATTATCTCCCTAGAGTGAGGTTGCTATCGTCGATGAGTCTTTGACTCAAGCCCCCTAACGCTAGAAAGCACCATGTTTATTCTAAAAGCTGAAGAAGTTGACTATTGTACTTTAAGCAAACAAGCTGCTGACGTCACCACCCAGGTGCCAGGGCTAGAATATCAACATAAGCTATATGTCAAAGGTGAAACCTACGACCCAAAAGATAGACAGATTGCCCTTCAGCAAGCCCGCCAAAAACTCTTAGAGATGAAAGGACAGGCCACCTTGCTGATCGAAGAAGATGAGACCATCACCCTCTGGTATCAAGATAAAACGGTCCAAAAAGTCAATTTGCTGTTGACCGTCGATTTAAAGCAGCTAGTCGCTGCGATGAGAACCGTGGGTGGCATCCAAATCAAAGACCGACAGTTTCGTCTAAAAAGCTATCACCAATGCTTTGTCGGCAGCGAAGCCGTTGATTGGCTGGTGGCCGATCTCGATATCTCTCGACAAGCAGCAGTACGCATTGGCCAGCGTCTCATTGACGAAGGTTGGATCCACCATGTGCTCGATCAGCAAGTCTTTCAAGACGAATACTTTTTCTATCGATTTCGTTGGGATGAACAGTAGGGGCAGTATCAAACAATTTATCCTGCTCTCACTCGGATCTCAGATTGCACTTGTATTCTACAGGTATCCTATCGCTTGGGCTGATGATATGAATCGCACCTTTCTCTATACGCTGTCTGGCGCTGTTTGTCTAGGCGCTTTGATGAGTACGTCTAACCTGGCCATGTCGCCCTTTAGGGAGCTAGAAACCACCGCTGTCCTGGCGCAGACTGCATCCAGTGTCTCTCCACCCAGTGTCTTAAGTGAGATGACCCTCGATCGCCTGGAGGCGATTCTACAGGCCGAAACTAACGACCTCGAAGGGGAACGCGGGCAGTGGCAGATTACCCTAGAAGACCAGTCAGTGTTGGTGCTGGCCGATGCCACTAGCAATCGCATGCGCATCGTTGCACCGATTGTCGAAGCCAATACGCTTTCGGCAGAGCAGGTGCAGGCGATGCTAGTAGCTAACTTTCACTCCGCCCTCGATGCCCGATATGCGGTCACCAATGGGGCCGTCGTGGCTGTTTTTGTCCACCCCTTGTCGTCGCTCCAAGAAAATGACTTTCGCTCGGGGTTACGTCAAGTGGCTAGTTTAGCCAACACCTTTGGCACCAGCTATTCTAGTGGTGAGTTGGGTTTTTTGCCCAATCGGGCTCCCCAAGAGCCAGTACCTGCCCGGGGAGACAATCTCGAAATATAGATACTTAAGCCGCCATTCTTTCTGTGTTGGCAAATCCTTCAGGCTAAGCCCGGGGGATTTTCTCTATGTCCCCAGGGCTATAATCGGTCTGCGCCAATGAGGCCCCCCCTCAAAGTCCTGGTCCGCGCAGGCACACTAAAGCCCAAGGGGCATGGTTTCGCTTTAGAAAGCGCTTCTATAAAATTCTGCTTTTCTTCTGCTTTTCTTCAGTGCGCGGGTGAGAGGGTGAGGCGAAGCGCCTCACCCTCTCACCTTTCCAAGAAAACGTTCAGTATTTAGCCGTCTAGATCCCTTAACTTCTGCCTTAACTTACACAATAGGTATGATCACCCCTCAAGGCGTTTTGCAATAGTATCAGCCTTATAGATATGCCGTCACCCGACAGAGGGTTTTACAGATAAAGCTCTGACATTATGCCTAAGTTGATCCTTAACTTCACACCTACCTTTTTCCTGCTAATCAAAAGAAGCTGGCAAGATTAGGATTAAATCATTTCTAATTCTTTTTTCACAAACCACTCATTTTTGTCTGATGTTCGTAGTGTAGTGGAGACAGATTTATGCAAACCTCCCTCGAGCAGACGCTTAGCGACTTTGATTTTCGGTTCCCTCGGGGGCCTAAGCTCAACCACATCATGATTATTGCCAGTGAAACAGAGCTGGCCGAAACCCTCCAGATGGAGCTAAATCGCCAAGGTTATCAGGTGAGCGTCATCCACGATGGATTACGGGGCATCTTGGCTGTTAAACGCATCGTGCCTGATTTAGTGATTATCAGCTGGTCACCGCCTAGACTCTCAGGGGTAGAAATCTGTTGTCGACTCAAGTCCAGCCATAGCGACGTGCCAGTCATCTTGCTCACCCAGGGGAGCAATGCGCGTGAGCGTATTGCAGGGCTGCAAGCAGGGGCCAGTGATTGTGTCTCACCACCGTTTGTCAAAGAAGAGTTTTTTGCCCGGATTAAGGCGAATCTAGCCCATCCCGGCTCTGGACAGGCGCAGGAATCTGTCTTACACTGTGCCGATCTACGGCTCAACCGCAACACCCGTGAGGTGTTTCGCAACAGTCGCTTTGTGCAACTCACTGCAAAGGAGTTTGATCTGCTGGAATATATGATGAATCATTATTTCCAGGTGCTGACCCGAGAGCAAATTTTAGAAAATGTTTGGGGTTATAGCTTTATGGGCAGCTCCAACATTATCGAAGTCTATATTCGCTATCTGCGCCAAAAGTTAGAAGCCACCCAAGAAAATCGTCTAATCCATACCGTTCGCGGTGTTGGATACATTCTCAGAGAAGCTGTCTAAGGGAGCGTAGCGGATGCTGCATAGCCTACGGACCCACTGGCCGGAATATCTGATTGAGGCCTGGGGATTGGGGATTTTTATGGTGGCTGCTGGGGTTGCTGTCACGCTGCTTGAGTTTCCTCAATCGCCTGTACAGCAGTGGCTACCGGACCCGTTTGTGCGTCGGGCGATCACCGGAGTCGCCATGGGGATGAGCGCGATCGCAATTATCTATTCCCCTTGGGGCAAACGCTCAGGCGCTCACATCAACCCCGCCTTTACCCTGGCCTTTTTTCGGCTGGGCAAAATCGCTCCCTGGGATGCGTTTTTCTATGTGCTGGCTCAATTTCTAGGCGGGTTGGCCGGCGTTTTGCTGGTGACAGCCCTGGTCAGGCAGCCCTTTCAAGCACCTCCGGTCAACTATGTGGTCACGGTGCCAGGGGGATGGGGATGGGGTGTCGCTTTAGTGGCCGAGTTTGTTCTCTCCTTTAGCCTGATGACGATGGTGTTGGTCACCTCCAATCATCCCCGTCTCTCCAATCTGACTGGCCTCTTCGCCGGTATTTTGGTAGCTACGTTTATTACCTTCGAGGCTCCGCTCTCGGGCATGAGTATTAACCCTGCCCGCACCTTTGCCTCGGCGCTGCCCGCCCAGGAATGGAGCGGCTTTTGGATCTATTACCTGGCCCCACCCCTGGCGATGTTGTTAGCAACTGAGGTGTATTTGAGATGGGCAAAACCGAACCCACGCAAACTGTGTGGCAAGCTCTGTCCAAATATGGAAACGCCTTGTATTTGTACATCCTGCTGTTGTGAGGGAGAGATGTAATATGGCCCCCCATTACGACGTTATCATCATCGGCACAGGTGCAGGCGGCGGCACCCTGGCCCATCGACTTGCGCCTAGTGGTAAAAAGATCCTGGTGCTGGAGCGTGGCCGTTTTTTGCCCAGGGAGAAGGCTAATTGGGACACCGTTGAAGTGTTTCAAAAAGATCGATATCACACCCAAGAAATCTGGTATGACAGCCAGGGGAATGAGCTACATCCAGGCATCGGTTACTGGGTGGGTGGAAATACCAAGGTCTATGGTGGCGCGCTGTTTCGGCTGCGGGAGCGAGATTTTGACGAGATTGCCCATGTCGGCGGTATTTCACCAGCTTGGCCGCTGACGTATGGTGACTTTGAGCCCTACTACGATGAGGCAGAGGCGCTGTACCAGGTGCATGGGCAACAGGGGCTTGATCCCACTGAGCCCCCCCGCCAGGCAGACTATCGGTTTCCCCCGGTGAGCCATGAGCCGCGCATTCAAGAAATCCATGACGATCTCAAAGGGCAAGGCTTTCATCCTTTCTATCTGCCCCTGGCGGTGAAGATTAATGAGGCCATGCCTTTGACCAGTGAGTGCATTCGCTGCAATACCTGCGATGGGTTTCCCTGTCTGGTACAGGCCAAATCTGACGCTGATGTGAACTGTGTGCGCCCGGCGATAGTCCACTCGCAACTGACCCTGATCCCAGAGGCTAAGGTGGTGCGCCTGCATACTAGCCCCTCGGGGCAGGCGGTGTCGGAGGTTGAGGTTGAGATTAAAAATGAAAATGGGGCATCTTCACTGGCAAGATTCTCGGCTGATATTGTGGTGGTTGCCTGCGGGGCCATCAACTCTGCTGCGCTGCTGCTGCGCTCGGCTAACGACGCTCATCCCACCGGCTTAGCCAATCGCTCTGACCAGGTGGGGCGCAACTTTATGAAACATCAAAATGGGGCGATTGTGGGCATGAGTCGCAAGCTCAACCCGTCGGTGTTTCAAAAAACCCTGGCAGTGAATGATTTTTACTGGGGAGAGCCGGGGTTTGACCATCCTATGGGCCACGTCCAGCTGTTGGGCAAGGTTAACAAAGACATGATCGCCCTGGATGCACCCAAGGTTGCACCGGGGATGGCCCTGGAGGAAGTGGCAAAACGGTCGGTTGATTGGTGGCTCACCGCCGAAGATTTACCCGACCCAAATAACCGGGTACAGGTGCGAGGCAATGACTTGACGTTGCACTACACCGACAACAATACCCCAGCCTTTAATCGCCTGATGGCGCGTTGGACCGAGGTGCTCAAGTCAATCCAGTGTGGCGACAGTATTTTGCCGTGTAGTCTTTACTTCCGCAAGCGGTTACCACTGCAAGGGGTCGCCCACCAGGTGGGGACCTGCCGGTTTGGCCCCGATCCGCAAACGTCGGTGCTCGATCTCAACTGTCGCACCCACGACATCGACAATCTCTACGTGGTAGACGGCAGCTTTTTTCCCTCCAGTGCAGCGGTTAATCCATCTTTGACGATTATGGCTAACGCGATGCGGGTGGGGGATCATCTGCTCAACCGGCTGGGTTGAGTCAAGGGCTAGTATTCATTAGGAGACGACGATGAGACAATTTAGACGCATTGCCTACTTTGTCCTGGCCGCCCTGACCTGCCTGGTCATAGCAACAACCCCCGTGGGTTCCCAGGTATCTCCGACAATACAGCTGCCCCAAACTGCCCAGGTCCAAACCGCTGCTCAGGTGCAGGAAGTGGCCATGATGGGCATGACCGTCTCAGATATGGATGAGGCCCTTGAGTTTTATACCCAGGTTTTGCCGTTTGAGAAAGTCTCAGACGTTGAGGTTCATGGTCGAGAATACGAGCAGCTCCAAGGACTCTTTGGAGTACGGATGCGAGTGGTGCAGCTCAAGCTAGGCCGTGAGCACATTGAGCTAACCGAATATCTCACCCCCCAGGGCAGGCCGATCCCCATAGACTCTCGGAGCAATGATCTATGGTTTCAACACATTGCCATTGTGGTCAGCGATATGGATCAGGCTTACCAACAGCTGCGATCGCACGATGTCCAACACGTCTCCACCGGCCCCCAACGCCTACCCGAGTTTATCGAAGCTGCTGCCGGTATTGAAGCCTTTTATTTTCACGACCCGGACGATCACAATCTAGAGCTGATTTATTTCCCCCCTGACAAAGGCGATCCCCGCTGGCAAGAAGCAACGGATGGTCTGTTTTTAGGCATTGACCACACTGCGATCGCAGTTTCTGACACTGCTACTAGCCTGGCCTTTTACCAAGGTTTGCTCGGGCTAGAGCTGGCCGGAGAAAGTGAAAACTACGGCACTGAGCAAGAACATCTGAACAATATTTTTGGAGCCCGTCTGCGCATCAGCGGCCTGCGGGCCTCAACTGGCCCCGGCGTCGAATTTTTAGAGTATCTCTCCCCACCTGGGGGTCGTCCGATCCCCAACGATACCCAAGCCAACGACTTGATGCACTGGGAGACCACTCTGGTGGTGGCAGATGCCGCTGCCGCCGAGACCCGCCTTCGCATCCCGCAGGTTGACTTTATCTCCCCAGGGGTGATCACCCTACCCGACACACAACTCGGCTTCCGACGGGGTTTCTTAATCGAAGATCCCGATGGCCACGTATTGCGCATTGTTGAGAGATAGCAATGAGATATGATTTGAATCTCCAATCACCAGCACCGCCAAAACCTCTAATCTAAAATTCAAAATCCCATGACCCCCGAACACAACCGCCTCCAACAATCCGACGCTCCCTGGAAAAAATGGGGACCCTACCTGAGCGAACGCCAGTGGGGCACCGTGCGGGAAGACTACAGTCCCCACGGCAGCGCCTGGGACTTTTTCCCCCACGACCACGCCCGATCTCGGGCCTATCGGTGGGGAGAAGATGGGCTAGGTGGGATTTCTGACGATCGGCAGTTGCTTTGTTTTGCGATCGCACTCTGGAATGAACAAGACCCCATCCTCAAGGAACGCTTGTTTGGCCTGACCGGCCCCCAGGGCAACCACGGCGAAGATGTCAAAGAATATTACTTTTACTTAGACAGCACGCCGACCCATTCCTATCTGAAATATCTCTACAAATATCCCCAGGCGGCGTATCCGTATGAGGCATTGGTTGAGGAAAATGGGGTGCGATCGCGCTCAGCGTTAGAGTTTGAGCTACTGGATACGGGGGTGTTTGACGAAAATCGCTATTTTGATGTGGTGGTCGAGTACGCCAAAGCCACCCCGGAGGATCTGCTGATCCAGATCCAGGTGACCAATCGCGGCCCCGAGACCCAACCGATCCACCTGCTGCCGACCCTCTGGTTTCGAAATACCTGGTCCTGGCAACCCGAAGCTGAGAAGCCGTTTCTGAAAGTGTTTGAAGCGGGCAAGGCCCAGATTGTGGTAGAGGCCAGCCATCCTGAGATGGGACAGCGGTGGTTGTATTGTGAAGGGGTGAAGGGGGAAAGGGCGAAAGGCGAAGGGCGAAAGGCGAAGGGGGGAGATTGGCTGCTGTTTACTGAGAATGAGACTAACTATGAGCGGCTGTTTGATACGGGGAATGCGTCACCCTATGTGAAGGATGGGATTAACGATTATGTGGTGAATGGGCAGGCGGACGCGGTTAATCCGCAGCAGATGGGGACGAAGGTATCGTCCCATTATAGTTTTGACCTGGCTTCTGGAGAGACTAAGACGGTAAGATTGAGACTTTGCGATCGAGTTCTCCCCAACAGCTTTGACGAACAGTTTGACACTATCTTTCAAACCCGTCGGCAAGAAGCGGATGAGTTTTATCAGCACTTGACTCCTTTCTCGATGAATGATCAGGCCCGTAACCTTCAGCGTCAGGCCTTTGCCGGGTTACTGTGGAGCAAACAGTTTTACTATTACAAAATCGAAGACTGGCTCAAGGGAGATCCGGGCAGTCCACCTCCGCCCGAGTCGCGACAACAAGGTCGCAATGCCGCCTGGGTACATCTCCACACCGAAGATATTATCTCCATGCCCGACAAGTGGGAATATCCCTGGTTTGCAGCCTGGGATCTGGCTTTTCATGTGCTGCCCCTGGCGATGCTCGACCCTGAATTTGCCAAATACCAGCTCGATATCATGACCCGAGAATGGTACATGCACCCCAACGGTCAGCTCCCGGCCTACGAATGGGCCTTTGGGGATGTCAACCCCCCGGTCCACGCCTGGGGCACCTGGCGGGTTTATAAAATTGAACAAAAGATGGTTGGCAAGGGCGACCGACAGTTTTTGGAGAGAGTGTTTCAAAAGCTGTTGCTCAACTTTACCTGGTGGGTCAACCGCAAAGATCTCGAAGGGAACAATGTGTTTGAAGGTGGCTTTTTGGGCCTCGACAACATTGGCGTCTTTGACCGCAGTGCCCCCCTGCCCACGGGCGGCCATATCGAGCAGGCTGACGGCACCAGTTGGATGGCCATGTACTGCCTTAACATGCTCACCATTGCCCTGGAGCTGGCCCAAGAGAATCCCGTCTACGAAGACATGGCGACTAAGTTTTTTGAGCATTTTCTCTACATTGCCGATGCGATGAACCACATTGGCGATGGCACCTCCCAAAAAAAGACCCAGCTCTGGGATGAGGAAGATGGTTTCTTTTACGACGTACTCCATTTTCCCGACGGGCAGCGCGTCAAGCTCAAGGTGCGCTCGATGGTAGGCTTAATCCCCCTGTTTGCTGTGACCACGCTAGAGCCCGATTTGCTGGAGCGCGTCCCCAACTTTAAGCAACGTCTGGAATGGTTTATCGCCAATCGCCCCGACCTCAAGCACAATGTTGCCTGTATGGAATCACCCGGCGTCGGTGCTCGCCGGATGTTGGCCCTGTGCTACGCCACCCTGGATCGGGTTGAGACGGGCGACAAACTGCGTCAGATTCTCACCAAGCTACTCGATGAAACTGAATTTTTGAGCGACTACGGGATTCGGGCCCTTTCCAAATTTCACGAGGACAATCCCTACATTTTTTACGTCAACGATCAGGCCCATCGGGTTGACTATGAACCCGCCGAATCAAGCAGCGGATTGTTTGGCGGCAATTCTAACTGGCGCGGTCCGATTTGGTTTCCGGTCAACTACCTTTTGATCGAGTCGCTGCAAAAGTTTCACCACTACCTCGGCGATGGGTTTAAGGTCGAGTGCCCCACTGGCTCTGGCCACTGGATGACCCTCTGGGAGGTGGCCGACGAAATCTCTCGGCGGCTCACCCGGATCTTTCTCACCGATGAGGCGGGGCAGCGTCCCGTTTATGGCAATCTTGCCCCGTTTCAAACGGACCCCCACTGGCAAGACTTGATCTTGTTTCATGAATACTTCCACGGGGATAATGGGGCGGGTATTGGAGCCAGCCATCAAACTGGATGGACCGGGCTGGTCGCCAAGCTCATCCAGCAGTCCTATGAGTATGGTCAGTGATGACGCTCTCCGTATCTCCCCATCCCCACGCCTCCGCGTTGACTCTATTCGAAAATTTAAGCTTGACAGACGATTAGTTGATATCTATCTAATCGTCTGCCACATCAAATAGGCCAGACTCAAGCTAATAAATAACAAGCTAGGGGCAACCCAGGTGGCCGTTTGCTCCGTTTGATGATGAATCTGGGTACAGCCGCTGTACAGCGTCAGCAAGGTAAGCATCATGGCAAATAGCCCCACTAACCCGCCCAGCCAGGGTGACAAAATCAGGGTAACGGGCACCAGCAGGGCAAAAATACCCAGGGGCAGGACGGTTGCCCCGGCAATGAAAATATCGCCCGCCCAGCGCCCTCGCCGTCGAAACCAACCGCGACTAAAGGCCAGAATGACCGCTAAGCCCAAAAAGGCACTGCCGCCCGTGACCCAAAGATTCAGCAAAATTCTCGAAGTTGCTAATCTCTCAGCCTGGGTGACACCGCTGGACAGCTGATAGCCGCTCAGGGTAAAGCAAAGATTCGCGACCATGGCGAATAGGCAGCCGACCTGCGTGGCCTGACGTGGTGACAGTCGATCATAGATAGGTCGCATTGCCCCCGCAGGGTTGGTCAAGATAGCCAAGAAAAGCTGTAAAAAGCGTCCGGGTCGGGGGGCTTTGAGAGGGTACTCTTGACTGGGTTCGCCCCCCCACTGGAATTTGCCTAATTTGAAAGGTCCTCGTTTAAACTGGCCGCCCGACGGGATCTTGCTGAGGTGGGTCTGCACCCGACGCAGCCCCATTAAATCTCCCTGATCTTCAAAGTAGCGAACGGCGGTGTGAAAGTCGGCAATGGCCGCGTCATTTTCTTGAATGTCTTCGTGGGCAATGCCTCGCTGATAGTAAAACTGCGGCTCATCACGCTCAAGCGCGATCGCATCGCTAAAAGCTGCGATCGCACTTTGGGTATAGCCCAGTCGATAGCGCCCCAACCCCAAATAGTAATAGGCCTGAGCATTTTGGCGCTCCAGCCTGAGCACCTGTTGACAATCAGCCAGCACCCCAGCGTCGTCGCCCAACACATAGCGAACCTGGGCCCGCCGCAGGTAGGCCTCCAAAAAATCAGGCTGCCGCTGAATCGCCTCAGTATAATCATCTAAAGCCGCTCGGTAGCTGCGAGACAGAGCCTGATTAATGCCCCGAATATAAAAATCTTGAGGCGTTTGAGGGACACTGAGCGAATCTTGCCAATCTTCGGGCAAATGGCCGCTGTCATAGCGCTGCCGCTGAACGGTATCAATTAAAACATCATAGGCCTCCCGAATCGCTCGAAACTGATCCAGCGCCTCTGGATTGTTCGGATTTAAATCAGGATGATATCGTCGGGCCAGCCGACGAAAGGCCGCTTTGATATCAGCTCGGCTGGCCCGTTTAGAGACCTGCAGCCGTTCATAGTAATCGTCCGAGGGGGTGGGCATCGGCAGCTAGCTTCTACTTTCTATAGCCGTAATATAGCTATCCTAATTCATCCCCTTGCAACCTACCGTCGTATATTAGGGCTGCTACCTGTAGCAAAGCTTTCCTCTTAAATATGGATAGGTCATAGGCATTGGGTGAAACTAGAAAACCTAATCCCTATGACCTAACACCTCATACCAATTCAAATCTATTGGGCATAATACCCATCACCTAACCGTCCTAAATTGTAATCCAGCCAAACCAGGACAGAATGACCGCCAGCAGCGTTAGGCTTAAAACACCAGCCATGGCATAGGTAAAGATCGCCCCCACCTTGCGAGCCGCTTCGGGCGGTAGCTCACTGCCACCGATAAAGCTGGGCACATAGCGGTTTGGCGAAAAATCATTGCCCAAAGCCTTAAGCTGAGCCAAATGATGATCGTCATAGCGGGCCATATGGGCAAAGCTGACTTCACCCTGGTCACGCTGGGGCAAGATCCGCCGCCGCTGGTAGGGCACGATATCCTCCCCAAAGGCTTCCATATATTCTTCACTGTTAAGCAGGGCGTCCACAAAACCTGAGAGGCCTTGGGTCATCAGCACCGCTGACCAGGCTAACTTTTCTCTCTGGTCGTAGACATCACGACCCAACACCCGCTGAATGCACATCTGCACAAAGCGATAGTTATTATTGCACTCATAGTTACGCCGTCTAAAACTATCCGATAGCAGTAGCCCCCGGATAAATTCTCGGACCGTAATTTGGTGCGATCGCAGCTGAGATTCTAAAAATGTCGCTCGATTACTCTTGAGCATCTGCTGCTCGTTAAAGATTTGTCGATACGCCCCAGCGATCACACCGTCGATATCTTGCAGGTCAGCAATCTGATTGTTAGTAAACAGCCTGGATTGCTCATCCCCTGCCACATCAAACCCAGACACTCGGTGATTACGACTGGCAACTGGATAGTCAATTAATGGTAAAGCCAATGTATTGAACCCCTTGATAATTCTGTCGAGTGTGCAAGTTATTGATCAAACGCATTGACTCAATAGCGCCTTCTCAATAGCTGAGTATATATGCTCAGCACTTGCCTCTAGACTCTAACCAGCCGAGGAACCTATCTAAACAATCTCTTAACCATTTGTGATTTTGCAACACTTACTGCAACATTAACTCTCAGAATCCTCCCCTGCTTCCCTCCTCCCGCTCTCCCCCTCCCAAGGCCAAACAAACCCCTGGACTTGCATTGATCATTGTCAATAGCCCTTGATACTTATATGGGTCTAGTTTCACTGATTCGGTTTCCTCAGCCTGTATTAAGAAACTATGTACCCTCAACAACTTGACCATGCCGCCCCCTTCATCCCTCCCCTTCAATCAGTTGGCCGTGCCAGCAAAAATTTTATAGAGTCGGCAAAAGCCCCTGCTGGACTGTCGATTTCTACAGTCTTGTCAGTCACTGTCCTGTCAGTTCGTGCAGATATTGGGCAGTTTTATAAGTTTTCCCCAGTGTGCTCCCGATAGGCTATATCCAAGCTGAAGATTGAAACGGGCAATGTGACCAACCATGGCTAATCGGGTGTCTGCACTTTTTTGATGCCAGACTTCAATCCCCCAATTCTGTCTCAAATGCTTGAATTGAACCCCGCCTATCCCCTACTAACCCTGGTTAGAATTCGTACTCTCGAATAGGTTGATGTCCAACGATAAAAATGATCAGACAATCGAGCCAGCCAAACTGTTAAACGTAGCGTCAGAAGCCTATAAAAGTGGCTTTTTAGAAATTACAAGTGGCTCAGTCTGTTGGAAAATCTATCTAGAAAATCGTCGATTATTTTATGTCTCTTATACCATTAAAGGTCATCCAAAACTGAGCCTAAACCGAGTCAGGCAGCATCTTCATCGCTTAAATTTTAGGAATGCGATCACAGCCCTTGAAAATGAAGTCCAAGCAAACCTTCTGCAGCGTTTAAGTGGCGTTCAATCTCCATATTATTTCGACTATCCGATGTTGGTCTGGCTGATTTTTGAACATCACCTTGCCCCCTCTCAAGCCACAGTCTTAGCCCATCAATTATTTAACGAAGCCCTTGGGTACTTGCTCTGTGTTAACGTCGGCACTTATCATATGATTCATCATCAAGCACCTACCTTTCAAGGCCTCTATCAGCCCAGCTTATCCTCTCAAATTGAGATCGGCCAACACCAGTTAAGTGCCTGGAGACCCTTTAGAGAAAGAGTTTCGTCTATCCACCAACGTCCCTATTTAATCGACCGACTGACCTTTTGCGACCCTAACCCAGTTGCCCAGTCAAACCTTAAAAATAAGCTTGCCCCAGCGTTAGAAAAGGGATACAGCTTTTGGCAACTCGCTAGTTTTTTAAAGTGTAGTGAACTAGAAATAGCCAGATTTTTATACCCTCACATATTAGAGGGGACTATTCAACTAAAAGACCCGATCTCCCCCTTTGATCAACTTCCGAGGTTATGGCCAGCGTCCTCTGTAGTTTCCCAGCCACCCCAGCATAAAACTCAAGTTCAAAAGACACTCAATTCAAAGACATCGCCTGTCCATGTTGCAGACCCGTGTCAAAGTAGCTACTGTATTGCTTGTATCGATGATAGCCCCAGCACCTTAAACCAGATTGAACATTTTTTAGATGAAGATAGTATCTTAATCTTTAAATTTTCTGAGCCCATCAAGGCAGTTTTTCAGATTAGGAAGATTAACCCAGATATTATCTTCTTAGACATTGGGATGCCCAAAGTAAATGGCTATGAGCTGTGTCGGATGTTAAAAAATCATCCCTCCACCCAATCCATACCTATTGTCATGATCACAGGGAATCGCGGTGTCTTAAACAAGTCAAAAGCAAAATCAGTAGGGGCATCAGACTACATTACAAAACCCTTTACTAAACTCGATCTGCTAGCAGTAATCGCCAAGCATCTCAGTATCCAAACAAACGCTAAACCAGATCTAGATGTGGTCAGCATTAAGCAGGCATAGGCTCGCCCTTAACCAGCGTCATTTTCTTTTGTATAAAGTGTTGTTTTTTGTAAAAAAGTAAGGAAACTCGGCATGAGCAAAGTTTTAGTTGTAGATGACTCTATCGCTGAGTTGGAGCTGATCAGTGAGTATCTGAGACAAAGCGGCTACACCGTCATCATGGCCACCGATGCCCAAGAAGCCCTCAAAAAGGCTCTAGAGCAAAAGCCCGATGCAGTCGTCACTGATTTAGTCATGCCAGGGATGAGCGGCTTAGAGCTTTGCCGCAGCCTTAAAGATTATCCAGAAACTCAAAAGCTTCCTGTAGTTGCCTGTACCTCTAAGAATCAAGATATCGATCGCCTCTGGGCGATGAAACAGGGCATTAACGTCTATGTGACCAAGCCCGTGACCAAAGATCAAATTATCAGCGCTGTTAAATATAGCTTGAGCCAATGAATAATCTAGCCCTGGCTCCGCAATTTTCCCCATCGGTCGAACCGCTGGGCGATCCCTATCTCAGCTTTAAGCTCAATGAAGAGATCGCCGCCGTCTTCTCGATGGATCAGGTTCACGAGGTTTTAGTGATCTCGCCAGAGCAGGTCACCCCGATGCCAAATATGCCTGCGGGGGTGCTCGGTTTGTTGACTCGCCGCAGTCGCGTTATGTGGCTGGTAGACCTCCCCCACCTGCTGCTGTCTCAGCCACTCGCGACGGGCAACCCCTCTAGCTTTTACCGATACAAAGTGGTGATTGTGCAGGTTGAGCAACTCTGGCCTACCCAGAGCCCCGCTGAGGCACCGGGGCGAATCTTGCTGGGGCTAGTTGTCCATGCGCTTAAAGGCAGCATCCGCTTGATGGCTGGCTCCATTGAAACCCCTCAAAGCCACTTTTTACCCAGCTTAGCCCCCTATATACGAGGCAGTACCCTCCAAGCCGATCAGATGTTGCTCGTGCTCGACGCCGACGCCATCGCCCGATCGCCTCTACTGCACGTTCATTAACGGCCTTGCAATCTACCTCCGGTGTGCTCTACCTAATTCCCTGCCTCACCTCGTCAGGACCTATCGTTGCATCCATTTTGCTAGGACACCATCACCATGAATTCCCACAAAGACCCCTCGTTTACCGCGTCTAGCAGCCCACTGCCACCGTCTCTATCAAATGCCAACGGCACTCAGTCCCAGGTAGGGGAGCCAAACTTACCGCCCAGAGGGCTGTCATCGTCCTCAAAGGGGGCCCGGAGCAGGCCAGGTTCATCCTTATCTTCATCTCGTTCAACCCCAACCTTAGTCGGCAGGCGGCGAAATCTAAAGGGCAAAACCACCCTCTTAGCCATCGGTCTAGGAGCGTTGCCCGTGCTTATCACCGGCAGCATTGCGACCTGGTTTACCCACTATCAGCTCTCTAAGCAAACTATTCAAAATCAACAGCAGTTGGCTAGCAGCATCAGCCTACAAATCGACAGATTTGCCCCCAAGGCGTCATCTCAGTTGATTAACCAACAGGCTGATTTAGCCTCGCTCACCGAGGGTGTCCAGGCAACAAACACGCCCCGATTTAGCGTGATGAATCACGCGCCAGCGTATTTTGAAATCAGCGAGGGTAAAGAAATCCCGATCTCCGCCGACCGAATTCAAAGCGATGGCAACAGCATCGAAATTGATGGTGAGCCCTTTCAGCCCGGTGGCGAAATCATCAAAAAAGAGAACCGAGTGCTGGTCTCCGATGATAATGAAGGCATTGGCCAAGAGATCCAAGCCCGTTTTCCCAAATACACCGAGCTGCGTCAAAGCGATGTCGCCACCACCACTACAGACGTCTTTGACGGCAAAACTTATTTACTCTCCTATGCCCCCATTCCTAAGGTCGAAAACCTCAGCAATGATTGGGGCGTGCTGGTCTATGAGCCCACTGATACCGCCTTTGCCTATCGACAAACAGTGCTCCCAATGATGCTCATGGGCACCGCCTTGATTGCCCTCTTAACCGCCGCTTTAGCCGCGTACCTGGCAAACCGAGCCACCAAACCCATCATCCAGGCTGCCGAAGCCACCACAAAGCTAGAGCAAGGTGCCCTCAATACTCGCTTAGCCGTGCGGGGCACTGGCGAAGTCGCTGTCTTGAGCTCAAATATCAACAGCCTCGCTGACCAACTCCAAGATCTCATGGAGAACCTAGAAGAAAAATCAGCACAGCAGCAGGGGGCGGTTCAAGCTCAGGCGGAGATGGTTGAGCAGCAGCAGCAGCAGCGCGAAGCCATGCAGCAAGAACTGCTGCGCCTCATCCAGGCGGTAGAAGGGGCTGCTGACGGCGATCTAACCGTCCGAGCAGAGCTCTCCACCGGAGAAATTGGCATCGTAGCAGACGTCTTTAACTCAGTCATAGAAAACCTGCGTAAGATCGTCCTTCAGGTCAAACAGGCCACCACCCAGGTCAACAGCTCCGTCGGCTCAAACCAGGAAGCGATGCGCAGACTGGCCAACAACTCCCTGGCCCAGGTTGACGAAATCTCCCATACCCTGGTGTCTGTCAAGCAGATGTCAGAGTCGATCCAGTCAGTGGCCCAGAGCGCCCGTCAGGCGGCAGTGGTAGCCCGCAATGCCTCCGACACCGCCCAAAAGGGGGGACAGGCCATGGACCAAACCGTCAACAGCATTTTGGGATTGCGCGCCACCGTAGCTGAGACCACTAAAAAAGTGAAGCAGCTGGGTGAAGCCTCCCAGCAAATCTCCCAGGTCGTTGGGCTGATTAACGAAATTGCCTTAAAAACCAATTTGCTGGCGGTCAACGCCAGTATCGAAGCCGCCCACGCAGGTGAGGAAGGTCAAGGCTTTGCAGTCGTCGCAGGCGAGGTGGGTGAGCTAGCCGACCAGTCTGCGGCAGCTACTAAAGAGATCGAGCAAATCGTCAAACATATCCAAGAGGGCACCAAAGAGGTGGTCGAAGCGATGGAGATCAGCACCACTCAAGTGGTCGAAGGCACCTATCAACTACATGAAACGAAGGAAAGCCTTGAGGAGATTTTGAGCGTCTCTACTGAGATCGACCAGTTGGTGCAGTCCATCTCCGAGGTGACGGTAGCCCAGGCCAGCACCTCTCAGACGGTAACCGATTTAATGAAGCAGATTACAACCGCCTCACAGCAAACCTCTACCTTTTCTCGCCAGGTAGATGGAGCCCTGCGTGAAACGGTCGAAGTTGCCCAAGAGCTTGAATCCGCGATTGGCAAATTCAAAATCGGTTCGAACTATTAGGGTGCGCCTACCCCATTCAGGCCCGCTTTCCCATGAATCAACCTGGTGGATCAGACTATGGCCCAAGATTTAGAACGCCAAGCCCAGCTCAGCTGTCTGGACGAAATTGCTGAATACTTTGACACGATTGAGTCAGTATTGCTGGATCTCACTGAGGCTGGCTTAGACTTCCAACAAATCGATGCCAGCCTGAGGGCCGCCCACACTATTAAAGGACTGGGGGCCATGATTGGTTGCCATCCGCTCGGCGGATTGGCCCATCGTCTCGAAGACTATTTAAAGATTTTGAAGGCGCGCCAGCACGCCATCCAGATCGATAGTGAGTTGCAAACCTGGCTGCTGCTAGTGTCTGACCGCATGCGTCAGATTGCTGCCTTTTATCGTGAAGATTGTCTGGTGGATGATGCCTGGATGGCCGGCCAGGTGAATCCGGTGCTGGCCGAGCTGCATAACCGGCTGGGGGAGCTTCAGGAAAGTGATGAAGCCGCCTTGCTGGCCCAAGAAGAAAAGACCGACATCGTCGCTATCATGTTTGAAAGCGAGGTGGAGGGGCTGCTCCAGCGGCTGGAAGGGGTCTTGGCTGACCCAGCTCTCCCCTGTCTGCGAGAAGAATTAGATATGATTTCCCAGGAATTTGGCGACCTGGGTCAGATGCTAGAACTGGAAGCCTTTGTTGAGCTGTGTGGCTCAGTCCACCAGCATTTGTCGGTGGCACCGCCTGACGGCGTCGAAGCGATCGCACGTCAGGCGGTCAAAGATTGGCGACAGACCCAGGCCTTGATCATGGTGGGCAAGACAGATAACCTGCCTCGACACTTTGACGTGGGGGCATCGCCCAGGGTTTTGCCGACTCCAGTTGAGACAGATTTCAGCCAAAATGAGTCTGAGGTAACCGAAGTCTTGCCCACCCAGCAGCCTGAGTGGTTGTCCGCTGAAACCGCTGAAACCGCTGAAGCCATGGAGGCCGAGCTACAGGAGTTTTTCAACGCTCTGGATTTATCTGAGCAGGAACTGGCTGAGCTACAGTCAACAGCGCTGGACCTTGAACCCACTGAGCCCCCCGCCCTGGTCACAGATTGGGTGGATACCTCAAGGGCGATTACCTCCGAAGAAATTATCCCCGAAGAAATTACCCCACAGCTCTTTGGCGAAACGCTGCCGATTGAGGTGCTCCAACCCGATCTAAAAGCCAATGCTATCCCAGTGGTCACATCGACCCCGTCGCCGCCCCAACCCACCCAGTCCGATCAACCCGAGAGCATGGTGCGAGTCCCGGTCAAGGTGCTGGCCCATCTCAATAATTTGTTTGGCGAACTGATTATTCAACGCAATGCCCTCAACTCAAAAGTGGGGCAGCTGAATGAGTTTGTCAATCGGGTCTATCAGTACACGGGGACGCTAGAACGCATTAACGGGGAACTCCATACTCTGTCTAATCGCAAGGCTGCCAAAGAAGCGCTGCCCCAGCTACGGTTTGGCAGCGGCGCGAGCCCACTCGTCAGCCCGCCAGTGACCGGGCCAACCGGCCTAAAATCAACCGGCCTGGCCCGCTATCAGCGCATGTTTGATGCCATGGAGATGGATCGCTACAGCGATTTACACTTACTCTCCCAGGAGCACGGCGAAACCGTGGTGCGATTAAAAGAAGCCACAGGGGATATGCAATTTAGCCTGCGGGAGATCAAGCAAGCCAACGGTGACCTCAACCGCACCACCAAAGAGCTCCAGGTGAATGTCACTCGGGCGAGGATGCGACCGCTCTCCGACGTGGTCAAGCAGTTTCCCCGGCTGGTCCGAGATTTATCAGTGCAGTACGGCAAACAGGTCGATTTTCAAGTCCATGGCAGCGGCACCCTGATCGACCGATATATCTTAGAAAATTTACGAGATCCGCTCATGCACCTGCTCCACAATGCCTTTGGCCACGGCATTGAGCTACCCGAGGCGCGTCAAGCCGCCGGTAAGCCCCCCCAGGGCAGGATTGAGATTTGGGCTACCCACCGGGGCAATCAAACCCTGATTTCGATCCAGGACGACGGCGCAGGCATTAACCTCCAGAAGGTTCGCGATCGCGCCCTCAGAATGGGGATCGATGAGGCCCTGCTCGATGAAATTGACGAAGCCGAGATCCTCGGTCTGATTTTTGAGCCTGGGTTTAGCACCGCCAACGAGGTGACCGATCTCTCCGGTCGCGGCATTGGCATGGACGTGGTGCGCACCAACCTGGCCGAAGTCAGGGGCGACATCAAAGTCAATACCCGCCCCGGCGAAGGCACCACCTTCACAATCAGCGTTCCGTTTACACTTTCGACCATCCGGGCATTGTTGATTGAGGTCGGCGGCATTCGGTTAGCCTTTCCCACCGACGGCCTTCAAGAAATGGTGCGGCTCAAGTCATACCCAGTGCATCGCTCCCCCGGTCAAGAATTTTTAGATTGGGAAGGTCTGTCAGTCCCCGTCATCCGGTTAGATCAGTGGCTCAAATTTAGCTGCCCTCGCAAAATGAGCTACGGCAATACCCAGGCCGTGATTACTGAGCCGGTTGCTTTGATTGTTCGTCAAGAAAACGGCTTAAAAGCCATCTATGTCGAGCGATTTTGGGGAGAACGAGAAATCGTGATCCGTCAAATTGAGAATGTGATCGGACTGCCCCCTGGATTTATCGGCTGCACAATTTTAGAAGACGGCCATGCCCTACCCCTGGCAGACGCGGTTAAACTCCTCGATTGGATTGAGACTCAGGCTCTACCACCCAGCAACACCCCTAGCCTTGCCAAGCTGCTCGAAGGGACCCCCGATCAGGCTACCCCTGACCCTGGAGCCTATGACCCAGGATCGGTCGATCAGAATGTACCTTTGAGCGTTCTGGTGGTCGATGACTCGATCAACGCCCGCCGATTTTTAGTCAAGACCTTAGAAAGAGATGGCTATCGGGTAGAACAGGCCAAAGATGGACAAGAGGCCGTCGAAAAACTCATCCAAGGACTCCCCGTACAGGCCGTTCTCTGCGATATCGAAATGCCCCGACTAGACGGGTATGGCTTTTTGGCCGAGGTGAAACCCAACCCCAAATTTAAAGCGCTGCCCGTGATTATGCTGACCTCCCGCAGCAGCGACAAACATCGTCAGCTAGCCCTGAATTTAGGTGCTTCTGCCTATTTCACCAAGCCCTATCAGGATCACGAACTGCTCGAAGCACTCGATCAGTTAATTCACAATAATGTGAAATCCTCCTAAAATGACGCGCTTTAGTTAGTTCTACGGAGAAAGTATCCATATACTGAGACCCATAAGGTGCAGCCCGGTTGCAAATTCAAGTTTGCCATCGGTAATTCTCAGGATTTTGTATACGACTTGCGCTGACCGATATGGCTATCATTTCTCCCAGTAGATTGCGACGATCTAAAGCCCATCAACAACTGAGGAAAACGCAACAGTTGATTGTTTTTCAAATTTGTCAAGATTGCTTTGCACTACCCATTCAAGCGGTTGCCCGGGTGGTTTCTATAGGAGATACCTACGGTGACCCCCATGAAATCGGGGCAAGTGTGACGGTTCACCAGGGCCAAGAGATGACCGTGTTAGATGTCGGTCGCCACGTGTTTGGCGAGCCGTCTCATCAGCCACAGCACCCGTTACCTCCCTCTGCAGACGAGGCGGACACCCTTTCTGGTTACTTGATCGTGGCTAAGACGCTGCACGATACGCTGGTTGGGTTGCCGGTTAAGGCTCAGCCCACCGTTCGCCGGGTGCCGCTGTCTGCGTTTAACCCTCTGCCGCTCGATTATGTGGCAAAGGTCAACATTCAATGCGTGAGTTCGTTGGTGATCGAGCCTGACCAACAACCCCTTTTTCTGCTCAACACTGAGCTGTTAAGCCAGATTCGTCCCCAGTTGCAATCCACACCCCAAGCCGTTCAAGCTTAAGCCACATCCAGTTGAAAACTTGAGTTTTTCCCTCAGGGCAAACTACAGGTCTGGATATGGCCAAGGTTTAGCTTGAACAAACTATCTTGAAAACGATCAACCTGTGATGTTGCCACGTCTGTCGCAACATCACTTTTTGTTGTGTAAAGAGAGATCTATGACTGCCCAATCAGGCCATGGGCGCGGCAAAACCATCGAGTCCTTAATTCACAGGAATATGAAATCCCCTTAAGACAATGTGGCTTTGCCAACCCTCTGCAAGAACTCTCCTATATGCCGTAAATCAGCTTCCCATCTTTAGCCCTTAGCTAATAAATATCAATAGTTTCAGCTATTTGGCGGAGGTTAAAAACAACCCGTTGGCGTACACTTAAACTCATCGGGTGTAGCTAAGCTGCAAACCTGCGTTTGCAATCAATTTTCTCAGGATTTTCTATACGCTTCATCCAGACCGATATGGCTATAATTTCTCCCCGTAGATTACGACACGCTAAAACCCGTCAATCCAAGAAAAAACAACAGCTTATTGTTTTTCAAATCGGTCAAGATTACTTTGCGCTGCCAATTCAAGCGGTTGTCAGGGTGGTTTCCATGGGAGATACGTATGGCGACCCCTATAAAGTCGGTGCAAGTGTAACTGTTCACCAGGGTCAGGAAATGACTGTGTTAGACGTCGGTCGCCACGTGTTTGGTGAGCTGTCCCAGCTACCTCGCCGTCCGTTAGCCGCTCATGCAGATGAGGAAAATACCGCTTCTGGCTACCTGATTATCGCTAAAACGCTGCACAATACCTTGGTTGGGTTACCCGTTCAGGCTCAACCCACTGTGCGTCAGGTGCCCCTATCTGCGTTTACCCCCCTGCCGCTTGATGATGTGGTCAAGGCCAAGATTAAATGTGTCAGTTCGTTGGTGATCGAGCCTGATCACCAACCTATGTTTTTGTTAAACACGGAGCAACTGAGTCAACTCCGTCCTCACATGCAACACATGCAACAAGCGGCTCGAGTTTTTGCCTCGTGTTGAGTGATGGGCCAACTTTCTCAAAATCTCAGCCCGAAATCTCAATCTGTGATCCACGCTCTGTCTTACTAACATCAATGCGAGTCTGGAAAGCTTCGCGAAAGTGAGGCATGTGGGTTACGCTGAGGATACAGGCAAAATCGGGTGCGATCGCATTGATCGCCGCAATTAAGCGATCGCACCCTTCTTTGTCTTGAGTACCAAACCCTTCATCAATGATCAACATTTGCAGCGCCATGCCCGAGCGCTGGGCCAGTAGCCGAGCCAGCGCCAGCCGAATCGCAAAATTCACCCGAAAGGCTTCCCCACCGGAATAGGTTTCGTAGGCGCGGGTGCCGCGGGCATCGGCGATCAAAATATCGAGGGTATCGATCAGTTTTTTACGACTGCGCCCCACCCGCTGGGTAACAAACTGCACATGCAGCTGGTGGGCACTGAGCCGACCCAGGATTTGATTGGTTTCTGCTTCGAGCTGGGGCAACAGATTTTCGATCATCAACGCCTGGATGCCGTTTTTGCCAAAGGATTGGGCCAGAGTTTGGTAAACCTGCTGCTTGCGGTGGGCCTGCTGGCGAGCCTGCCGCTGTTGTTCAACCTGGGCCTGCACCTGATCCAGCTGCACCAGCTGCTGTTCAAGTCTGCCGAGCTGAGCCAGTTGGGCCTCTCGCTGGGCTTGGCCAACCTGGAGCTGGGCTGCCAGGTTGGCGATAACCGCCTGGGGATCGGCATTTTCGGCGAGTTGCTGCTGGAGCTGTTGAATTTTGGGTGCGATCGCATCCATCCCTGACTGCCGAGCAGACAACTCTAATTTCAGGTGACTTAGCTGTTGCTCAAGGTCAGGTAACCGCTGTTGAGCAGCTTGCCAGGCTTGATATTGCAGCTGCCAGGGACGGGCCTCGCGCAGCTGTTCACGCAGCTGTTGGTGATCGGTCAGATTATAGTCCATGTCAGCAATGTGTCGGTCTAGCTCGATCAGCTGCTGAGCTAAAGGATGTTGTTCAAACACCTCAATTTGTTGCTGTAATTTTTTTAACTCAGCCTTAAGAACGGGTCGCTGTTGCCGACATTCCGCCAGTTGCCGCTCAGCCTGCCTTAACTCTGCCCGTTTAGCCTCGACCCAACGCAGCTTTTCGACCTGATTACGGGCCAGAGCATGATCGCGATCATCATAGTTTAAGGTCGATATCGATTGCTCAAGGGCCTCTAGCTCTCGGTGCAGCGTATCTCCATCGGTATAACCCTGCAAACATCGCTCGAGATTGGCCCGTTCTGTTTCAACTGTTTGCAAGCGACTGTCTACCGTTGCCGAAGACTCAAGCTGAGCTTGCAAATGCCCGCGCTGCTGCAACACATCGGCATATTTGGACAGCTCTCCCTCAATCTCTCGATACTCTTGCCGTAGCACCTGAATCTCGCGTTCAGACACCGCCAGCTGTTCGCGGATCACCCAAATCTGATCCTGCACTTCCTGACGTTGCTGCTGTTGCTCTACCATTACCCGCTGCCCATGTTCTTGCAGGGGGCGATCACACAGGGGACACACCGCATGGGGCTCAGCCAACAGCTTGATTTTTTGATCAATTTGGGCCAGCTGCACCTCATAGTTGCGCTGATCGGCCTGCAGCCGCTCCATAAAGCTGCGACGTTCTTGCCCTTTGAGCCGCACCTGCTCCTGATAGGTGCGGCGTTGTTCTAAATAGCTGAGTCGATGGCTGATGTCTCGCACCGCCTGCCTCAGCTGGGGCTGGACCTGCTGCTGCGTTTGGAGCTGCTGTTGGGTGGTGATCATCTCATCCAGCCGGGCCGATAGGCGAGCCGTGGCCCGGTCAATCTCAGTTTGCAGCTGCTGCTGACGCTGGCGCAGGGGGGCTACTTTCAACTGCTGCTGATCGAGGCGCTGCAAATGCTGTCGGGCCTGCTGAAGCTGCTCCCAAGCCGCCTCAACCTCAGCTTTATTGTCAATCATCTGCTGCAGGGTCTCGAGTCTCTCGTCAAGCGCCTCTAATCGCAGCTGACGAGATTGATAGCGTGACTCCAGATGCCCCAGTGCTTCGAGTTTTTGTTGCTGCAGCTGGGCTCGCTTTTCTTGAGCCAGTTGATAGGCTTGAAACTTGAGGCTAACCTGTTCTTCTGTCACCGTTAGCTGTTGCAGAACACGATAGCCTGCAGTGATTTCATCAGTGCGTACTAGCAAAGCCTGTAGCTGATCGTGCCGAGCCTGGACAGATTCTAAGGTTTGTTGCAGCTGAGCAAATGCTTGCTGATCGTGTTGATACTGCTGCTGGGCCAGGGCTAACGCTTGTTGCCAGGTTTGGCGCTGGCGCTGTTGGGTTTGCAACGTGGCCAGCTGTTGCTGCTGGGCCTGATGGTGAGCCTGAGCCGCAACAACCGATTTTTGGAGACAAGCATAGTTGGCACTAATCGCCTCTCGCTGCTGCAGCTGATCGTCCAGCTGTGCTAAGTGAGTTTCCAGCAGCTGGGCCTGGGCTTTGTAGTCACGGGCCTGCGCTTTAGCCTGCTCAGCCAGACGATCATAGTGATCGAGCTTAAGCAGATCCGCCAGGGTTTGTTTGCGTTCGCTGGGGCGTTTGAGCATAAACTCATCGGCCCGACCCTGGCGCAAATAGGCAGAATTGACGAAGGTGTCGTAGTCAATTTTGAGGTGCTGCAAGATCAGCAGCTGGGTCGCCCGAATCCCCCGCTGGGTGAGCGCTCGAAACCCTGACTCCGTCTCAATCTGAAATTCTAAAAAGCTGCTCTGATTGCGACGGCGAGACCTCAAGATGCGATAGGTCTGCTGACCATGCTCAAAGATAAAATCAACCTTGGCCTCCGCGGCTCCGAGATACACAATGTCATCCTCAGCCGCCACCCGGCTTTGGCCCCAAACCGCCCAGGCAATCGCCTCTAATAACGACGACTTGCCCGCCCCGTTGGGGCCACAAATACAGGCAACATGCAAACCCCGAAAGTCGAGGGTGACGTCGCGATAGCTCAAAAAGTTTTGCAGGGTCAGCCGTCTTGGAATCATATGAGACAAGCCAAAGAGCTTCTCTATGGGCTCATCTAATAACTTAACAGTACATGCGATCTTTAGTACAATCGATCTGGACTTTAAATCGGTTGCGATCGCACCGATCCGCTTTGCTTATCGGTTTTGAGGCTCAAATCAATTTCTCAGCCTGCTGGGCCAGGGCGCAAAAATACCGCAGTCTCAACATCGTCTCTGGTCGAGATTTCTCGTCAGAAGAGACCAGGGTATACATTATCTGAGCCAGCCCTTCGAACTCACTGCTCACTCACTACGAAACGAGCTGTCCTACCCCAGAGACCTGATAGTTGGGTCGAAAGGCAAAGCGGGGGAGATCTTCTGGGCGGGTGACACCGCTAAACACCAACACCGTTTCAATTTCCGACTCAATGCCCGCAATAATATCTGTATCCATGCGATCTCCAATAATGACCGTATCCTCCCGGCAAGCCCCCAGCTGCTTGAGGCCGTTTCGCATCATGAGTGGGTTGGGTTTACCTATGCAGTAAGCCGTCACCCCCGTCGTCAGCTCAATGGGAGACAGCAGCGCTCCCGTAGCTGGAATAATTCCTTTCTCTGACGGGGCTGTGACATCTGGGTTGGTCCCAATCAGCTTTGCCCCCTGCTGTACCAAATAACAGGCCTGTTCTAGCTTTTCGTAGCTATAGCTGCGGGTATCGCCCACAACCACGTAATCTGGAGCCGTATCGTTGATAGAAAATCCTGCCTCATACAGCGCGTTGATTAAACCCGGCTCTCCCACCACAAAGGCGCTGCCACCCGGCTTTTGCTGCGCCAAGAAGGCGGCAGTCGCTAGGGCGCTGGTGTAAAAATTGTCGGTCGACACCTCAATCCCCAATCGGCTGAGCTTTTCTTTTAACTCTCGCGGCGATCGCTCGCTGCTATTGGTCAGAAACAAGAAGCTCTTGTCGGTCTGGTGCAGCCAATCAACGAACTCAGGCACCCCTGGTAGCAGACGATTGCCGTGGTAAATAACGCCGTCCATATCGCAGATAAAGGCTTTTTTATCCTGAAGAGGCTTAAGATCAAGAGAATCGGTCGGCATGGCTATTGGCATCTAAACGGGATACCTCGCATTCTAAGGCTATCGGGGGCATTTGAGAGGATAACTCCCGCCCATGGCTGGGAAAGGCATTACCGCACCGACTTTACTTTTAGCTTCATCGACGCGGGGGGAGCTAGCGTTAAGCCACGTCGAGTGGGCAACAGCGGTCGGGAATGCAGCAGCTCTAGTTCAAACTGTTGTAGCAGCGTGGCAATGCCCACTTTGAGTTCCATCATTGCCAAGGCCGACCCGATGCAGCGGCGGTGTCCTCCACCAAAGGGTAGATATTCATGAGGTGCATACTGGCGTTCAATGAATCGTTCGGGGCGAAACTGTTTGGGGTTGGGGTAAATATCCGGACGTTGATGAATGATGTAAGTTGCTGGCATCAGGGTCGTGCCTGCTTCAAAGGCGTAGCCAGCTAAGGTCATAGGCTCCTGGAGTATTCGGACAAAGGAGGTGGGCGTAATCGGATAAATCCGCAGTGACTCTTGACAGACCGCGTTCAGATAGGGGAGCTGAGCGATCGCAATTGGGTCTGGGTTGGGACCGAGTCCCGCCAATTCTGACCGTAGCTTCTGTTGTACCTCAGGGAGAGAGTGAATCCAGTACAGTATCCAAACCAGGGCCGAGGCCGTGGTTTCATGCCCAGCGAGCAACAACGTTACTAGCTCATCGTGGAGTTCGACATCGCTCATGGCCTCACCATGCTCATCCCGAGCCTGCAGGAGTAGCGTTAGGATGTCGGTTCGCTTCTCAAGATCGGCTCCCGGCTGTGACAGCTCGTCACGGCGATCGCGAATTTCGGCATACAGTAGCTGTCGTAACGTTTCCCGCAGGCGCAGAAAGCGTCCCCACGGACTCCAAGCTCCCCAATCCTTCTGCAGCGCAGGAAAAAACAGCAGACTAGACGTAATCGGATAAGCAAAAGCGTCGAGCATGCTACTCATAAGATTTTGCAGCTTATCCAACCGCGGGCCTGCTTGCAGTCCAAAAACTGCCTGCAAAATGACACCTAAAGTCAAGTCTTGCATCGGTGGACGCGCCACAATCACTTGGCCTGGTTGCCAAGCGGCGCTCACCTCGCGAGTAATATCGGCAATTAGCTGGGCATAGGTCCGCAGGCGATCGCCATGAAACGGGGGCATCAAAAGCTTACGCTGTCGCTGGTGAGCCTCGCCGTCTAGTAACAAGATGGACTGGTCACCTACCATAATCCGGAGAATGCCGTTGCCTTGCCCTGTCAATGTCTGGGTCGCATTGAGTTGAAAGATCTCCCGCACGACTTCCGGATCGCCCACGTAGACCAGTGGCGGCGAGCTATCACCGCCGATTTTAAATATTGGGCCATAGCGTCGAACGTTGTCGTCCATGTACTGCGTTGGCTGCAAAATCAGGCGCAAAACTCGCAGCGTGCGTCGCAGCCCCTTGGCCTTGGGGCCATCTAGCTGGCGATTGTCCGGCGCATTAGGCAGGGTAGCAGCCTCTTCAACGTTAGTTATCATGGCACTCTGTCTGCATAAGGGGGCTACCTTCTCAGTTTAAACAATCTGTATCCCTAGCTCGTGCAGTTTCCTCATGTAGTAAAAGATACCTCGAGCAGCTGTAGCGGTTATCGATAGATCCTTGAATTTATTAGTGCTCATAGGTTCCGGTGAACTGCAAAAGTGACGGTGGGCGGTGCCCTCCCTGCGCGTGCTCACCTACCGCGATGTTTGGGCTCACCTCATTTTGTACGCTGTTTAATGTAGAACCAAAATTCAATTTCAGACGTTGGCTGATCAAAGCGGGCTGCGTGGGTGACTTGGGCTGGCACATGGTACCACTCCCCCGGTTTATACCGCGTTTCTTCACCCGCCAGGGTTAGAATCAGTTCTCCCTGGGTAATCACTCCAACATTGTCGGTGTCATGGGTATGAGGTGATATAACCGTCCCGGCTGGATAGGAGGCAAACAGAACATCACAGTCTTTGGCTGCTAGTTTAAAGGCATCAAAAGGGCCGCCAAATTTGGGTAGCAATCGCAACTGCTCAGGAAAATGCATCATGGGTTAACACACTCAACATGAGCATTAATCATAGATAAATTAGGAAAGAAAGTCTTTCAAATTTCGATCTTTCAAAATCTTGCAGCGTAAGCAACCCGATGGATGACTCTACCCCCTTACCCAACGCGCCGCCTATCTGGGGACGGCGATTTGAGAGCGAGCATCTTTTTGTTGAACTGTGCCCCAAGCAGCCCTATCAGGTCCGGTATCAGCCCGAATGGCATGTTTTAGGATTCGCGCTGGAGTCTCAGACGGGCTATCACGCGTTTGCCAGCGATCGCATCACCGCTTATCACACCCCCGTCAACACCTTTGCCTTTACCCCAGCAACCTGCGAAACCTTTTCAGAGTCTAGCCAGGGGGGTGCCTATCTGATCTTTGCCCTGTCCACAACCCTATTTGAAACCTATGTAGATGACTTGGCTCCACATCAGGCGGTTTCACTACGACGACTTTCCCATCTGCGAAATCGACATGTGACTGCGATTGGGCGAGCCGCTCGACAATTTATCCAAACCCATTCCTTCGGCGGTCGGCTCTACTTCGAATCCCTGGCGGGCCAGTTTGCAACCCATACCATTCTTGCCCTATTGTCCAAATCTGAGGTCGAGACGCCTGCGAATCAACTGCCCAACCTCGATCAGCTGATTGACTTTGTTGAAGCCAACCTGTACAAAGATTTATCCCTCAATGCCCTGGCTGAAGTGGCGGGGAT
>JBCDDJ010000026.1:0-30052 GCA_039180385.1 Cyanobacteria bacterium P01_G01_bin.38 | reverse complement strand
GCGGCAATCAGATCGGCGATGCCCTTGCGCGAGTTCATGCCGGCTACGGTGGTGATGGCAGGCCGCTGCAAGTCAGCGGGTGAGCAGTCAGTCAATGCACCGACTCGAGGGCTCTCCAGGGTGCCGTTTGTAACCACTCGCAGCTTGCCGGGCGGAATCCCCCGTTGCTGCATCGACTGAGAGACAGCCTGACTGACTGCAATGACGCGATCGGCAAGCCCCATAAATTTGGCACTCTCTTGAAACTCATTGTGAACCGTGCTGACCAGACCGTATTGGCTCCACAGCTTTAAGCTCCGGGCCAACACCGCCCCAGTCATCATGTGGGCGTGGACAATATCTGGCTGCACCTGTTGCACAATGGCGCGATACTGGGCGGCGGCTCGAGCTAGATTTTGCCAGGTGCGGGTTTGATTGAGCGGGTAATGCTTGACGTCGTATTGGGCCAGCAGGGTTTCGTATTCGCCGCCGCCCGATATCACGCTGACGTCATACCCTGCCTGGGCCTGCAAACAGGCTAAATCAATGGCGACGTTGACAATCCCATTGCCGATTTTGCGAATGTCATTGAGGATATGCAGGACTCGCATCAGATGGCTCCAACGGTGGGGCGTTGATTGGGGTGTAGTCCATCCATCACCTCTAGATATTGATGGACGATGCAGTCGAGGGTAAAGGCCTGCGATCGCACCTTCAGCTGCTTCGCATCGACCGGCTGCTCAAGCGTCGCCAAAATCGCCTCGGCCATCGCCTCATCATCTCCCACCGGCACTAGCTCACCATACTGACCATGATCTAAAATCTCGGCTGGGCCACTCTCACAGTCAGTTGAGACCACCGGCGTCCCGGCTGCGATCGCTTCGGCCACCACGTTGCCAAAGCCCTCATAGATCGAGGACAACACAAATACATGAGCCTTAGCCATATAGGCGTAGGGGTTTTCGACGAAGCCCAAAAACTGGACATCGTCTTGCAGGCCAAACTTTTCGATTAACAACTCCAGCTCAGGTTTAACCTCAGGCTCTCGCGGATCGGTCTCTCCCAAAATCATCAGCCGGGCCGGACACCGCTGGCGAACCCGCGCAAATGCCTGAATTAGGGTCGCAAAACTCTTTTGTTTGACAATCCGGCCAACGCCTAACAAAACGGGCGGCTGATCGGCGGCAAACCAGGGATGCTCAACAGACTCCTGGGCGCGTTGGCTAAAATCTGGGGTGACCACCGGGTTATGGATAACCGTCATCTGCTCCATCGGGATTTTGGCATTTTGCGCTAGATCCTGAGCCACGCCTGCTGACGCCGTGACAATGGTATCAGCCCAGGGATAAAAAGACTGCACCACCGCCCACTTAAACCTTTGCATCAGCGCCCCGTGGCGATCTTGAAACTGCTGGGAGAGGTTGGTTTGCACACACATCACCACCTGGGTGTTTACTCCCGCCAGCCGCTTGGCCCAAGTGGCGGCATTAAAAATATCCAGCGTAGAAATTAAGAAAGCAGGCTGTTCTTGCTGCAAGTATTGTTTGAGGGCGAGCGTCTTAAACAACAGCAGCGGCGACCGGGCATCTAGATTCACCAGCCGCACGCTGTTGGGAATTTTCGACAGATAGGCTCCCTGCGCCCGCGCTACGACTAGATCGACTTTTAACCCCCGCTCAGCAAACCCTTTGGCCAGATGCAGCATGACCCGCTCAGCGCCGCCTCCGTCCAGATTGGGAATAAACAAACTAATTGATGGCTTTGGCATTTTCACTCCTGAAGATTAAAGGGGTCAGCATATAACCGAAAATTTAATGCAGTATATCAACAGGGAAGCCGATCCTTTTATCCCCTCCTGGGAGGGGCGGCGGGGTGGGTCTCGACTATTAGCACTAGCGGCCACCCCACCCTGCGGGCACCCCTCCCGAGGAGGGGATTCAACACAGTCAGCCTGGGGACAGCTCGATCACTAGGGGCGCATCACTAACGTCTATGTCGATTGACCGGGGACTGTTATATTGGGCAACCGCCGTTGTTGACTCCAGGGGGCGATAGAGGGTCGCTGCCCGAATCGTCGTATCTAGCCGGATCGTCACCGCCTGGGGCGACACCGAGATATCTCGTTTGTTAGCCAAATCAAAACTGGGCACCTCCTGCCAGAGCATTAAGTAAAACCGACCATCCTGCTTCTGTAGCAGGGTGTGATGGACATTTGTCTTGTCACCCGCCATCGTATAGCTCAGCGTACCTGGCGAGAAGTCACCGGTCCCATCTTGCAGCAGCGCCATTAGGTTCTTGAGAGCAACGAAGGCTGGTTTAGGCGATCCATCCTGGCGCAGCAGGCCAAAATTACCTTCTTTATTATTGTTCTTCCATTTGTTAATCAGCTCGTTGAGATAAACCCGCCGGATGCCGCGATTAAAATACTCCAGACAGAGCCGGGGCACATATTTGCCCGCCGCGGCCTCTGAGACCCCCGGTTGACCCGAGGAACTTGCGATCGCATTATGCCATCCAGACTCTGTGGCAATCACCGGCTTGTCAGGGCAGATCAGCGCCGTGGCGGGGAGCCAGCGCCGATTTAGGTCAGTGGTGGGCGGGTTGCCGCCGGGATAGCTGTGCATCGCCCCATAGTCACAGTCCACCGCACCGAGTTGGCTGGCCTTATTCGCAAACGCCACGGTTGGGCTGAGCACCTCCAGGGTCGCCGTGGCTGGGTCACCCTTAATCGCTCTATACAGTTCAGATTGAAAGCGCCGCACCCCTTCTGGAAACGGCTGCCCCTGGTAGGTCAGGTCGCCCCAAACATCCCACTCATTAGGGCCTTCAACTGCCTCGACTGCGGTGGGGATGGCTTTGACAATCTCAACCGCAACTGCGGCATTCGACTGATCCCTGGGGTCCATCACCAGGATAGATTTGATGCCCACGGCGGCCAGATCAACCAGCTTTTGCTGAGTGGTCCGATCCCGTCGCTTGACCCCGTCTCGAACGTGGTGAATGCCCAACTCTTGCAGTCTCGGCTTAATGATGTTGTCGAAGTTGCCATAGGCGCTATTGGTTCGGTTTAGATGGATTACAACCCCCACCGAATCAATAAAGGCACTGGCTGGGCGAGCAGTTTCAGATAAACTCTGGGACTGGCTGGGCAGCGAGGTGCTGCAAGCAAACACAGCCGTCACAACCAGCATCCATAAATACTGACGACGGTAAATCCAACGGGGCAACCAAGATCTCATAAGATTAACGGTCCAAAAATCTCTCGTAAATCAGGTTCGCGGTAGGCAACAGCGGATGCGCGGTCAGTTCTTGAAGCACCGCTTGCTTAATTTGGGCCTTTGCTTCGGTCGGAATGGCAACTAAATGTTCAGGCTGATTGAGTCGCTTTTGGGTCTCCTGGAGCTGACTAAAGATCGTTTCTTTGACCTCAGGTGTAATTGGCTCCATCTGAAAAGAGGTGCCATAGCGCTGATTAACGCGCTCAATGGTTCGGTGCGGGCAGGTGGTGGTGTCTTTGAAGTCCGAAACAATCACCTGGTCACGCCTCGGCCAGACTCGCTCATAGAAGTTGATATAGCTTTGAATCGCAAAGCGAGTAGACAGCGTTTGATCAACCACTAGCACCGAGGCAATGGCATCGATCGGCTTGCGAATCAACACCACACAGGGGATGCCATATTCCGTGGCTTTAATCACCTGCATAGGCGCATGCATGTGGTGCGCCGCCTTTGCAGTTGGGTTGTAGAGTCGAAACGCTTTAGCAAAAAAGGAGTTAGCCGAGCGGGGAAAGCCCTCTATGCAAATATCTTTTTGCGGAGAGACTTTTTTCCACTGGTTTTGCTTAGCAAAGGGCAGCAGCTGAAACAGGATCTCATGGCGTCCCATGAGGTGCCCGGCTCGATACTTTGTATTCTTAATCAGGGTTCTTGCAAGCATAGATTCTAGCCTCGTAAACAACAGAGCTGATACCCAATCCGAATTCAGTCACCTCGATTCAAACTGGATAACCTGGTAGGGACGGTGCCTCTTGCCCCTGCGACATTTGACTCGACCTGCAAAAAATTCAATTGGGCGTAATATCGAGACGCGGCCAGTCCGATGCCTAAAAAGCCCCAGAGCACCATGCCAACCACCCCCAGCATGGCGATATTGAGACCAATTTGGGCAAAAATGCCAAATGCGATCGCACGGGCGGCACTGGCAAAGGTATCAAATCGAGCTTCAGCCCCCTGAAACAGCTTAAAGAAAATCAGAAAAATACCGGTGATATACGGAACGCTCCCCATCCAACCCAGAGAAAACAGGAGGGTTAAAACACCACTATCGCGGCTACCCAAACTGCTGCTTTCCAGTTGAACTCCTAAGCCTCGACCCACAAACTCTGTGATCGCCTCGTCGAGGAGTTCGCTATAGCCTTCTAAACGCGCCCGATAGCTACCGTCATCCTGAATGCCTCTCAGAGACTCCAGTCGGGGTTCAATCTGGCTGGCCAGCGGCTCGACCGAGGCCAGGGGCACCACCAGCACCGCCATCAACATCAGGGTGATAATGATGCGCATCTGCAGATGTGATTTAAGCGAGGGAATATAAATCATCAGCCCGGCCAGCCAACTCAGCCATCCTGAACGCGCCAGGGACAGCAAGAAGGAGAGATAGCCGACGCCGGTGGCCATAAACTTTAAGCTGTCTCGATTACTCAGCAGCAAAATCAGCCCCGCCATCATTACAGCCGCAAAGGGCTGAGGCGAATTCAGCGTGCTCCACACCCGAATGCCTAACGGCTCTGGCGTGCCAAAAATGGGCGTGTCGAGATTATCTAACCAGAAGCGATCCCAGCCCGGCGCGATTAGGTACTGCCACACACCGTAGGCCCCCATTACCAACACCCCCCAGAGAAAGGTGCGCTGAATATTTTGGCGAAAGGCGGGATACTGTTGCCAGTTCACAAACAGGTGAAACCCAAACAAGATGGGGGGTAGCCAGTTTAGCAACGCTACCGCACTCCCCAGCAATGAGTTTTGAATCAGCCCCAGCAAAAATCCGTAAAAAACACTGGTCAGGCCCAAGATAAACGGCAACCCCCCTTGACGATGGGTGCCCGGCAGGTAGCGCAGCAAGGTAATCGCAGAAATCATCGTAACCAACGGCGGGGTCAGCAACACAATGTTGGGATGTTGCCAGCCCGCCTGCTGATCAATCAGGCGACGCACCAGCGGCGTTAAGAACCAGAGCCACCAAGTAAAACCCACATAGAGCACCGGATAACGCCAATACAGCAAGGCCCCAACGGCAACGCTCCCGCCGGTAAATAGCAGCCGCACGATGCCCCCGACTCCGACCAAAATACCAAGGACGGTGATCACCCCTAAGCTCAAAATCGCGATCCAGGCTGCAGCAGGCCGAAAACTGAGCCAGTCAAAGGGAGTGGAGGTAGAGGACGACGGATGCAATGGGGGGGCTCCTTTTGGGGGAAGGGGACAGGGGGGAAGGGGCGACGCGGCTGCTCGCCCTTCAGAATTTAGGGAGGAGCAGAGCAGGCAGGGGCAGAGAGAAGGGGGCTATCGTAGCTTTGCGAATAAGCCGGGATTGCGGATATGGGCTAAGGAATTTGCCAGGGACTGTGGCAAATAGCTCAGGCCCAGGGCCACCAGCGTGCGGAGGTTAAGGGTCTGAGACTGCAGGGCCTGACGTAGGTAGGGTCGAGCTTCGGCGGCTTGCCCCAGCCGCAAAAAACCAATCCCCAAGGTGGTGTTGGCATGGGCCCACTCCTGTTGAAAGTAAGGGCGATATGCTTGCAGATTTTCATCGTTCATAAAGCAGTGATGACAAAAGGTTGCCGCTTTGCCCTTACGGATTTTGGCCTGGATATTGCGATTGCCACTTACCATATTCTCGGATTGGGCATGCATCCGATAGTAGGCCAGACGCTCTGCACAGTAGTAAGCCCCGCCCCCCCCGCGGCAGGCCAGATAGGCCAGGTAATAGTCCCAAAACACCCCGGCTTCAAATAACCTTTCCCACTGCACGGCGTCTTTACGAATCAGGGCGGCGGATGCCGTAAAGACGGCCTGATCGACTAAGCCGATTTTCCAGAAAGGTTGATAGGAGCCTTCTTGCAGGGTGTGGCGCTTTTCTCGTCGGGTGTGCTTCTCTGTAGCGGCCCGATCGATTTGCCCCCTGTCATCGATCACGTAGTAGTCGCAAAAAGCCAGCACTAACGCTGGATTCCCTTCCAGCGGGCGCACCAGTCTTTCTAAAAAGTGCGCATCCCATCGATCATCATCATTCAAACTGGCAACGTATTTGCCCTTAGCTTCGGCAAAGGCGTGGGTTGAGTTTAGGCCGATGCCCAGGTTTCTAGGGTTGCGCCGCAGCCGCAGTCGAGCATCTTGAAAGGCCTCAATAATCGGCTGAGGACTTTCGTCACTGCAGTCATCTGAGACAATAATTTCGAGATGGGGATAGGTTTGGCTCACCACACTTGCGATCGCTTCCTTTAAGTAAGCTGGGCGATTGTAGGTGGGAATGATCACACTAATCAGCGGGGTATCAGACATGGTTTTTACGATTAGTTGTTGAGCGGTTCCGGTTTGGGCCAGATAGAAAAATGAGTCGCAGATTGTAAGGTTTGCAGAAGTTGTCCATAGCGTCGGTCGCCCAATCGACGGCGTAAAAACAAAATCACCCCTAGGCGATGGAACACTTTTGACCTAAAGAGGTTGGGATAATACTTGAGAGATTGCTTCTTGAAGGTCAGCGCCGTCTCAAAGTCATGGTTTTGCAACGCTCGATAGGCCACCGAAAGATAAGCAAGTCCATAGGCTCTATCTTTCATGCTTGCTATATCCGATGTACTGTCGTGAAAGGCTTTCTCTATAACAGTTAGGCGACTGTCTAAATGTAACTGTAAATTATGAGACTTGCTATTCGCGTGAATTCTATACCGAACCAGGGGCTCCTTCACCACCGCAAATTCGTACTTTTTAGCAATGCGAATCCACATATCCCAATCTTCGGCAGAGCGTAGGGTCTGATCAAATAAACCGACAGTCTCAAAGCATTCACAACGAATCATTGGGGTACTACCACACATAATCGGGTTTTCTTCAATCACCGATGCCCAGACATGGCCCTCAACATGAGAGCCGTCCTGTTTTCCGATCGGGGAGCTCTCACCATCGATATTTGAGATCCAGGTGTTAACCAAACCTATATTTGGAAAGGTATCTAGAATCTGAACCTGCTTTTTGAGTTTGGTGGGCTCCCAAATATCATCAGAATCCAGGAAGGCAATATATTGCCCACCAGAAACCCGCACGCCGTTATTGCGAGCAGCGGCACAGCCCTGATTCTCTTGATTAATAAGTTGAATTCTAGGGTCAGACAAACCAGCAACCCACTCGGTTATATTGTCAGTACTACCATCATTAACCACTAAAACTTCAAAATCCTGAAAGCTCTGCTGCTGAACACTAGCGATTGTTTCAGGCAGATAAGCCATCGAATTATAGGCAGGAATAATAATCGAAACTTTTGGGTGAGTCATTTGAGATATCCCGGAATAAATTCCTCAAAATACTTTTAATAAAAAATATCAGCTCAAACAAGTGTGATTATTATTATGTCTGAAACTTACCCGTTTTTAGTCGGAATAGTTCAAAGACCTTGAGATAATGGAGTAAGAAAATCAATAGAAAAATAGTGGTTTTTTCGTGAATTTTTTTCAACCGCCGATCTTGATATGATTTTTGAAAGGCAGAGCGCAAAGGGGGTCTTAACTGAGTTAACAGACTATGGGTCAATGGGTTATCGTTGGGGGCGAACAATTGACGCACTTGCTGATTTTGGCTGGTTTGACTGATCGCATAGACGCCACTCATGGTCCTCTGAATCTTTTTGTAGATTTCTTTGAGTGACGACCGAGCGGGATGACGGATACAGCAGTCTTCAGCATAAATAACGTTATATCCTCTAGAAGAGACCCGTTTTCCCCACTCCGCATCCCCCCCTGATTTTAAATGGACGTTGAACAAACCTACGTCATCAAAGACATCCTTAAACGTAAATAGGTTAGCGGTTGCTCCCCACCCCTGTTCTTCTAAATACTTTTTCTGTTGAAGATTAACAAGGCTATCATACAACTCAATGGGGTTGGGTTGATTATGCGCATCAAAGAAAAACTTGATATTGCCTGCAACAAATCCACAACCCTGAATAGACAGCAGGTGCTTTGAACCTTTTTCTAACCAATCTTTAGCGGGTATACAATCCGAATCTGTGAAGGCTAAGATGTCCCCTTTTGCCAAAGAGATCCCCTTATTTCTAGCCAGGTAAGAACCAGGAAGTGGCTCGTATGCTAACATCACTTGGTCAAAATTCTGGACAGCCGTTTTAATATCATCCTGTGAGTTATTATCGACCACGATAATTTCATATTGATGCCTTGGCAGGGTTTGATTTTCAAGGGAGTCTAAGCAAAGCTGCAAGCGCTTTACATCATTATAAACGGGAATGATAATCGATAAGAAACAGGCATTTTTTCTATTCATAGGTTTGTTTTAAAGAGGGTATCATTTCTTTGGAGAATCATTTCCAAGCTTTGTATGGATGTTTCATCAAACATGGCTGATTTCTTGGCTAGCAATCAGCCCGCCGAAGGTATTAACAAGTTCACTATTTAGCATTTCCGTATCATATTTTGTCTGAATATGTTCACGCCCCTTTGCCCCCATCACCTCCCACATTTGCGGGTTATTGATTAATGCTTTTATCCGATCTGAAAGTTTATCAATGCTTCGTTCGGGAACTAGAAAACCGGTCACTCCGTCCTCGATGAGTTCTGGAATACCACTATGAAATGTACTAACGACAGGCATACCTGTAGCCATCGCTTCCATAATGGCAACCGGAATGCCTTCTTGGTCTCCATCTTTGGCCGTGACACTGGGGGCCAACAGAATGTGGGACTGTTCAAGTTGCTGAATGATTTGATTTTGCTCTTGCCAGCCTAAAATTTTGATATAGTGACTCACCCCAAGCTCTTTAATGAGTGATTCTAAGGATTCTTTGAGAGGACCATCGCCAATGATTCTGTATTCCACAGCTGCTTGTGTGTTTGCGACCTCCGCCACAGCCCGTATGGCATACTCAATTCCTTTTTTTTCGACAAGCCGACAGACAGAGACCAATCTGACGGGGGCTTTTGCTTGAAGCCGGCGAGGAACAAATTTAAAGCGATCGCAGTTTATCCCCATGCGATGAACTTTGAGCTTGTGCTCCTCACAGCCAAGCTTGATTAAATAATCTTTCCAATAGTGGCTAATCGGTAAGAAGAGATCGCCTTCCCTAAAGAGGCTTTCATAAATCTGACTGCCCTCAGACTGAATATACTTTGTCAGTCCAAGGGCATGAAAGGTGGTGACCAGTTTTCCCTGTAGGAGACCTAACTGACGTATCGGTAAGCTTTGAATCCCATTCGGACCAAAATGACAGTGGACGATGTCGTATTTATGGTGATCTAAAAACGGAATGACTTCATAGAAAAATCTCAGGGAACCGGCCTTTCGACCGTGCTTGAATATATTTAGCGAATCCCAGAGCGCTGAAGGGTTTTTATGAAAATTATTAGCCGCTAAAATGACACCCTTGCCCAGTCTTAAAGTCCAATTTGAAGGCACCTGTGGAGGATATTTTGTGCACAGCGTTAGATGATACTTCTCCACATCCCCATGAATTACGGACTTCTCTTTAGGCTCTTCGGCATAGATGTCAACAGTATGGCCGCGCTCAATTAAGCCAACAATTTGGTTGACGATAAATGTCTTTGATGCGACCGGAAACTGTCCTACGATATAAGCAATTCTCATGTTCTAACGCTCATTTTCACAGGGCCTTTGAGGGTATGCAATCGGTGGTTCAACAGAATCAAAAGATTTAAGGCTCAAAAGACTTATCTCAGACTAGCTTTGCTGTAAACATTTAGCGTTTGCGCTGCAATTGCAGACCAGTCAAGCTGCGCTTTAGCAAACTGTCTAGCGGCTTGACCCTGCTTTGCTTGGATTTCAGGAGACTCAGCTAAGGTCAAAATAGCCTCAACAAATCCCTGGATGTCTCTTGGGGACAACAACGTGGCAAAGGAGTTGCGAGTGTAATCTGGCATGCCCCCCACATCGTTAGAAATGATGGGTAGACCACAGGCAATGCTTTCGAGTAAAGCATTATTAGCGGTGCAGTCCAAAAGGGGTAGTAACAGAGCTTTTGCCCGTCGATACACGTCTCGGAGTTGATGATCAGACAGCCCCCCACACCAATGTACCTGGTCATAGTGGGCAATCCGGTAGAACTGAGGCTGTTGGCGTTTGCTAGCAGGCACAATCAGGTCAAACTGAATACCTGGATCGCGGGCCAAAGTCGTCTCGACTACCTGGACCAGGGTATCCAGGTCACGCAGCCAGGTCCCAGAAAAAACAAAGCGAGGCGCGTCAGTCTGTATAGGACTGGGGCTGGGGCAAAAGAACTCGGTATCAACTCCATGCAAAATCAGGTGAACCCGATCCGGTAAGTAAGTTTCAAAAAAACTTACCTCGCGACTGCTCAAGACAATCAGTCCATCTAGGGGACGAAGCATGTCTGGATTGTGCCGTCCCATGCGCCACAGCCCAACGGGTTGATGAGCCGTGGCAATCAGGTCATAGGGAAAGTGATTTTGCCATTTCGCTAAAAGGCCTAACATTCGCTCTACATATAGCACGTGGATTAAGCTGGAACGATGCCAGCAGCTCTGCCAAAGCGCCTTAAGCTCTACGTAAGCACTCTCCGAAGTGTAGGTCTGACTGGTGTTGAGATCTCTGGCGAGATAGTTGACCCCTCGACGGATGGGACCGCGTAGGGGGTGACGAGGCCGATAAGTATTGCGATAGGCGATTGGATTTTGAGCTGCCAAGACATCGCAAACTTTCTCATAGCCACTGTGGTTTCCCATCCAGGGAAAGCTTTCACGGAGCCAAATTATTCTAGCTGGAGTACCCATTTTGTCGCTGATGTCTCTGGAGGATAGAAAGACCTGTTATATTGATTAAAGCCCAAATGGCTCAAGCTTGAATGATTAAGGATTGCCTGATTTAGGCTCGAGTAAGGTGCTGTTCATAATTATGGTTGGCTAGAAAATCTCGGATGTAGATGGCTGGATTAAACTGCTGTTTAGACAGCTTGAACCAAACATAGTGAATCGCCACCCTTGGGTAAAAAAGGGAAAAATAGATCAGAAAAAGCCCCTTTTGGATGGGGTGAACGGAGCGTTCTGAGAGGCCAAAGCGTAGCTGCCTAAAGCGATAGCAGTAGGTGAGTTGACGGGGGTTTAGAGCAGAAGTCTTATCAGCCAAAGTCGCCAGGGCGGACTCAATCATGGCGCACCACAGGGCCTGACCTTCAGCGGAAAAGATAACGTCATTTTGGGTCGCCTGGCCAGCATGGATGCGCCAGGTTGCTAAGTAGTGAGGAACGTGGAGGGTATTGGCGGTTAAACCAGCCCTCATCCCCCACTCGAAGTCTCCGTGGGGACCAAATTCGGTGTTAAAAGTGCCAATCTTCTCAAACAGCCGACGCCGGATCAGGAGCTGGGTCAGGGAGGCATAAAGGGTGCCCAGGGCACAATAGAGGATGCCATCGTAGGGGGCAAGTCGGATGTGCGGATGGTCAATGTGCTCCCCAAAAAACTTGACTTTGCCCCAGGTGTCCCATTGGTTTTCAATGGGTTGGCCAGTCTCATCGATGATACTGAGACAGCAGTGGGCAAGGTCACAGTTTGGCTGAGTCTCTAGCGCCGCCACCATCTTTTCCAAACAGTCTGGTGTCATGGTGTCGTCACTGGTCGCGATATAGATATAGTCACCAAGGGCCTGTTCTATGCAACGATTAATACCTGCATAGACCCCTTCCCGTGGCGCTTGAGCAGCATGAATACGGCTGTCCTGACAGGCGTAGGTTTGGATAAGCTCCCAGGAACCATCGTCGGAGTAACCGTCGATAACAATCAGTTCCCAATTGGTGAGGGTCTGGCTCAGGATTGACTGAAATCGCTCTTCTAAAAAAGGATACGTGTTGAGATTTGGCAATAAAATCGAGATCTTGGGAGGCCTGCTTTTTTCCGTTGGCCTAACTGATAGGTTTATTGCGTTTAGATTCATTTGATACCTACCCCCTTGTTTCAGGCCCAATCAGACTCTACGTAAAAGTGAGATGAAATTTCTTTAACGCCATCATAGATACTACACACCTCCGCTTCACTGAGCCTGGTTTGCCAGGTTTTGACATTAGCTCTGCTATTCCGTCTGAGGGTATGTGTAGCGCCATCCATGGCCTCAACCGAATTCTTTGAGCTGCTATAGTCGGCTACGGTGTCTTGAATCGCGGCAGAAAACTCTAACCCTAAATACTTAAAGATTTTTGCATACCCTTCAATGGGCTGTGTCGAGATATCTTCATGTCTAACAAACAGCCAATCAGGATGTTTCTGCCGGTAATATAAAATCCTGGCGTGTATTACCTTCCAGAGCAAGATCGATTGCTCAACAATATTTTTTCTGGGTCCTTGGGCATATCCATGAACGTCCTCCCTAAAAGGAAAAGAGGGATGATTCAAGAGGTGACACTGGGATGTGAAGTGAGAAAAGTCAAAATCCCATCCTTGCCGTTTTAAGCTACTGGCAAACGCAGCGGGGTGTCTGATCAGCACAATATTTTTAGTTTTGAACTTTTCAAACAACCACTCCGCTGAAAATAGCGCCAGGGGATCCTTGAGCAGCGCTATTTTGTTTGAGAATTTTGAACAGGAAAACTGTTTATACTCTGAGAGCACCCTGCGAAGATTTTTTCTAGATGTTCTATCTAACAGCTGGCCCAAGAGGTCATATGATAAGCTAATTGTCTTTTTAAGGGGTTTGTAATATAGGTTTTCATCCTCGGGAGTGATCTGGGTATACCAGTGATTAAATTTTGCCCCACAGATTCCTTTGCCAGGCGGGTTGTCGATGTTAAAGGGTTCCTGGATATAGTGAACCTTAGAGGACTGGGCAATCATTTGCCCAACCCAGGTTGTGCCTGATCGATGCGCCCCTGTAACGAGAATTGATGTTTTCATTGGTCAAAAAGTTATTTAGCAAGCAGTTGATTAAATATTTCAAGGTATCTTTTAACTTGAATGTCGATGGCGTATTCTTTGACAGCAATCGCGCGACAGGTTTCCCTCATTTTAAGCCGTGTAGCTGTGTTCTCTAAAAGCTGAACAATACCGTTGCTGAGGTCTTCAGGGTCACCGGGAGTAGCCAGGTAGCCAGTCAACCCAGGACGCACTAAATCTGGGACGCCACCGATTTTGAAAGAGACGGCGGGAGTCCCGCAGGCCATGCTTTCCTGCAAGACGAGCGGCAGGTTATCGGCCCGGGTGGGAAACACAAATAGGTCGGCGGCAGAGTAGGCAACGGCTTTATCGTGCTCCGCGCTCAAGTAGCCGAGATGAAGGCTATCGATATTAAGCTTGCTGAGACTAGATTTATCTGGTTTGCCAATTGTGAGTAAAACCAGCTCAGGCTTTAGGGCCTCGGGCAACAGCTGTAATGCCTTGATCAGCAAGTCTCCACCCTTTCGAGATTCGGCTAACGTGGCCGCAGCAAACATTAAAACCTTTTTCCCTTGAGGGATGCCCAGCTTATCCCGACAGTGTCTGGGATTTAGCGGGCAGAATGTTTGGGTGTCTAATCCATAGGGAATCCGATGAATTGGAAAACGGTTTAATATGCTTTTTTGAGCTTGCTCAGTCAGCCAGCGACTTGGAGTAACTACGGTAAGATTTGAGTGGTCATAAAGCCAACTTTTTAATCGCCACTCCAGCCGGGTGTTATCTCGTTTGATGGCAGGGTAGGTCTCTGGATAAGGACATTGGCCACACCCGGTCATCCATTTTTGGCAGTCATAGCTATAGGAGCAGTGGCCAGTAAAGGTCCACATATCATGAAGTGTGAGAACTGCAGGCTTGTTACGGGTTAACTGCGGGAGCGCCAGATAGTTAAAAGTACCAGAGTGAAGATTATGGAAATTGAGCACATCAGCTGCTTGAAATGATGGGTGCTGAGGTATCCAGAAGCTGCCGATGTGATGGACATAGTTGAGCCCCCAGGGGGTCGCGATAGATCGGATGTATTTTTCGGCCCTGTATTTGCGTGGGATGCAATCCACCTGCTCATCCTGCGTTTTCTTGAAACCCACCATTAGACGGGAATGAACGCCGTGAGCAATGAGGCCCCTATGCAGTCGGTAGCCTGCGATCGCAGCCCCTCCTGAAATATCAGATTGATTGATTAGCAAGGCCTTCATAAGAGCTCCCCAGGCTGCAAGCCTATCGAGACATCGTATCCAATTCTGGCAGCTGTTTCCCCAATCACGGGCAGTATTGAGAGAATCTGATCATAGTTCTTATGTTTCCACTTATCATGACCCGGCTTAGAAATGGTCGTTCTACTCAGGGAGGGTGAATTCAAATAATCCAGAACACTTTGATTAAGTCGGATATTTAGAGTCCGGGCGATGTCAGCTATGGTAGCCACTGTATCTTCAAACAAATCTTCATAGCGAACAAAAAAGCAATTTGATCGGGTTTTATCAAAAAAATCCAGGATATGTTCGACATGTTGGCACCAGCTCCAGGCACAGATATATTCAAGCGGTTTTGAAATAATTGCCTGCCACTGTGGAGGTGCTGGGTAGCTCCAGTGGTCTATAGTTCTAGGCGTGATGTTGCTTAACAGGGGTGTTAACTGGGGCTTTCCCATGAGTTCACAATGATTCCAGCCCTCTAACATGCTGCTGATATTTGCCCTGGGATCACGCACCAAAAAAAGATAGGTGGCATCAGGGTGCAGCGCATTCAAAACGTCTAGACGAAAGCAATTTGCTATTGTTTTATCCAGGTATCTTTTGCCCTTTAGCGATGCCAGGGACAACCATTTTCGGGCATTGCTATCTAGGCTCTTTTCAAAAAGAAAATAGGCTTCCTTTTGACAGGTCTCGTCAATAGCAGAATACAGGTTCCTCTTTCCAGGTTCAAAAGCTATGAAATCGCATGGATAAGCCATTTTCTCATATGGCAGAAATGACCACCATATCTTATCGGCTTCCACATTTAAACTGACAAACTCCTCGAATCTGCGTAGACAATCGAACAAAAAAGTTGAACCTGCACGGGGAGGAGAAATAATAAAAACTGGTCGATTGAATTTTCTGGAAATCAAAAAATTCTTGGTTTTTTTCTTGAGGGGCAAAAAGTTATTAATTCCCATAAAAGTTATTAATTCCCATAAAAGTAAAAAGATTCAAAAATACTGAATTCAAAGCCTTTGATCAATGCCGTATTCTATTTGGCATAAAATAATGAATCTAACTCCAATGCTCCAATTGATAATATATAGTTATTAATACAATCTAAATTAGCGCTTTGTCTGCTTCCAACGTCGGGGTTGATAGAAGAGATTTCTCTCACTCCCTGATCCTGAAACTGTAAAGCTAAAATTATCAACATGATCAAGTACATGCATTGAGCCTTGTTTGACAAAAACCGTCATAGCGTAGAGTCCCGGCCTGAGGCAAATATAGGGCATCTCCAGCTGCATCTCATGCTCACCTGGCTGAACCGTGATGGATGTTTGATCAAAGAAATTGCTCAGATGGAGGATGAGATCGTTGGTACCCATCAACTCTCGAATGAGAACATACACACTAACTTCGCCAAATTTTTGAGTTGATTGGTAGCCTATACAAAGCTGAACAGCCTCACCACTCTTAGGTGAGTCAATCATGTCTCCTCGCTCGTTGCGAAAAAAAACATACTGAATGTCGAGTCCAAGGCTTTCCGAACTGGGTTTTTCAGGGAGGAAAACTTTCCCATTGGTTTTCTCACTGCCAGGAACCAGGAGATCTTTTTCATAATGCTCCATCACCTGGTAGGTCGGACCTGCATCAAGGATGTTGCCGCGTTTTAGATAAATCGATTGATCACACACGTTCAAGATATCCTGGGATTGATGACTCACCAAAACAAACGAAGTGCCCCGATCCCTCAATTCGCTTAACTTCCGATGGCATTTTCCCCTAAACTTAATATCGCCAACTGCCAGAACTTCATCTAGTAAAAGAATGTCTGGTTCGGTATGAATAGCACATGCAAACCCTAACCTGGCTTGCATTCCAGAGCTATAGCTCCTGACGGGGGCATCAATTGCATCTGGGATTTCGGCAAACGCCACAACCTCATCAAACCGTTCATCAATCTCGACTTTAGAGAGCCCCAAAATCGACATATTGGCGTAGATATTTTCTCGCCCTGTCAATACCGGGTTAAACCCAGCACCTAAAGCGATCAGGGGGGCTACCCGACCCTTGACCTGCACCCTCCCCACATCCGGTTTAATTAATCCCGCAATCACCCGTAGCAGGGTTGATTTGCCGCTACCATTTTTACCCACCAAGCCGAGGGCTTCACCCCGGCGCAGCTCAAAACTGACATTTTGTAGCGCCCAAAACTCTCGCTTGCGCAACTGATCATTCTTATCACCCCTTAGGCCTAGCACCTCCTGGGTTAGATCTTGAAGTCCATAAAACAGCGAAGTTTTAAAGTCTCGGCAAAACTTCTTAGAAATGCCCTGAGCTGAGAGTAAAACATCTTGCTCAGAATCAGCGTCAATAATCTTTTGTTGAGTCAACGTTGAAGTCATTAGGAGCTAAACCTCTCAATTGCGTAAGGCATGCCCAGACGATAAATCACCCAAGCCACTAACAACCCCCCAAAAGCAAACGCACTTCCTAACCAAAATTCTGTGGGTTCAGAAACGATGCCGGTTGTTACTAATTCCCGCGTAGTCACCAATAGCGGCGTTACCGGATTTAGTTTCACCAGTAGCCCAAAACCTCCTGCTCCAGAAGGGATTGGGTACACCACTGGCGTCAGAAACAACCAGGTACCAATTAGCAACTGCATGCCTTTTTGAAAATCCTGGTACAGCGCATTCAGGGGTGACAACAGGGTGCCAAAAAAGGTTCCCAAGATAACCAGATGAATCAGGGCTACCGGCGCTAACACAACGGTCCACGGGACTGGCAAGCGGAACCATAAAAACATGCCGATAATCAGCAGCAACTTAAAGGCAAAATTAAACAAGACCTGACCAAAGGCTGCTATAATCAGCGCCTCTCGTGGAAACTGAATCTTTGCCAGCATCATCCGTGCTGCTCCCACCTTTTGCATCGGTAGCATGATGGCCTCCGCAAAAGTTTGCCACAATGCCGTACTTAACAATACATAGGCCGGATATGGAATATCTGTTGTGCCAATGTTCAACACTTCTGAGTTAGCCGCAAACGTGAAACCTGCTGCCGCTATAACTGGTGGAATAATCGCCCAGGCAATCCCTAGAAATGACTCTCGATACTGGGCATTAATATCGCGTTTCATCAGCTGCCAAGCCAGTTCTCGGGACCCTAGCAAGTCTGCCCACATGCGTCTTAGCAAAGACAAGGGCTGCCGCATCTCGCTCGCTGGGTGATAGACCTGGAAACGCTGTTTTTGAGATGCCTGATGCGGCCCCCGTAAACGACTTCTTGATTTGTGGAACCGCGATGATCGCTGATGTTTGCTAACCATAATTACTCTTGACACTTACGGGCAAATCTTTCTCGTCCTTCTTGACCGATACTGAATCGTGATAGAGGTTACCTGCTCTTTAGGGCTGAGCTGGGTAGAGAGGACAAGGCCAACTTGTAGGTTTGATCGAATAAATTTGGGGATAGCAGCATGATGCCAAATAAATATATCAAAATAGCCATTGAAGAACAGACGATTAGTGAGATGGAAGGGTGAATCCAACCATAAAATATTTGCTTTGCACCTAGAATAAACACCACCATGAACAAGCTACTCAGAAGTGGAGTGGTGTACTGAAGAAAATATTTCTTGAAATCGATATCGATCAGTTTTTTCATCAGTATTAAAAATATTGGAGAGAAGAGATACACACAGATGACGTAGGATGCAGCAACGGCAGTGATTCCCCAGCGCACCGCTATGAAGAAACCCGCGATATTAAACGCCGTAATCACGAACATTGCCCGCAGCCTCCATAGGGGTTTGTCCATCGCCAAAATCACCGTACCCGCAAGATACTGCACAGATTGGAGAATACCAATTAAAGCTAATATTTGCATAACTGGTACGCTCGGCAACCAGTCATCGCCAAACAAAGTTTGGATCAGCTCTGGAGCCAGCACAGCCATCCCCATGAAAGCAGGAAATGAGACTAAACTTGTATACTGAGTCACCTTATAAAAAGCAGTTCTCATTTTCTTGGGCTCTCGTTGAAGTCGGGAAAAGGTCGGTAATGCAACTTGAGCCGTGACATCACTGAGTAGTTTAATCATGATTGACAGCAGTCGATAGGCCACGGTGTAATAGCCCAAGGCAACAGGGCCTAAAAAGTAGCCAATCAGCATATCATCGGAACGAAGGTTGAAAAAATTCAGAAAATTCAACCCGAGGATATTGATGCCGTAGGAAAAAAGCTCCTTAAAGTGCTTAGGCGAAAATCTAAACCCTGGCATCCAACCGCTGGTACTCCACAGCAGTATTGAGCCGGTTGAAGCAAACACAATTTCTTTGACAACCAGGCTCCAGACCCCTAATCCCATCAGGGCAGCTCCGATGCCAGCGACCCCACAAGCAATGGTTGCGACCAGGGAACGGACCGCAAAAATTTTGAACTGCATATTGCGCTGCAAAATGGCAGATTGGACACTGCTCAGCCCAGCGAACAGAAAGCTAATCGACATCCATCGAATAATGGGGGCTAGCTCTGGCTGATCATAGAAATTGGCGACTCTCCCAGCCCCAGCCAAAATAACCAGAACCAACAAAACACCCATTAACAGGCTGGTCCAAAAAGCCGTATCTAAATGCGCTGACTCTAGCTGCTCCTTTTGCACAAGCGCTTGGGCAAATCCCTGATCTAAAAAGATGCGCATAAACGCTAGAAATACATTGGCCAGCGCTACTAGCCCAAACGCCTCAACACCCAGCAATCGAGCGAGCAGCAAAAAGATAGCTGTTGAGACCAGCTGAGCGCCCCACTTTTCCAAAGCGGACCACATCGCCCCTCGAATTGCCTTCTGTCGGAGATTCATAAAAACCTGACCTAGTACGCCCCAAATCCGCTCACCACCTTAGGCACCGTCAACAGCAGTAACTTTAGATCCGCCTGAAAGGTCCACTGTTGCAGATAGTCTAAATCCATGCGATTGACTGAGGCTAGATCGCAACTCTGGGAGCGGGCTGTCACCTGCCACATGCCGGTCATCCCTGGCAGTGCCCTCAGCCGACCTTGTAAGGGTGACTCAATCCGCACTGCGTCATACAATGCCCAGGGTCTTGGCCCGACCAAGCTCATCTCCCCTCGCAGCACATTTAACAACTGCGGCAGCTCATCTAAGCTAAACTTGCGTAACCAGCGGCCTACCCGCGTTACCCGAGGATCGTGCTCTAGCTTGTGTAGCCCCGTCTGGTGCCCCATCACTTTGTGGTGTTGAGTTTCTGCATCGGTCTCCATACTGCGGAACTTGCAAATCTGAAACAGCCTGCCCTGATAGCCGACTCGCCACTGTCGAAACAAAACAGGTCCGTGGGAATCTAACCGAACCCACACCGCCAGCAAACACATTAACGGACTTAATATCACCAATAACAAGGCGGCAACGAACCAGTCTGCCAAACGTTTTACTCGCCAAAGCTTGGGCTGTCGCGTCTGTGGCAGGTCAGGAGCCGAAGGTACCCTCAAATAAACCTGTTTTTGAGTGGCATGGCCCATATCTGCCCAGGCTTTGAAGGTGGACGCTGCCAGCTTGGGGTCAAGATAGACTCGCTGAATCGGCGACCGATGCAAACAATCGCGTAGCCAAGCCTCGTTTTTGAGGGCGGGCATTTCGGCCTCCGCTTCGGAAACGCGAGGGGTCACCATTAAAGCATTTTGTTCCCAGGTCAATGTGCAGTTTGCAAAGACGGAGGTGGCACTGTCGGCAGACGGTACTTGAAAAACAATGGGAGCCTTTAATAAAACGGTAGATGTTGTCATAAGCCTCAAAATCTCTTGGTAGAAAACTTAGATTAAGTCAGCCTGTTGCCCTGATGGTTAAAGTTACTCGGATGAATTTATAACAAATTAGTCGATAGTGGGGAGGCTTGGTTGACCTCAGCTGTGTCAGTTAACAAATTGGCCCAGTGCCCCAAACCAGCCTGCCAAGCTAGCCATCAGCCCCAGCTATCTGCGCCAGATCATTTCAGGTTCTCCGACAGACATTTTCGAAGCCCCGTTGCGGTCATATAATCTCTCGGATCGGGCACCCTCTCGATGACGATTGGCGACAATGCCAATGGTGTTGACCTGGCTCAGCATGGTAACTGCATGGGTTAAATCAGCCTGGGTAATGAGATCTAATCGACTGACCATAATCGAGGCCTTACACAGGGAGGCCAGCTGTAGGCCATCGGCCAGCCCTGAAATAGCCGGTGCATCGACAATCACCAGATCATAACTCGTCTCAGCTTTTTCGAGGATTTGTCGCATGCGGAGGGAACTGAGCAGCCGCATGGGATCATCGGGAACAGCCCCTGATAGCAACACATCAATGCTCGTGCCTGAGCGTGACAGCGAAGCCGGGGAGATCTGTACAGGGTTTAGCCGAGCCAGGTCAGGGTGTAGCTGGGTTGAGAGCCCCTGCACATTTAATAAACCCAGGTAGTGGTGCAAGGAGGGATTACGAAAGTTGGCATCAATCAGCAGTACCCGTTGATGCGATCGCGCCGCGCTCAGGGCTAACCCGATGGAAAGCGTCGTTTTGCCCTCCTCAACTAAGGCAGAGGTAACCATCAGAGAGGAAAGTGGCTGGGCCGTTGAGAGTTGAATCGTCTTATAAATTAAATCAACCGCATCTCTAAAAGGCTGCCACTGATCCAGAGAGAACGCATCACCTTGGGGCTGTTCATGTTCAGGCTTCAGAATAGTCAGCAAGGCATCCGATTTGCCCGTGGGCATTTCTGGAATCACTCCCAGCAGCGGCAAAGTGGCCTTTTTCTTTAAATCATCTGATGTGCGAACAACGGTGTCAATGGCTTCTCGCCCAAAGGCCAGAGCGCCGCCGACAAAAGCTCCGGCCACGAGCCCGAGCAGCAAATTTTGCTTCGGCTTTGGCGAAATCTTTTTACCCAGCTGAGAGGCTTCTACAATATCCCAGCTAAATCCACCCTGGGCCAGTTCGTTACTCAACTCCTGGCGAAGTTGCAGTAGTTGCTCTAGCGACTGCCGCTGGATTTGTGCCTCAGGCTGAATGCGGTCGTATTCTGCAATCAAACCTGGAAACGCGTTGAGCTCAGCCCGCAATTGTTGGGCGGCTTGATCTAACCCGGTCTGTCGGGCCGTCAAACTCTGTAAACGGACGGTCGCCTGCACCAGACTATCGACTAAGCTCAGGTCAATGTCCCCCAGTTGGCCCTCCGTCAGCAAGGCAGTTTCGTCCAAGTCGAGCTGGGCTGGAATCTCGCCCAATACCCGTTTGACTTCTGCTTGCAACAGCAAAACCCGCTCCTGTCTCTGGGCGATCAGATCTTGCACGCCCGGATCGGCCTCTGCATAAAGCGCTCGCCGCTGCCCTAAATCTAGCTCTGTTTCTTGTAGGGCATTTAAGAGCTGTTGGTAACGAGATGATTGACTCAATCGTGAGGAAATCAGCGCTGTCTGAGGGTCGGCGGAAAGCTGGTCCTGCAGAGCATTGTATTCAGCCGTGGCCTCGAGATATTGATTTTCGACGTCGGCTTGGGTCTGCTCAAGCTGCCGAAGCGATTCGGCAACGGCCAGGGACTGCTCTTCTGGGTTAATCAGATTTTCGGTTTCGCGAAACTGCTTTAACGCTTCGCGAGACTCGGCCAAATTTCCTTCTACGCCCTCAATTTGCTGATTGACCAGGGCTAAACCGCGCTCGAGCCGCTGCTCTTGCTGATCCTTGTTATAGCTTAGATAAATTCCGCCTAACGTTTCTAGAAAGGCTTGTACCATCGCTGGGTCATCGGCCTCAAAGGTAGCCTGAAAAATCCTGGTTTTGGTGTCACCTTCACTCATCTGAGTCAGGATCAATGATTTTCTGATCCGATCGATGCAGTCAGATCGGTCTGACTCTACACAGAGGTCTGGATAACTGCCTAGCATTTGCTCCACAGTTTGCGCAACAAATGATTTACTCCGCATCAAATTTAGCTGGGTGGCGTAGTCTGTCTGGGAGGTGGCCGATCGTGGCCCCTCTTGTTGCCCGGTAATGTCAACGGTCTGACGATAGTTGGGCTCGACTAATAGCTGCATTGAGCTTTGATACACAGGCTCTTCTTTTAGGGTGAATGCGATCGCAATCCCCAATGCCGCGATGATGGCTCCTCCAAACCAGACCGATCGCCGCACGAGGATGCGCAACAGTTGACCATAGCCGATCTCTGGCTTATCTACAGTGGAGGGGACTTGTGTTGTTATCATACCGCTGCACCCTGGGTAATCATCTGAATCTATCTAGCGCCATTCAAACTGGCCTTGACACTCCGGGAGGGACTCCCGACACTGGCCATCTGCTTGCTGTAAAACTCGTCAATGATAGCCAAAACTTTTTGAAAGAACACATCTTCTGTGAACCGGTTTAGGACGTGCTCTCGAATCTGGTGGTAGTCCCATTTAATTTTGCTGGCCTTGAGGAGGGCCTGATGCAGCGCCTCCGGGGATTGACGATCAAAAAACACGCCCGTTTTCTCAGGCACTTGGGTATCTAACACCCCGCCAGCACCATAGGCAATCACCGGGGTACCACTGGCGTTCGCCTCAATGGGGACGAGTCCATAATCTTCTAAGGCCGTGACTACCACCGCTTTTGCCCGTGACATCAGCTCCTTGCGCCGATTATCACTGACGTGACCCAAAAATGAAATGTTTGGCAGGGCCATCGATTCTAATCGCTTTCTTTCTGGCCCGTCCCCCGTGATAATCAGCGGCCATCCTAACCAGTTAAAGGCTTCGACCACGACGTCTATGCGCTTATAGCCTAACAAGCGAGACGACACCAGATAAAAATTATCTTTTTGATCCGAAAACTCAAATCGACGGGTATCGATGGGGTAGTTAACGGTAATAGCTGGCTGCTGGTAGGTTTGTTGAATCCGCTTGGCGACGGTTGTCGAGTTAGAGATGTAGAGATCTGGCTTCTGGGCATGGGTGATGTCGACTTGCCTGAGCTTCTGAAAAATGGGCTGAATAATCGGCAGTAAGGCTTTGTAATCTTTGTACTGGTCAAGATAGGTGCGGGTATCCCAGAGAAACCGGGTAATGTTGTGACAAAAACAGATATGACAAGCATCTGGGTGCTTAATAACTGCTTTGGCAAAGCTTGTTGTGCTGCTCAGCACCAAATCATACTGCTGTAGATCTAACGCCGCAAAGGCTGAAAAGTAAAACGGGGCCAGCAGCCGGAAATAATGACTTGCCCCCGGGATAGATTGCAGTCGGGTGGTATGAACCCGCCGACTATCAATATCAATGGTCTGTTGGGGGCTATAGAGTGAGGTGTAAATATCAGCCTCGGGGAACTGTCGGCAGAGCAGCTCAAACACTCGCTCTGCGCCCCCTTTTTGGGTGAGATAATCGTGGACTAATGCAACCTTCATGGCGAATTTTTAGGCCCTAATTTAAGACAAGGACTACAGATTCAAAATCAGACTATCTACAGACCAAATAAACGGAGCACACCAAAGGCATCTCGAATCGGTCTGAGCACAGTTCCCACTGCGTCACCGACACGGGCGATCCCAGAACGTTGCACAATGACGGTGTCATTGGGGCGTAAAGGCGGGTTAAGATCATCATCAATCCCTTGATCAAAGTCGACTTCGATCTCTCGCTGAGAGACGGTTCCGTTGGGGTTTAACCGCACTAGATTGACAGAGCCTCTGCTGGCTCGGTTGTTAAACCCCCCCGCCATTAGCAGGGCTTGATTTAGCGGCGTATTAGGCGGGACGTTAATCGTACCGGGGGTATCGACTTCGCCGACAACATTGATCGAGATTTCGTCAGGAGAAAAACTGGCGGAGGCCAAATCAGCGGCCTCATCGGGATTCAGCGCTGTCGCAGTGGGAATGAGGATGCGATCGCCATCTTGTAGGCGGATATCTTCATCCAGGTCACCCTCTTGCAAGAGCGCCCACAGATCGATGGAGAGGGTTTGAGCATGAACTGACTCACGGCTCAGACTACCCGAGGGCAAGTCAGAGGGAAGGGCAGCCGAGGTGGGCGGAAGCTGTCGCTGCACCTCAATCTGACGAATGTCGGCCAGCTGAGTAATGCCGCCCGCTAGCTCAATCACCTGGGTCAGGGTGGGCACCTCCGGGGCGGCATTGCCCGCGCCATCTTCCTCAATCTGATAGGTGCCGGGGCGGCTGACTTCGCCTGCGATCGCAATCTGGAGAGGGCGAGCTTCTAATACACTCAGCGTGACCCGAGGCCGCCTGACAAAAGGAGCAAGGGTTTGCTCAATGTGGATTGCGGCTTGCTCTAGAGATAGCCCCTCCACCGTAACTTGCCCCACCACCGGAAGATTCAAAACCCCACCGGACAGGACTCGAAATTCGCCCCCGTAGTCAGGAATATTGAACACATCCACTCGCAGGTAGTCTCCTACCCCCAGCAAATAATTTTCGCCTCTCAAAGCATGAGTCTCACTGGGCACGCTTAAATCGCCTGGCGGAGAAGTCTCCGCCACCCAAGCAGGTTGGGCCACAGCGGAGTTGTACCCCACAGAATGACCTAACAGTAGCGTCGCTGCCCCCAGAACAGTGCCAGCTAACTTGCCGGAAAAGAATCTTTTGCGCATTGTCACAAAGACAATTAAAAGCTGACCTTGCATAGTGATTGCTAACAATAAAAAATATCCAAAATAACCAAGCATGGTCAGCTACAGCACAATCGGCCACAGCAATCAAGCACAAAGCCAAGCAATTTGTGACAAAGCTCAGATATTCGGATCTACCTATCTAAAGCCATAGTCAGCTGCCCCATCGACTCCCAAAAGAGTGATGCTAGCAGCGCCCTATAGCCAGGAGTCTTAAACCACAGGAGCACAAAACCCTGCACCCCAGAGCGCCTCGCTAACCCACAGGTTCTCTTACTTCCAGCACAAAGACATAAACAATGACGTAGCCTGCAAAGCTATATCAATATCCAGCCCGTTGCCAATTTGTACTGTTACGCAGGCAAGTTAGCAGACAAAATGGGTGGCCTGTCAACCCAGACCCAGACCCCAGTCAACTGCGCGAGAGAAACACACATATCTACAGACGTGTCAGTTACAGAGGGTAGATCTAGCAATCAGGGAAACTTTATATGTCTACATACAATGTTTACAATACATTTCTATAAACATCATCAACTTCTCAGAAACTTTATATAAACTGCAAGCTTCTTCATAGAATCTTTAAAATAAAAGTTGGCCGCCGAAAGTGCCAGAAGGTTAACCCATCAAGACTTTAGAACGGAGCGGCTCTCCAGAGATCATTAAAATACCGACCTGTCAAGACTTTAGAACAGGTCGGCTATCTAACAGGCTAAAAGGCTCAGCTTTTATCTCATCAATCTAACTATCTAAACGCTAGCTATCTGAGCGCCTACTTGTCGTCTCGGCTATCGTCATTCCCACCGCCAGAGGCTTCGTACATGGCGTCCAATCGTTCACGGGCGTCCTTAATCGAAATCGACCGCATCACTAGCAGCGGCTCGTCTAAGACGTTGCCATTGTCATCAAGCAGCTCTGGATGCATGGCAGGGCGAGGGCGATCTGACTGGCTAAAACTAGAGCGGCTGGCTGGCCCTGGGCGACGGGACTCGATGCCTAGGCTGATCAGGTTGCGAATCAAGTTCGCGACTGCGAGCACCGCTAAAACTGTAAAAGCAAAAATGTAGAGTAAATGCAACATATCAATTATTGCGCTGAGGACTTGCTTGGGTCTCTTGGCGAAAGCGAACGGCGACTTGCCAACACTCCTGAACCAACTGATGCCACGCCATCACTAATGACATGTCAATAGCCGCCTGATTTTGGGTGGCAGCAGACAAGGCCTGAGCTGCACTCACTTGACTTTTGGCCTCCTGTATTTTTTGTAACAGATCCTGCTGCTCCTGGATACTAAAGAAAGGAATCTTTTCCGATTCTAACAATTGAACGGAGCGCCCAAACCAATACTGAAAATCCTCTAAGAGGGGGACAAGTACTGCTTTTAGCAGGTCTGGATCGGAGGGGTAGGGGCTTGACATTGAAATACAGCGACCTTTTAAGGTGTAGAAACAGTTGCCCTACCTGGAGTTTACTCAATTTAGACTGGTTGAGTAATGTCGATTTGAATACCATCGACCCAGGGAGGAATAAAACGGATTTTTACCGATGGCGAAGGGAGAGCTATCAATATGTTTACTTCTCTTAATATTAACGTCATTATTTAATTTGTGACGCTCGAGTTAGGCTCCTCAAGAGACAGCGCTGTCCGCAGCCGAAATTTCATCCAGGGTTTGCCAGCCCGCTGACCACAGCCGATTATTTTTCAGCAGTTTGGCATTAATCCAAAACCGGACCTGAGGGTCGCAGGCCGCTACTAGCTCGGCAAAGACCCACTGACCTTGATTTTTGCGATTGACCACTCGAAAATGACGCCACCCCATCAGCTTTTGCTGTGCGGTCCATTTTGACCCCACCAGGTGGGGAAATTTTTGCTTTTTGGCCATAGGATAGTACTAATTCAGCTGCTTTTGGAGCGTCCGAATATGAACGGCTCGGCTGGTCAAGGTGGCCTGCTTTTGACCGAGTGTGACGTAGACTTTGCCAGAGAGCCAGGCGCGTAAACCCGAGCGCTGATAAATCAACCCCTCAGCCGGATCTTCAACCGTTTCGTCAAGGGTATAGCCCATATCGGTCAAGATTGGATTGAGCCGGTTGAGCAGCTCTTTTTTGCCTTTAACCGGTAAGTTTAACGTTTGGGAGCGATTAAAATAGGTGCCCACGGCCCCCCCAACCACGCCCAGCACAACGCCAATCTGATTGGGGATGCCCGTGCTGAGGCTCACATGCAATACCTGGCTGGCCAGCAGCGTACCGACTAAGCTAGTGCTGGCAAAGTAATAGAGGAACGTAAAGCCGGTACCAGGGCCTTTGGGCAAATCTTCCACGGGTTTGAGCGAATCTTTCACTTGTAGACAGGTTTTTTAACGGCTGAGAAATACAGGTATCAATTTACCCCGACAATGGCACAATATTCACTCGGTGATCTCTAAACCCGCTTTCTAAACCCCGCTCTCTAAACCCGCTCTCTAAACCTTATGATCAAGGTCGAACAGCTTAGTAAAACCTACGGATCGACGGTGGCGATTCAGGATGTGTCGTTCGAGGTCGAGCCCGGCGAAATTCTTGGGTTTCTTGGCCCAAACGGCGCAGGCAAGACGACCACAATGCGCATTTTGTCAGGGTACCTGCCAGCCACCAGCGGGACGGCGCAAGTAGCCGATCACGAAGTCCATACCGACTCCATGGCGGTTCGACAGCGGATTGGCTACCTACCCGAAATCCCGCCGCTGTATCCAGAGATGACCGTCGAGGCGTTTCTCTATTTTGTGGCCCGCATCAAGGGCGTGCCATCGGGCGAGCGCTCGGCGCGGGTGGAGTCGGCGATGGAGCGCTGCAATATTCTCGAAAAACGCAAAATCTTAATTCGCAAGCTGTCTAAGGGCTTTCGGCAACGGGTGGGCATTGCCCAGGCCATTGTCCATGATCCGCCGGTAATCATTTTAGATGAACCGACGGTGGGGCTAGACCCCCGGCAGATTATCGGGGTGCGCAACTTAATTAAAAGCCTGGCAGGGCAGCACACGATTATTTTATCGACCCACATTTTGCCCGAGGTCAGCATGACCTGCGATCGCGTCGCCATCATCAACAATGGTCGCATCGTCGCCACCGACACCCCCGAAAATCTGCAAGCTCGACTGGCCGGGCAGCTGGGCTATGCGGTCGAAGTTCGCGGTGATCGGGCCCGGGCGCAGCAGGTGCTTGATCTGATCATTGGCCTTGAGAAAATTGAGGCCGTTGACAACCGTGACGGCCTCGCCGACAATCATCATCGCTTTCAGGTAGTGGCCACCACGGGGGAAGATCCGGGGGCTGCGATCGCAGCGGCCCTGGTGCAAGCCGGACTGGGTCTCTACGAGCTCACCCGCAACCGCGTCAGCCTGGAGGACGTCTTTATCAATCTCACCACCCAGGAGTCGTCCGCTGAGGTCTTAGATGCTGAGGTTGACGGGGTAGAGAGGGATGGGGAGGCAAAGGGAGCAGAGGGTGGCGGGGGAACAGAGGACGCCCAAGATGTGCCCCAATCAGAGGAGACCAAAGATGAATAACATTCAAACCCTGATCGGCAACGTGATTGCCATCTATCGGCGTGAACTGCAAAGCTACTTTGCCTCGCCCCTCGCCTACGGCATTGCCACTGTTTTCTGGCTGCTGTCGGGCTTTTTTCTGGTGATCACGGTTTTTGGCCCCGAGGGCTTGTTGGCCCAGTCAAACTTTGCCGATCAGTCTGGGTTGGCGGCCCCCATCGACCTGCCCTATGAGTTTGTTCGGTTTTATCTAGGGCTGCTGGGGTCACTGTCGATGTTTATCCTGCCCATGCTCTCCATGGGGCTCTATACCGAAGAACGCAAACAAGGCACCCTTGAGCTACTCGCTACTTCCCCGGTGACTAACTGGGCGGTGGCCCTGGGCAAGCTGCTGGGGGTGATCACCTTTTATGTCACCATGACCCTGCCGCTGCTGGTTTGCGAATCTTTAATTTTAGGAGCCTCCGATCCGCCCTATAAGTTTTCACTCTTACTCCTGGCCCACGCTGGGCTAGTGCTGCTGGCTACCGGGGTGCTCTCCTTAGGCATGTTTATTTCATCCCTGACCGAGAGCACCGTGCTGGCTGCAATTATGACCTTTACCCTGGTCTTGGTTTTGTGGGCCCTCAGCGGCATCGCCAACACCGTGCCCGGCCCCCTCGGCGAAGCCATCGGCCACCTGTCGCTCTTGACCCATTTCGACGACTTCATCCAGGGCATTTTTGACACCAGCGGTCTGATTTTGTTTTTGTCGTATGTGGTGTTGGGATTGTTCTTGACGGCCCAGTCGATTGAGACGCTGAGATTTCAGCGGAATTAGGGGAAGGGCGAAAGGCGAAGGGCGAAAGGCGTATAGCCCAAGGGCATTCGAAGAAAAGCGCAGCCTTAGCGCAGCCATACCCGTAGGGTTATTGCCCGCAGGGCTATAGGGCGAAAAGAAATCAAAGGTCTCCCCCAACACCTCAACACTCACCTCAACACCACCTCAACACTCCCGACCATGAAATCATTCCAGAAATACCTAAAATTCCTGATCTGGCCCGGCATCGCCTCGATCACAGCCGGAATTGTGGCTGGATTTGTCGGTAGCTGGACCCTGTTGCCAATTATTTTGCTGATTTTGGGTGTGGTGCTGTGTGTGATTGCGATCGCACTCGGAAACTACGGCATTAGCGCCTTTTTACAAAGCCGTTCGACCCAGGCGGGCACCAATGCCCTGGTGGCAACCGTGTCAGTGCTGGTGATTTTGGGATTTGTCAATTTCTTGGGGGCTCGCTACGACCAGCGCATTGACCTGACCGAGGGCCAGCTGTATACCCTGGCCCCTGAGTCGCAAACGGTGGTTAAAAACTTGCCCCAGCCCGTTGAGCTGGTGGTTTTTGACGAGGCCCCTAGCGCCACCGACAAAAAACTGCTAGACACCTATCGTCGGTTTAACCCTGATTTTGAGTACGAATACGTCAACCCGCTGACCGACCCCCAGCGGGCCATTGACTTTGGGGTGCAGACCCGACCTGCCAGAGAGGCCTACCTGCAGGTCG
>JBCDDJ010000025.1:0-30997 GCA_039180385.1 Cyanobacteria bacterium P01_G01_bin.38 | reverse complement strand
GGAGACAATCGCTGGGGTGAGCTGGGGCAGCAAAACTTTAATCATTGCCTGGGCAGGGTTGGCTCCCAGATCCAGGGCGGCTTCCTCTAGATTGGGGTCTAGCCCGTTGAGTCGGCTAGAGACCACCACCGCAATGTAGGCCAGACAAAAGACCATGTGAGCGGCGATGGCAGTCCAGATACTCAGGGGAATCGCCACCGAGGCTAAAAAGACCAGGGTGGAAACTGCGATCGCAATATCCGGCACAATCAGCGGCAGGTAAGACACCCCCAGATACAGCGAGCGCCCTCGAAACGTATACTTTGCCAACCCAATCGCCATGAGGGTCCCTAGCACCGCTGAGACGCCCACCGCCACCAAGGCAATCTTGAGGCTATCGCCCAGCGCCGCAAACAACCGCGCATCTTGAAACAAACGGCCATACCACTTGAGGCTAAACCCTTTCCAAATCGCCCCGTAGCGAGATTCGTTAAAGCTGTAGACCCCCAGTACAATGATGGGTAAATACATCACCCCGTACATCAGCAAGGAAAATAGCCCCTGCCAGGTGACGCCCTTTTGCGAATCATTTGAACTCATACCCGCCCCCTGACTCCTAACTCCTGGCTCCTGACTCCTTAGGAGAACCCCTCGGGATTGCGATCGCCATACCTAAGTAAAAGTGCGATCGCCAAGCTCACCGCCATAATCAACACCATGCTCAACGCAGAGCCAAACCCCCAATTACGCGAGATTCCCAAAAACTGGTTATAAATCAGCCGTGAAATCGTCATACTACTTGGCCCCCCTAGCAGGGCAGGCACCACAAAATCCCCCAGGCTGGTGACAAACACGAGCAGCCCCCCAGCCGCAATCCCCGGCAGCGTCTGAGGCACCGTCACCCGCCAAAAAGCAACCCGAGGATTTGCCCCCAGATCCGCCGCTGCTTCTAGCAGTTGCAAATCAAGTTTCTCTAACGACGCATAGAGAATCAACACCATATAGGGCAAAAAGCTATAGCTCATGCCAATGAAGACTGCCCCCGTCGTATTCATCAAATCTTGGGTCGGTAACCCCAGGCTAGACAGCACCAGATTGATTAACCCCGACGGTCGCAGCAGGGTGATCCACGCGTAGGTCCGCAGCAGCGAAGAGGTCCACAGGGGCAAGATAAACACCACCAACAGAAAGTTTCGCCATCGCTTTGGGGCCATTAGCGCCAGCCAATAGGCCACCGGGAACCCTAGCACCAGGCATAGCCCTGTGGTCCCCGTAGCAAACGTCATAGAGCGCCACAGCACCTTTAGATAGGTCGGCTGCAAAATTTGCAAGTAATTGCCCAGACCGTAGCCAGTGGTCGCTTGTCCTGGTCTGAGTCCCGGCACCAGACTGATCTCTAAGATCAGTAAGATCGGTAGCACCATCAACAGGAGTAACCACAGCCCGGTTGGGCCCAAGAGCACCGAGGGTTCAATCCACTGGGCAAGTCGATGCCGCCACGCAGACCTCGTGTCTTTAGTCCCTTGAGACAGGGGCAAAAGGTTGACCTTAGACGGGGGCTCAGCAGGGCGGCTCATAGGAAAGATGACTTAAATAGGGCGTATCCAGCAGAGACCATAGAGAAAACTAATGGGCTAAGGACCGACATCTTCAAAGCACCCTTAGGCACTCGTAACTTTGGTCCAATACTCATCATAGAGATCACCCACTTCGCCCAGGGGCGCAATGCCTTCACATCGCGCTAAGAGCTCCTCCGATGGGAATAGCACCGGGTCGCTCAGCAGCTCTTCTGGCAGTCTCTCTAGCACAGCGGCATTGGGCGAAGCCAGATACAGACGTTCTGCCATCGACGCCCCCACCTCTGGTTGCAAGTTAAAGTTAATCCACTCATAGGCGGCATCCACATTAGGGGCCGAGGTTGGAATCACTAACGTATCAGTCCAAACCGAAGAGCCGCTAATCGGTACCACGTACTTGAAGTCCTCATTTTCTTTGCTGACGGGGACCCCTTCAACCGAGTACACCATCGACACCAGCACGTCACCCCCCAACAGCTCATCCTGCCACCCAAAGGATTTGAATGACGCCAGGGCTGGCTTAATTTCAACCAGTCTTTGATAGGCCTCCTCCAGCTCAGCAGGATCGGTCGAATTGTACGAATACCCGAGGGATTTGAGCACAGCCCCCAGCGTTTCGCGAACGTCTTCTAGTAAGGTGATGCGACGCGATAGCTGTTCCTTGTTCTCCCAAAGATAGTCCCAATCTTCCGGGGGGGTGGTCAGGACTTCACTGTTATAAATGAGTCCTGTGGTTCCCCAGACAAACGGAACGCTGTGGGCATTGTTCGGATCATAGACAGGGCTCTGCCATTTCTCTTGCATCGTGTCGAGGCCAACTAGCTGAGATGGGTCTAGCTCCATCAGCAGCCCCAGATCAATCATCTGGGTCACCATGTAGTCAGACGGATAAATGATGCTATAGCTATCACCGCCCCCCGCCTGCAATTTTGCCAACATCGTCTCGTTGGCGTCGTAAATATCGACTTTGACCTCGATACCGGTGGCTTCCGTAAATTGATTCACCAGCTCATCATCGGTGTAGTCGGCCCATGTATAGATATTGAGGGTTCCCGACCCTGATGGTGAGGTCGTTTCGGTGTCAGTCCCAGTTTCGGCACCAGATTGCACATCGCTTACGCCCCCCCCTCGGCAGTTAGAGAGCGCAACCCCAGCCATTGCCGCCGCCGATCCTTGCAGAAACCGACGACGAGAAGTGTTAGAACGAAACGATTGTCTGCGGGGCACGATACTCTCCTTTTAACTCAAATAACTCAGTTGAAATGATCAAAGTAACCTTGTACAAGTAAATCCGTAAAATCCACGTTCGCCAAGCCCTAAGCAACCAACGCCCGACAGTCCTTAGCAGCCCAAGAGACATAGACCGGCGTTTGCAGATCGGGGTGGTGTGGGGTTTGGTTGGGCTGCAGCACAGTTAGGCTGTCCCCGGTGGTGAGTTCAATCACGCAGTGGACATGGGTGCCCAAATACATCATGTGTTTGACCCGACCTTCAAAGCAATTATCCGTGGCAGATATCCCCTGGGCGCTCAAGTTGATTTTCTCTGGGCGGATGCTGATATTGATAGTCTGGTCTTGCAGCTGCTGAGCCTGTTCTGGCCCGACCAAAATTTGCAACCCGCTTTCGGTAGTCACTTTAGCGCCTCCCTCGTTGAGTGCCTCTAACTGACCAGACAATAAATTGGTATCCCCAATAAAATCTGCCACAAAGGCCGTGGTCGGACGCTCATAAATTTCACTCGGTGACCCAATTTGCTCGATCCGCCCGTCTCGCATAACCGCAATGCGATCGGAGAGCGACAGCGCCTCTTCTTGGTCGTGGGTGACCATCACAAACGTGATGCCCAAGCGCTGATGCAAATTTGAAAGTTCAACCTGCATCTGTTTTCGCAACTTTAAATCTAAGGCCCCTAACGGCTCGTCTAAGAGCATCACCGCCGGGCGATTTACCAGTGCCCTAGCTAAGGCCACGCGCTGCTTTTGCCCCCCTGATAGCTGATTTGGATAGCGCTGACTAAAGGACTCCATTTGCACAAGCTGCAACGCCTCCCCAACCCGTTCACGCACCTCTGATCGGTCACAGCGTTTAATTCTAAGCCCAAAGGCAATGTTATCCCAAACGCTCATGTGGTTAAACAGCGCGTAGCTTTGAAACACCGTATTCACCGGACGCCGATGGGCAGGCACTCGCTGCATACTTTGTCCCCGAATCAACAACGCCCCGGCTGATAGGGACTCAAAGCCAGCAATCATTCGCAATGTCGTCGTTTTGCCACAGCCTGATGGCCCCAAAATACTAAAAAACTCTCCCTGACGAATGCCAAGGTCAATGTCTTGAACAGCGGCTTCACCGGCAAAGACCTTAGAGACATTGCAAAGTTCAACATCAAATGTAGCGGGTGTCGTCTGTGAGACAGCGGGCTTGGTTGAAACAGTTTGGGACATCGTTGCAGCTACCTAACTCCTTTCAGTGAGTGGCTTATCAATGAAGGCGTTGCCAGTAAGGCAGCGTCAAAAATAGATGACTAGGTCTTTAACGGCCATCGAAGGGGCTCAATTTTTAGAGCCAAGCCCTATAGAATATTGCCATAAACCACATCGAGTTTGAAAACTTAAGTTGTTACCTGAGGACAAACTACGGGTCTGGAGATGGCCAAAGCTCTAAAATAGAGTCAAAGGGTTGTAAAGCAGAGCTACGTTGGGGCAGTTGCACCCTAACGTCTCTTAATGAATCCTCCTGAATGGGGACGCGGCTAATTGCAAAAACAAGGTAAAGACCCCGAAAAGATCACCCCTGCTTGTTTTTAGAGCTGAAACGGCAGCTGCGATGTATCTTTACTAACAAAATTCTCCTATACGTATGTCATTCATCCAGTATTCCTCACAGGGCATTAATCAGAAAGGAGGGCGGACGGTCGGTCGACAGTACCAGTCGGTCATCGTCATGATTTTGCTCTCTCTAGTCATGCTAGGGGGGATTGGTAGCCGCTTATTCTATTTGCAACTGGTGGAGGGAGACCGTAACCGAGAGCTGGCCGAAGAGAACCGAGTGCTGCTTTTGCCGCGTCGCCCCGCCAGGGGGACAATTTACGATCGCAAAGGACGTATTTTAGCGGGCAGTCGTCTATCCCATTCGGTTTCAATTTGGCCCATTTCTTTGCCCAAAGAACAACGCCCCCAGGTGATCAAGCGACTGGCACAGATTTTAGATGTGCCCCCCGAAGAAATTGCCAAGCGTCTAGAAACAGCCGGGTTTGACTCAACTCAATCTGTCTCAATTGCCCGAGGGGTAAGTCCAGCCCAAGCGACCGCTTTAGCCGAATATGCCCCTGAATTGCCCGGTGTGCGGGTTGAGGCAGAAGCCGTGCGCAACTATCCCCATGGTGACCTAGCGGCTCACGTCCTCGGCTACACAGGCGAGATCACCGATGCTGAACTACAGCTGCGTCTGGAGGACGGTTATCGCCTGGGGGACTTTATCGGCAAAATGGGAGCCGAAGCTGCCTTTGAATCCTCCCTGAGAGGGGAGTGGGGTGGCCAGCAGGTGGAGGTCGATAGTACTGGTCGGGTAATTAGCATCCTGGGACAAAAACCCTCAAAATCAGGGCAAGACGTCCAGATCACCCTCGACCTGGATCTCCAGCGGAGTGCAGAAGCCGCCCTGGGCAACAATATCGGTGCCATTGTCGCCCTCGACCCTCGAGACGGGGCGATTTTAGCCATGGTGAGCCGCCCGACCTTTGACCCCAATATTTTCTCAACTCGGATTACCGATGCCCAGTGGGCACAGCTCAACAGCCGCGGTAACCCTTTTCTCAACCGGACCCTCCAGGCTTATCCCCCTGCCAGTACCTTTAAAATCATCACCACCACCGCAGCCCTGGAGTCCGGCGAGTATTCCCCCGATACGGTGCTGCCCACCTTTCCTTTTATTAGCGCGGGTGGGATCCAATTTTGGGACTGGAATCGCGCCGGTTTTGGCCCCCTTGGGTTTCGAGGAGCCATGGCGATGAGTAGCGATACATTCTTTTATCAAGTCGGTCGCAAGATTGGTGAGCAACCCATCATCGAATGGATGCGTAAGTATGGCTTTGGCAAAAAGACGGGCATTGAGCTTGCGCCTGAAGAATTTGCTGGGTTAGTCCCCGACGAGGCTTGGAAACAAGAAAACATTGGCGAAGGGTGGTATCTGGGCGACACTATTAATATGTCGATTGGTCAGGGCTATATGCAGGTTTCGCCGATGCAGGTGGCGATCATGTTTGCGGTACCGGCAAACGGAGGCTATCGGGTAACCCCCCACCTGCTGATGGATAAGGCCGAGACCCAAGATTGGAAAACCTCCATGAATCTAGAGCCGAGCACGATCAAGGTGCTGCAGGATGGTCTGCGGCAGGTGGTGACTAGCGGCACGGGGCAAAGCTTAAATGCGCCTGAGCTACCCCCGATTTCTGGGAAAAGCGGCACGGCTGAAGCGCCGCCCTACGAAAATCACACCTGGTTTGGAGCTTACGGCCCGACGGATAATCCTGAAGTTTTGGTGGTCGCCTTTGGCGAGCACTCCGGCGGCGGCGGCGGCTCGTTTGCCGCACCGATGGTGCTACAGGTGCTGAAGACTTATTTTGGGGTGCCTGAGGAAAAGACGGCGGCGGTCCCCGGTAATTAAGGAACTGCGATCGCAAGTTTCTAGTAAAGTTCTAAATTTTGAGTTTTGAGTTCAGCCACCCACTTAAAATCCCCTGCGGGAAGCCACTCAGGCGTCCACAGAATTCAGAACTCAAAACCATCTTCACCCCTAACTTCTTAAGCTCACCTGATAGTTTTTCTCGAGTGTCTGGCGAACTTTTTGATGCACCGGGTCGATGTCTTGGTCAGTGAGGGTGCGATCGCTAGCTCGGTACACCAGCCGAAAAGCTAAACTGCGCTGACCTTCAGGGACATTTTCGCCCCGATACTGGTCAAACAGCGTCACCGACTCTAGCAGTTGACCGCCCGTGCGGGTAATCAATTTCTCGAGATCGGCCACCGTCGTCTCAACCGGCGCAAAGAAAGCCAAATCTCGATCAGAGGCCGGATAGGTCGAATAGGCCACAAACCTGACAGCGGTACCCGGTTTTGTGTTGGCTAAACAGGTGGTCAGCACCGACCAGTCCAGCTCAAAGACATAGACCTCGTCGGGTAGCCCCCGCGACTGGCGCAGTTGAGGGTGCAGCTGACCAAACGTCCCCAGTTGGAGCCGCCCCCTCACCCAGAGTGAGGCCGTCCGGCCCGGATGCAACCGCGGGTCAGGGGCCTCGTCCGTTCGATAGTCCACCGTCAGCCCCAAGCGTTGAAAGACGGTCTCCAACACCCCTTTCGCCTCGTACCAGCTGAGTGGCTGCTCACGGCCACCGTTTACCCATTGGCCCACCCGTGCATCGCCGCCGAGGACACCCGCGACTCGTTCCACCTCATGGAGGTCAGGCCCCTCTGCGGCAAACACATGACCGATTTCAAAAGCATTTAGCGCCCCGTTCCCTTGCTCCAGGTTAAATTGGCAGGCCTCAATCAAACCAGACATCAGATCGGAACGCAGGGCGGAATACTCTGTAAACAGTGGGTTGGCCAAGACTACTCGATGGTCTGCGGGGTTGGTCAAAGAGTAGTGCATGGCCTCAGTGAGCCCCGCCCCGCGAAACGCTGCCCGCAACTGTCGAGACAGGAGGGCTTCGGGGGATAATACCCCCCGTGAGGTCTGCTGGGGCAGTGTATTGGCAAATTGGTTGTAACCATAGAGCCGGGCAATTTCTTCGATCAGATCGATCTCGCGCTCCAGGTCGCGATAGCGGTACGGGGGCACCTGAACCTGCCAAACGCCAGGTTGGTCAGTGCCCTCAGCGACACAGCCGAGCTTTGCCAACAGCGATTCGATAGTCGCCACTTCCAGGTGGGCAGTTTTCCCGGCCTCAGCCTGGATAGGTCCCAAAACTTGATGAATTCGCGCCAGCCTCAGAGCGATGGAGCGACTCGGGGTAATCCGCCCGGTTTCAGTGCGGTCGGCTGACTGGTCTAATACGGTGGCCCCAGTCAGCGTTTGCATGAGCTGAATCGCCCGCTGGCTGGCCATCTCTAGCTCAGCCGGGTTAACCCCACGCTCATATCGGGCTGAGGCTTCGGTGCGGAGTCCCTGGCTGCGGGCCGATCGGCGAACGGCGGCGGAATCAAAATAGGCAGCTTCTAGAAAAACGGTTTGGGTGCTGTTATGCACTTCGGTCTCTGCTCCGCCCATAACACCTGCCAGGGCAACGGGGCGGTCGTTCGCCGTGATCAGCAACGTTGGGGAAGCTAGCTGACGGGTTTGCCCATCCAGGGTCTTTAGAGTTTCATCGGGTTGAGCATAGCGCACACCAATCGTAATGGCATCCCCAGCAGCGGTTTTAAGCCGATCTAGATCAAACGCGTGGAGTGGCTGCCCCCACTCCAGCAAAACATAGTTGGTGATATCGACAATGTTACTAATAGAGCGGGTACCGGCGGCCTCCAGGCGCTGGCGTAACCAGGTCGGAGAAGGGCCAATTTGTACATTTTCTAAAACCGTACCGATATAAATTGGGCAAGCCTTAGGATCGCTCAGCTGAATCGCAACAGACGATGATGCCGCTATTGCTGAGTCTTCTTCTGTCCCGGCTTCCTCTACTGTGGGCAGCTGGAGTTTACCACCGGTAATGGCAGCTACCTCTCGGGCAATGCCTACCATGCTTAAAGCATCTGCCCGGTTGGCCGTGGAGGTTAAATCGAGGACCACATCGTCTAATCCCAGCAAAGGGCGAACATCTTGCCCCACTTTAACCCCAGGGATTTCAGCTGGGTCAAAGAGATAAATGCCCTCCGAGTCTTTTGCCAGACCCAACTCAGCCAGCGAACAAATCATGCCTTCTGAAGAGACGCCCCTGACCTTACGAGGCTTGATCTTGAGATCTACCTTTGGCAGATGGGTGCCCACGGTCGCCACTGGCACATAGGCATCTGCCCTCACATTAGCCGCCCCGCAGACAATGCTGCTGGGCTCCGCTGCGCCAATATCGACGGTGCAAACACTCAGTTTGTCAGCATCGGGGTGGGGCTCACGGGTGAGGACTTTACCCACTACAACACCATCTGCCCACTGCCGACGATCTTCAATAGCTTCGACCTCAAAGCCTGCCATAGTTAGGGCATCTGCCAAAGCCTCGGGCGATAAGGAGACCTCAACCAGGTCCTTTAACCAATTGATAGAGATATGCATACAACGTTAATTACCGAAAACCGGGGCAACCCGAGCCAAATCAAACCTTCTCATTCTACCGCCCACACCCCCAAAATCATCACCCCATCCAATCTGACAAATCCTGCTGTCTAACGGTTAAAACCTTGGCCATCCTTAAACTAGCGACTTATTATCCCTGCCCACAGGGTTAGCACAAACGCGCTTTGCCCCCGGCCTTCTAAAGTTTAAAGATTTTGGCAAGGGACGCCAGCCTTCCCAGATTCCCTAAGGACAACGCTGTTATTCTATGTAGCAAGGTATGCCTTTTGTCTCCAGTAGTAGGTTTTTGCAAAAGCCTTTTGTCTGATGCCAAAATCAGGGAATAATTGAATTAGGCTATTGTCAGAGCATCTGCCTGTCACCGCATCTATATAAGCACGCATTTAGATTGGGCACATTAATTAAGCAAGTTAAATTACAGGCATTAAATTGCGCCCGTTGATTAGAGACTCCGCCCTTTGTCCCAAGTGGCAGACCTTCCAGAATTATTTGATTTTGTTTGATGCTGTTCTCAGTTTTGGGCAAGTAAAAGAGGTAGCCAAGGCTGCATGACCTACTGTACAAACCCAGAATGTTCTCACCCTAAGAACCCGCCGACCGCGAAACACTGTCAGGCGTGTGGTTCTGAGCTGCTGCTGAGAAGCCGCTATCGGGTGATTGGGGCACTGGGTCGGGGGGGGTTTGGGGCAACCTTTTTAGCTCGGGATGAGTCTTTGCCCGGTCGCCCTCCCTGTGTTATCAAACAGCTGAGGCCCACCGCAGAGGCCTCTAATGTCATTGAGATGGCCCGAGATCTGTTTCAGCGTGAGGCTAAGATCCTGGGAAAAATCGGCAACCATCCTCAGTTGCCCAGGCTACTTGATTATTTCGAAGCCCAACAAGAATTTTTTCTCGTCCAAGAATATATCAGCGGGGCAACTCTGCAGCAAGAGGTCCGACGGGGGGGCCCCTTTAGCGAAGCTGGAGTCAAACAGTTTTTGAGTGAAATCTTGCCGGTGATGCAGTATATCCACAGTCACCAGGTGATTCACCGTGATATCAAACCAGCCAATTTAATCCGCCGTGAGCAAGATAAGCGCCTGGTGCTGATTGATTTTGGCGCGGTGAAAGACAAGGTCAACTCTGTCAAGGCCAGCCAGTCTGATCAGACCGTCTTGACGGCCTATGCAATCGGGACGCCAGGGTATGCCCCTCCAGAGCAGATGGCCATGCGACCGGTCTATGCCAGTGACATTTATGCCATCGGGGTGACTTGCATCTATCTATTAACGGCTAAATCACCCAAGGATTTATCCTACGACCCCCAAACGGGCGAAATGCTTTGGCAGCCCCAAGTTAAGGTGAGTGAGCACTTTTCTAAGGTGCTGCTCAAGATGTTAGAGATCTCAGTGCGGTTACGATACCAATCGGCTGAGGCAATTTTGCGAGATCTCGATTTAGAGCCTTATCTAGACAGCCTTGCCCAAAACATGGCGTTCCCGAGCGGGCCGCAATCTGCACCGCTCACCGGGCCTAACGGCCAAGGAGCTAACAGCCAAGATTCTGGGGCGATTGGCTATGCCGATTTTGAGGAGTCATCAGCTTCTAGCGGGGCGTCTCCTTCCTCGCGCATGGCGGCAGCCATCCGAGCGCGTCGCGATCGCGCCAGTGCCAAGTCAACGACGTCACCCCATCGCTATCGCCGCTCCTTCAATTTATCCTCTTCAGAAGAGAACTTAGATCGCAGCAATCAGCCCAATCAGAAAAGTCGTCAGGTCACTGCTGAAGCCTTGCGCAATGCCTATAGCCGAGGGCATCGAGATTTTTCATTGCAGGTACTCAATGCCCTGGATCTACAGCGCATCATCCTAACCGGGGCTAGCTTTGCGAGTTCCAAGCTAAAGGGGGTCAATTTACAAAATGCAGATCTCTCAAACACAAATTTTGGCAAGGCCGATTTGACCCACGCCTCACTACGCAGCGTTAATTTGAGTGGTGCATACTTGGGGTCCGCTAATCTAGAGGGGAGTGATTTGCGGGGGGCAGACTTGAGCCGCACCTGTCTCAAAGAGGCTAATTTAAGGGGAGCAAACCTCTGTGGAGCGGTTTTAACAGATGCCATCATCACAGATGATCAGTTGGCAGTTGCCCGCACAAATTGGTCAACGGTGTATCCCAATGGCAAACGGGGCCTCAAAGGTTAGCGCCAGATAAGGTTAGCAGCCGCTGCTGCGAAGGGGGCAACCGCGTTAGGATGCTTAGAGTATAATCGACTCGATGGGTCTCGATTTTGATGCTCAACCCTAGCCATACTCGACCTAGGGCACATAAGTGAGGATTGCTTAATGTTTTTGGATGAACTGACACCCATTGTCAAAGAGATGTTGAGCCAACCCGTTGCCTTTTTAGGCGGGTTTGCGTCGGGTTTATTGCGTCTAAATTTATCGGATGACCCGGTCAAAAGCTGGCTTGACAAACAGTCAGGCGGCGGGACCCCTATGCCGGAAACCGCCCCCCCTAAAGGGCCTCAAACAATTTCTATCGATTGACATGATTAATTGACATCAACAAGGGCGTTACTCATCAATCGCCAATAGCGACTGCATCCAATAGTAGATTCGTTTTTTGAGCACCTTGGGGTTGTCATGTGGTCGCTGGGTGTCGGTATCTAAGGCATCTAAGCTTCGCTGATAGTCGCCCATGGCACAGTTCCAATGATCATGGAGATGGTAAGTGCGACCTCGCTCGGCATATAGCTTGGCACTAGGTGGGCCAAAAAACATGGCAATATCGAGGCAGTCGAGGGCGTCTTCATACTGCCCCATGTCCCGAAAAGTAATGGCCTGATTGATCCGGGCACGCATGTTAAAGGGGTTGAGGTCGATCGCGCGATCGTAGTCATCGATCGCCCTAAGCCAGTCTTGTTGGGCAGCGTAGCAATTGGCTCGATTGTTATAGATGCGATCAGCTGTGGGTTGCTGTGATAGGGCCTGGTTAAAATCTGCCAGGGCTTGAGACCACTGCTGAGAGTACTGATACATCAGGCCACGATTGTTGTAGTAGTCAGCCCGGTCAGGGTCGCGATGGATCAGATAAGACAGGATACGAATGGCGCTTTGGTAGTTGCCTCGACGGGCATCGCGATGAACACGGCGGCGTAGTAAACGCCGCTTGTCGGCTTCTGAAAGCTTTGAGAGCACTGACTGGTTAGTTGCTGTGCCCCACTGCTTCGACGCTGGGATTGGTTTTAAGGCCGAGGTGGCATTTGGGTCAGCAGAGTCATTAACGATTTCCAAAGATGGCATGGCAGATAGCCCCTAAATCAACCGGATGCTTTAATTGCGAATGCTTTAATTGCAATGCGTAAAAGGCAGTCTCGCCCCTGGGCTGTGTCAGTTCATGGGTTGGCATTGCCCAGGCGTTAATGGAATCCTCGCACGGCTGACGAGCAGCCCCAACCGAGAAAAAACGTAGTTTGTGGCAAAAAAATCCGAACGTACACGGAAGATTCCGAAAATATGCGGACATCAAGCATCAATACACCTAGTTTTTTGAGCATGTTAAGGAAATGTAAGTTTTTGGCAGTCTAGTCGCAATATTGACCGTATGCGTGAGTCAACCTGCTGCTGTAAAAGAAGATTGATTTCGTAAAACTGCCTATGTGACAGTTTGTAGTGGTTTGACACGTCCGACCGGTGACCCAGGCTAAAATTGCAGGCGTAGTGCCACCAAACATTCGCCTATGACCGCTGTAACACTCTTCGCTGACGCTCCAGATCTGGCTGCTGATGATTATGTCGTAGTGGGGCTAGCGACCTGCTTTAAAAAAGATGCAGGTGAGGTCCAGCAGTTCACCATTCTTGAACCTGTGCCCTCTGCCTATCTAGAGGCGTTACTAAAAGGGGTGCCCACGTCTTATCAAAGCTTGCATGCGATGGCCCTGGGGGATCTGATCACAGCAGAGGGTAATCCTCAACTACCGGCGGCAGCACAGGCGGTTGGTGCCCACCTGAGCCAAAACTTTGTGGAGCGTTCATTAGCCGCCGCTCGTACTTACAAATCTCGCCCTAGCGCTCAAGCGCTGGTGCCTTTGGGAACTGAGACTCAAGAACTCAACTACTCCACTGAGAAAAAACGGTTGCTCAATGCTGATCATGTGGTTACCGCTGAAGATAATGTTAAACAGCACCAGTACACCCACATGACCCTCTAAGAACCCACGGCAAACCCTATGCCACAATTGCCCTAGATTTTTGACCTAAAATTCTTTTGCCCTCTGTGGATTTGCCACTGACCGCCTGTGGATTCGCCACTGACTGAAGAAAATCCATCCCTGGCGCAGCTGGACAGTATTAAAGCCCAGTTAGATCTGGTTTTGCTGTCATTAGAAGCTTTAGTCGGTCTTGGCTCTGATGCCATCCTGGCGGCGGCAAAAGCACTTGACCTCGATAAGTTGCTGACCGATCGGGTAGGGCTTTGGCGACTCAGGCAGTCTAGCCCCTTGCGTAAGGGACAGGGCCGCAAAAAACTAGATATTGACGAAGCCCGGGCTTTAGTTTTGATTACCTGCAAGCTGTCAGCGGAGCATCATGCCCAGATTCGCAAAGCAGTCGCGCTGCTAGAGCAGCTTACGGCTAGAAATGAACCGCCGCATCGGGCAGCGCTCTTGGGGGACTACCTGGATAATTTCAACAATACGTATCAAGAGCGCATGGAGGATGATCCGGAGGCTAGCCCGGAGGCGCTTTCAAGATTGGCGCTGCAGCTTTTAATTGATCTGCTTTTTTACAGTGGGGCAGGGGGAGCCCGACGGCTTTGGTTGACACTTTTGGATCGATCGAAGAATTGACTTGATTCGCACTGGGCGCATTGATGCTTGGGTGGTGTTTATATTGACTGGCAAAGACGGGCTCGCAGGATAAACGGGTGGGTTCACACCGATATTGACTGGAGGCTTAGCCCATCCTACGATCTATACGCTGCATTGGGCGCACGCCGTGACGCCCCTAAAAAATACCCTTGCCCCTTCCCCTTTCGCCCTTCCCCTATGACCGCCAACTTTCTAAAAGACACCAGCGTCTACCTCGTCGGCATGATGGGTGCAGGTAAATCAACGGTGGGTAAGCGACTGGCGGAGCATTTGGGCTATCGCTTTTTGGATACGGATACGGTGATTGAGCAAACTGCGGGGCACCCGATCAGCCAAATTTTTGCGGAGCAGGGAGAGGCGGCCTTTCGCGATTTGGAAACCCAGGTGCTCAATCAGGTGAGTACCTATCCAAGGCTGGTGGTGGCCACTGGCGGGGGGATGGTGATTAAGCAAATGAACTGGAGCTATTTGCAATATGGGGCGGTGGTGTGGCTAGATGTGCCGGTGGAGCAGCTGGTGGCTAGGCTCACAGGGGATGTCAGTCGGCCTCTTTTGCAAACATCAGCACAAACTGCAGACTTGCGGGCCAAGTTGGAGGATCTGCTGGCCCAGCGCCATAGGCGCTATGCCCAGGCAGATATTCGGATCGGGTGTGAGGCAGAGGAGGGGCCAGATACGATCGCAACCCGCATCATCACAGCCCTCAAACAAATTGTTAAACCTCCCCAAAAACCTGCGGTTGAGGCAGACTGACCCTCTACACTAGATTGCGAGTTGGGTGAGTGCGCTGCGCTGGTGAATAGGTGAGTGCGCTGCGCTGGTGGATACACTTCGCTCTTTGAAAGCCTTTAACCGTTCGGCTGAGCTCACGACGAAACCTTCAACCTTCAACTAATTTCAACCCCCTCACCCCCTCACCCTCTCACCTCCTAAGGATACGCCTGATGACAACCACTCCCGACTCTTTGTTAAATGAAAGCGAGTATATCCAAGAAGCTGAAGCCACCCGTGTGCGAGTACTCAGCGAGGCGTTGCCCTACCTTCAGCAGTTTCGAGGGCGGACGGTGGTGGTTAAGTATGGCGGTGCAGCCATGAAAGACGGATCGCTCAAAGCCAAAGTGATTCGCGACATTGTGTTTATGGCCTGTGTGGGGATTCGCCCGGTGGTGGTGCATGGCGGTGGCCCCGAAATCAATACCTGGCTGGGCAAATTGGGGATTGAGCCGCAGTTTAAGAACGGTCTGCGGGTGACCGATGCCCCCACGATGGATGTCGTGGAGATGGTCCTGGTGGGGCGCGTTAACAAAGAATTGGTGGCTCTGATTAATAAAGCTGGTGGCTCAGCCGTAGGGTTATGCGGCAAAGACGGCAACCTGATTACTGCCCGCCCTCAAGGGGCCGAAGGGATTGGCTTTGTCGGGGATATTAGTCAAATCAAGCCCGAGATTGTGAGCACCCTGGTCGATGCAGGCTATATTCCTGTCATTTCTAGTGTTGCCGCAGATGAAAGCGGACAGGCGTATAACATCAATGCCGATACGGTTGCTGGGGAATTGGCCGCCGCTATTGGGGCTGAAAAGCTGATTTTGCTGACCGATACCGCCGGTATTTTGCGTGACTATCACAACCCTTCAACGCTGGTACCCAAACTTGATATTCAAGAAGCCCGTCAGCTGATTGATGACGGCATCGTCGCGGGTGGAATGATCCCCAAAGTGAACTGCTGCGTTCGCTCTCTAGCCCAGGGCGTGCATGCAGCCCATATTATTGACGGGCGCATTCCCCACGCTCTCCTACTCGAAATTTTTACCGATCTGGGCATTGGCTCGATGCTGGTAGCCTCGGAATACCAGATGTAATCTGCCCTAGTAGATGTAGGGTGGGCACGGCCCACCTTTCCCAGATGCAAGGAATTCCAGCATCGGTGAGCAATGCCCACCCTACCGGACTGGTGTCGCCTAGACTACCTGCCCAATCGGAATCCCAGTGATAGTTTGCCAGTGGGGTTTGATTTAGAGAGGGCACACTCCGATGACGAAACAATCCGGTATTAAAGATATTATGCAGGTGCTCTCAACCCGAGGAGAGGCCCAGTATGGCAAAGAAGCGGTTAGCCAGCTGCAGCATGGGTTGCAATGCGCCACCCATGCCATACAATCAGGGGCTCAACCGACCCTGATTGCAGCGGCTTTACTCCACGATTTTGGCCATTTGGTGCATAACCTGGGCGAAGATGCCGCCGATCGCGGCATTGATGACCGCCATGAGTACCGCGCCCTGGGCTTTTTGACATCGCTGTTTGGTCAAGCCATCACGGAGCCTATTCGTCTGCATGTTGAGGCCAAGCGCTACCTGTGTGCGGTGGATAAAACCTACTGGCAATCGCTATCGCCTGCGTCAAAGCAAAGTCTAGAACTTCAGGGCGGCATTTTTACCGAAGCAGCGGCTGAGGCGTTTATCCAACAGCCTTATGCAAAAGAGGCTGTGACTCTGCGCTGCTGGGACGATCTGGCAAAAGTCCCTGACTTACCAACGCCCCCATTAGCCGACTTTCAGGAAATTTTAGTGGTCGCTCGCACGTCTATGAAGCCAGAATAGGGCTGACCGCCCATTTCCGTGATGCCATCCTATGCAGCCGATTACTGGCCCCCTCACCGTTGAGAAGCTAACCATTCCCATTCGTGACTTGCCGGGGCCTCTGTCTGGCACGACGATTGCCCAACTCTCGGATCTCCACTACGACGGGCTGCTGCTGTCCAATGACATGCTGGCGGATGCGATCGCAACTATCCAAACCCTCAAACCCGATCTGATTGCCCTGACCGGGGATTTTGTGACCAAAGACCCTGCCCCCATCTTTGACCTGGCCCAACAGCTCAAAAAATTGCCAAGCCGGTACGGCACCTATGCCATTTTGGGTAACCATGACCGTATCGTTAGGGGGGCACAAGCAACCATTACCCAGGCGCTAGAAAGGGCGGGTATCTCAGTCCTTTGGAATCAAATTGCCTACCCCTTAGGTGAGCGATTTCCGCTGGTGGGCCTGGCTGACTTTTGGTCAAAGGAATTTCACCCAGCCCCTGTCTTAGAGCAGCTGGACCCGGCTCTGCCCAGATTGGTGCTTTCCCATAACCCAGATAGTGCCGAACCCCTGATGCAATGGCGGGTAGATTTACAGCTCTCAGGCCATACCCACGGGGGGCAAGTGGTCTTCCCTGGACTGGGGACTGCGCCCCAACTATGGGACAACTTTCGCAAACATATCCCGGCGGAGTGGCGTAAAGATATCCCCTACCTGAGTGATCGATGTTTTAGGGTGGTCAAGCACTGGGAGTGGGCCATGGGGTTACACAAAGTCGGTAATAACCTGCTTTATGTGAATCGCGGGCTAGGCACTTATCCTCCAGGCCGTCTTTTCTGCCCTCCAGAAATCACGATGATTACATTACAGAGGTCTTCGCCGTCGTCAAATTCGCTATAGTCAAAATAAGCAAGCGCAATCCGCAGGCATCGGTCTAATCCTATGATCCAAGCCCTGACAAAGCTAACTTTTGACGACTATCTCCGTTTAGGTGAAAGTCCCCAAAAATATGAGCTCATTAGCGGCACCCTGGTTGAAATGACACCCCCCACCCTGGCCCATATCCGGATTGCAAAGTTCTTAGAGCGTCGATTTGATCATGAAATTGAACGGGCAGGCCAACCCTGGGAAAGTTATCGCGAGGTGGGCCAGCGAACCGATGTGGACAGCTCACGTTTACCGGATGTGGTGGTGGTCACCCAGGCTGATGCTGCCCAGATCATCGACCGTTCAGCGATTTTTGAAACCCCTGTGCTACTAGCTGTCGAAGTTGTCAGTAGCAATTGGCAAGATGATTATTTGAACAAGCTGGCTGAGTATGAGGCATTAGGCATCCCAGAATACTGGATTGTGGATTATCTGGCCCTGGGGGCAGCTCGATACATCGGCTCACCGAAAGTCCCAACAATTTCGGTTTACCACCTGGTGGTGGAGGAGTATCAGGTACAGCTTTTTCGAGCAGGCGATCGGTTGAGCTCAGTGACCTTTCCTCAGATGGATTTGACGGTTGATGAGATTTTTGCAGCGGGTCGATAGCGAACAGCCGGTAGCCAGTAGTGGATGAGAAAAATCGTCTCACTAGCACACCCGATGCCATGCGAGCAAACATCAAAGCCCCTTTGCAAGCGCTTGAAACTTGACATTCAAGACAGTCGCTACTTGCCGATGCAAAATCGGCTGAAAATTTGATCTAGCATCGATTCGGTCATTTCTTCGCCCGTGACGGTACCCAGAGCACGAATGGTATCCCTGAGGTCAATCGTCCAAAAATCGAGGGGCAGATCGTTTTGAATCGTGATGCATACCTGCTCCAGCGCTGATTTGGCTTGGGTTAGAGCCGCTGCCTGGCGTTGGTTAATGGCCAGGGTCGTATTGGCAGCACTCACCTGGCCCGCTTTAACCGTTTCTAGAATGGTTTGCTCTAGTGACTCAATCCCTTCGGATTGGACAGCGGCGGTGTAGACAACCGGAGGATTAGGCGATAGGGCAGGCAGAATTTTGTCGGGGGCATCCACCAGGTCAATTTTGTTGACGACCAAGATATAGGGCTTGGCGGTTACGAGTTCATAAAGCTGTTGTTCTGCATCGGTCCATCCCGCGGCGGCATCCAGGGTGAGCAAAATCAGATCGGCGGCCTGGGCGACTTGCTGCGATCGCAAAATCCCCATCTGCTCAACTTGATCCGTGGCTTCTCGAATGCCCGCCGTATCTAACACCTGAATCGGAATGCCGCCCACCACCAGCTGCGACTCCACCACATCGCGGGTGGTGCCAGGCAGGGGGGTAACAATGGCCCGATCACTGCGGCTCCAGGCATTGAGCAGGCTTGATTTGCCCACGTTGGGGCGACCCACAATGGCGACCTTGAGGCCGATGCGCAACAGCTCTCCCTGGTGGGCAGTGTCTAAGATTTGAGTCACCTGGGTCAGCACAGTGTCAAGCTGCGATCGCACCCAGGTTTCATCTAAAGGCGGCAAATCGTCTGCAAAGTCGATGCGGGCTTCGACCTCCGCCAGCACGTCTAAGCAGCTTGACCGCAGCTGGCGGATGGGCTCAGCCAGCTTACCCTGGAGCCCCGCCAGCGCCGCCTGGGCGGCCTGGGGGGATTGCGCCCCCACCAAATCGGAGATGCCCTCGGCCTGGGTCAGATCGAGTCGCCCGTTAAGAAAAGCCCTGAGGGTAAACTCCCCCGGCTGGGCCAGCCGCGCCCCCTGGGCCACACAGAGCTGGAGCACCTGCTGCACCGCCATAATGCCGCCGTGGCAGTGAAACTCCACCACATCTTCGCGGGTGTAGGACCGGGGAGAGGCCATCAGTAGCAGCAGAGCTTCATCAATCACTTGCTGGGTCTTGGGCGCTTTAACATAGCCATAGAGCACCCGATGGCTTTCCCAGGGTTGCCGTCCGGGAGCTTCGAATAGCTGCTCGGCAATCGCCATCGCCGTAGCGCCAGACAGACGCACAATACCGACGCTGCCCTGCTGAGGCACAATGGCGGTTGCGATCGCAACAATGGTTTCGCCTTGAGTGATTTGCGCCGTTTTTGCCTGCATTATTTTGCCTGCATTCTCATTTTCGCCATCCAGACCAAACTGGGAATATTACGAGTGAGCCCATGACTGACTTTATATGACTGATTACAATGGGGTCGGGTATGCCCCCACACCCCATAATTTTTACTACACAATCCCAGTTATATAGCCCACCGCTATCATCATTCATGCCTAATCCGTCTCCCGACCCACGGCGGCCGATTGTCTTAAAGAAAAGCCAGGCTCCTTGGCGGCGACGATTGCGCTATCTCTACATTCGCTTTTTGCGGCTGCGTAGCCACCCGAGAGAAATCGCCCGCGGTCTGGCCGCAGGCGTGTTTGCCGGTAGCTTTCCGCTGTTTGGGTTGCAGACGATTATGGGGGTTGCGATCGCGGCGGTGATTCGCGGCAACAAAATAGTCGCCGCCGCAGGCACCTGGATTAGTAACCCATTCACCTACATTCCCATCTATGCGTTTAACTTTAAAGTGGGTCAGTGGCTCCTGAGGCAGCCCATCGAAACCAGCCTGTTTAAAGATGAACAGTCCTTAAAAAATATGATGGCGTTGGGAGCCGACATCACAGTGACCCTGTTCGCAGGGAGTGCTCTGGTCGGTTTAGTACTGAGCATAATCAGCTATTACTTGGGTCTGACCCTCACGAAACGGATCCATCACGCTAGACTCAAACGCAAAGCCCGCAAATATTTGCAGTAGTTAGGTTTTAAGTTTTAGGTCTTGGATTTGGCATCCCCTCTACCCACCACTCACCACTCTCTACCCACCTAAGCCGCAACCGACTCAAGCACCTGTGGATCAAGGGCCTGCGCAATGGCTCGCGGAGACTTAGCCGCTTTGCCAGACAAAATGCGATCGCCAGAGGCAGCTACTTTCAAAGCCTCACAGCCTGGTGGAGCGGGGAATGCCTGGGCCAACCGAGCCGCTAGTGCAGGTGGCCCCTCAAACAGGACACTGACAAATCCCCCCTCTTCATGGCGGTTAATCAACCGCCCCCTTAACTCAAATAACCGAAACGCAACGGTCGGATATAGGGGAGCGGGAATCCCCAACAGCGCCCAACCTTTTTTGTCTTTGGCACGGCGAAAACGCACCGTTGACCATATTGACGCCGTTGAAATCACAGACGTCGCTGAAATCGATGGCGCTGAAATTGATAAAGTTTCTTCCATCAAAGCCATAGCCACTGCAAAGTTTTCAAAAATACCCTGGGAGCGAACAAACGCCCATACGGAGAAAACCCGCTCCTTTCTCAGAGTAGTTCAATTGAACTATTTAGTCAACAAATTGCGCCTAAAGCTAGGGCCCGACCAGCTCCGCTGACCCTTGCAAGGCAAGACTTTTAATGTCGTAGCTAAGCCGCGTGAGCGAGATTGTATCCGGTTAAACGCCGTCACCGTTCCATAAACCTTTAGACTGATGGGGAACAACCTCGATTTTTAAAGCATCGACTTTTATACCGCCCCATTTTGCTTACCCACATTGAAAATCAAGCAATAGTTACATAGCATTATCTAAGATTTTCGCTGTGTCTTGTAATTTGCAACAACGAATAGGCTGTTCTGAGCCTGTGATTCTATTAAACGCTTCCCTGCTGTGATGTCGCTCAATTAAACAATTCGTTTGAGCAATTCTTTGATTTTGGCTATATCCCGCATCTTAAAATATGTTTGTTTCAAGCAAAAAGCACGCTATCCACTACCGTATTAGCCCTCAACTTGGCAATGTTCGGCTTACGTTTTGGGAGATGGCACCGAGAAAGTCGAAGCAGATGTACCCCTATCTTTATATCGCCAACTATCTGCTGAAGTCCGTCGAAGAAGCCCATCAACTCCTCAAAGACCATTTATTCGTCAACGGCGTTGCAACCGTCGATGCCCTGGAGTTCACCCAGCAAGGATGTATTAATTTGGTGCCTTATCCCACCTGGTCTCGTTTTAACGTCAGCCTCGAGTCCGGTGGGCTCGAAGCCGTTCCTGAGCTACAAGCCATTGCGGAAAAGGCATCTTGACAGAATATCTGGCTAGCCATCGTTCTTTAACTAGCCATCGTTCTTTAATCTGTGAGCACGCTCCTGGGTCGGGGGAGACCCAAACCTAGCACCTAAGTATTCTAAGAGTCCAGCCTCCAATAGAGTTCCTGAAATTTCTCGTCACATTAGAATTCCTTTAAATTCGTCATTATCAAAATTCGTCATCGTTTATCAAAATTCGTCATCGTTATAGTTAGGCATTGAGGCTTCGCTATCGCGACGGGAGCCCAATAAATCCAGACGTTCGACCCTTACCACTGGGCTGCTACGCATTGCACCCGAAGACCGATCTTGCCAGCTGTCAATTTTGAGAGCCCCGGTAACCCCGACCAAACTTCCCTTACGCACATAGTTGGCAGCGATTTCGGCAGTGCGTCCCCAAACCTCTAAGTTAAACCAGTCCGGTTGGTCAGAGTTGCGACTGCGGCGATTGACCGCGATTGTAAATTTGCAAAGTACGTTGCCAGATTCAAAATAACGCACTTCTGGATCTCGACCGGCCCGCCCCACCAGGGTCACAATATTTAGACTCATTGCGAAAAAGCGTCACTCAATAACTGCAGTTAAGTTTAGCGACTCTTGTTCAAGAAAGTCATGCAGACAATCCCGATTTGAAGCGATAGTCGCGAAAATAATATAAACATTTTCGAACATGCACATCGGACGGGGTCTGGGCTAGCTTAATTTAGCCTTAGGGCAAACAGATAGAGACATGTATCATTGGCAGATAGCGCTATGAGCACTAAGCTTATGTCGTTTGACTAGACTGTTTGATACGAAACGTAATAAAATCCAACTCAACCTGTCAGACATTTTTGATTTTTACTACTCAATTTTTGGGGGCATTGTAAGCAGTGAGTTTATTAGATCGCTTCTCCTTCTCCCGCGACATGGGAATTGACCTGGGGACTGCTAATACTCTGGTCTACGTCTCTGGTAAGGGAGTCGTCTTACAAGAGCCCTCTGTTGTTGCCCGTGACAAGGACGGCAAACCTCTAGCCGTGGGAGAAGAGGCCAAACGAATGTTGGGCCGTACCCCTGGCAACATTACGGCACTGCGCCCCTTACGGGATGGCGTTATCGCAGATTTTGACACCGCTGAGCTGATGCTAAAGCACTTCATTCGTCGGGTCCATGAGGGTCGTGCCCTGGTATCCCCTAGGATTGTCATCGGTATTCCGAGCGGTGTGACCGGCGTAGAGCGCCGCGCGGTAATGGATGCAGCCCTGCAAGCGGGGGCTCGGATGGTGTATCTGATTGATGAGCCGGTTGCCGCTGCCATCGGGGCTGGGCTACCCGTTGCTGAGCCCACGGGTAACATGATTATTGATATTGGCGGGGGCACCACCGAAGTCGCGGTCCTAAGTTTGCAAGGCACCGTGCTGAGTGAGTCAGTGCGAGTGGCCGGGGATGAGCTGACTGAGTCTATTTCTCAGTACATGAAGAAGGTTCATAACCTCGTAATTGGGGAGCGCACCGCAGAAGAAATCAAAATCAAGATTGGCTCTGCCTACCCTAATCCAGACGATAGTGAGACGATCCTTGATGTTCGTGGGTTACACCTGCTATCAGGCCTTCCCAGAACTGTCACGGTGAAGAGTGCCGAAATCCGTGAAAGTATGGCAGAGCCGCTGTCAGTGATCATCGAAGCGGTTAAACGCACGTTAGAAAGAACTCCCCCTGAACTGGCAGCTGACATTATCGATCGGGGCATCATGTTGGCAGGGGGCGGCGCACTTCTGAAGGGACTAGACACCCTGATCAGCCATGAAACCGGCATTGTGGTTCATGTGGCGGCTGACCCACTCAGCTGTGTTGTTCTCGGCACCGGACGGGTGCTAGAAAACTTTAGTCAAATGGAGCGTGTCTTCAGCGGTCGTTCCCGTGATCTGTAGCCCGTGATCTAGTAGATTGAATGTTCACACTTAGACGCTGGTGGGATAGATATTCAACAAAAGTTGGACTGATTGCTTTGGCGGTTGGGTGCGCATGGGCAATGCGTCAAACCGATGGGGTTGTGATCTACGAGGCCTATCAATGGATGACGAAACCACTCCAGCCAGGGCTAACCCGAGCCGAGCGGCTTGAAAATGCCTACGTACTCGAGCTGCAGCAGCGGGTGGTCGAGCTTGAGAATCAAAATCAAAAGCTCCGGGAGCTGATTGATTACAGCAAGGACACAACCCAGCCGAGCACCTTGGCGGCTGTGATTGGCCGCAGCGCTGATCATTGGTGGCAGCAGATCACCCTCAATAGAGGCAGCGAAGATAATATCCAAGCAGGCTATGTCGTGACAGGGCCAGGGGGGTTAGTTGGTCGGGTTGTGAGTGTCTCGCCCAATACAAGTCGGGTGCTACTGCTCACCGACTCGACCAGTCAGATTGGGGTTAAGGTCAGCCGTAGCCGCTCAATGGGGGTGCTGCGAGGTCAGGCAGACGGGCGCATTGTGATGGCGTTTTTTGATAAGGTCCCCGATGTGAAACCAGGGGATGTGATTGTCACCTCGTCCTACAGCCGCCTATTTCCCAAAGATATTCCCCTGGGCCGAATTGAGTCGATTAACTTGGAAAAAGGCCCTGCCCCCGAAGCATTCGTTCAGCTTTCTTCGCCTTTGAGCCGATTAGAGTGGGTGACAATTCATCCCTTTGAGCCCTTGCTAGATGTGGATGCACCCCCAGCGCGCATCGTCAATGAAAATGATGATGACTCTTAGAGAACTAACAGCGCTTATAAAACGGCTCTCAGACAGGCCTTTTAGATAACACCCCCTCAAACCATGACGCTATCCCGTCGAAAATCGAAACGCCCTGAATCTCAACGGGCCTTTCTTAACTGGTTGGTCACGATTGGGTCTGTTTTTTTGTGTTTGCTGATTTTACCCGCCCGTTTCCCCGGCGCTGAGCTATTGGGGATCACGCCCAGTTGGTTATTAATTTGGGTAGTGGCTTGGAGCGTCAATCGCACAGTTCTAGATGGAGCAGTGGCAGGGCTGGTGCTCGGCCTGTTACAAGATGGATTGACGGCACACTACCCCACCCACGCCCTGAGCTTGATGGCCGTAGGGATTTTAACGGCTCGGCTCCAAAAGCAGCGATACATTCAAGAAGACATTATTTCAGTGGCGTTGATTGTCTTTGGCATGGCCGTAGTGGCTGAAACAGTGATGGCCTTACAAATTAGCGCCCACCACCTCTTGCTACCTAATTCGCCCTATGCCTCTCTGGGTGAAATTTGGCTTTATCAGCAAAAAACAGCGCTCAGCTCGGCTATTTTGAGCAGTCTTTGGGCTCCCGCACTTTACTATCCCCTCAAACGCTGGTGGGAACAGTACAGTCCCCCTCGGGAAATAGACTAAGGCTCAGACAAAGAAGTGGGCATCAGGCGGCTTGTAACATGTCATCAATTAAGACCCGCTGGATGGCTGCCATCAGGCTAGGATGCATCTCGGTTGGGTTAAGTTTCTCGAGGTAGGACTGGCTGCGGACGCCGCAGGTGAGCGCCAAGGTGCGAATCTCAGCGGTTTGACCGGCGATAATATCGGCTTCTGTATCGCCAATCATCCAGGTATGCTCGGTTGAGAAGCCTTGATCTTGCTGGGATGCGATCGCACGCTCCAATAAATCTACTTTCTGCTCTACTCGATTAAAGTGCGCCGCTTGATTATCAGCAGCCCCAAAGATTTGATCAACATGCTGACTCAGATCGTGAGCCTGCAAAAAAGCCTGCACCTGTCTAGGGTGGCGCAACGTGACCATGACAAACCGGGCACCGCTACGCTTAATCTGCATAATGGCTTCGTCAGCCTTAGGTTGGAGACGATCCCAACGCAGCAAGTGAGGGTGGTTAACCAGTCGAGCCACCTGCTTTAAAAAAGTATCAATCGCATCGTCGGGGAGGCCTGACCGAGCGGCAATGTCTCTATCCGCCACCCGATTTTGCTTCATCCACCAAAACTGCTGCTTAGATAGAGGGCAGATTGACAGCTCTCGATTATATTGAGTCTGATAGGTGGCCTGTAGTGTCGACAAACCCAGTTGGTAGGTTCGATAGTAGCGCTCCGACACATCTACGATAGGGCCATCAAAATCACAAAATACAACAGGAGAAGAGGGGAAAGAACACAGCATCCCTGGCGAATTTTGACGTTGACTCTTCAGAAACTCTATCAAGCTTAAAGGTAAAGACAACTTAGCCCGCCTCCTTAAAATGCTGCACAGCTCATCGCTTAATACTTTCTTAACTTTAGCAGCCTGAGTCCACATTTCAGATATAGTTAAGCGACCTTTCTATAAACTACGCTTATGTACTTATACTTTTATTAAAGATACAAGAAAATTTTTGTGAACTCTGTATGCACTAATGTTACCCATGCGTTAATCATTAGCCTCACGATCGAGCAAAATTGTTACCGGCCCATCATTTTCAATCATCACCTGCATCATGGCCCCAAACTGTCCAGTTTCGACAGTCAAACCGCTTTCCTTGAGCTTTTCAACGAATTGCGCATAGAGGTGTTCAGCTGCGGCAGGGGCTGCTGAACGAGCAAAGGACGGGCGTCGCCCCTTACGGCAGTCACCATAGAGCGTAAACTGGCTAATCACCAATAATTCACCCTGAATATCTTGTACCGAAAGGTCAAAACGCCCATCGGGACCGTCGGGAAATAAACGCAGAGACAAACATTTACTCACCATCCAGTCCACATCAGCGACGGTGTCTGTTTCAGCGATGCCCACCAGTAAATTAAGGCCACGACCAATCTTGCCGATGACGTTGCCTTCGACGGCGACCTCAGACGCGGTCACCCGCTGGATTATCACCCGCATAGCTAGCTATGGATTTCTTGAGCTACACTTTCTACTGCCCTAAGCGCCAAACCCCCGGCCTCGGCTGACTGACGGCACACAAAAGCATTTCTCAATTTGATCGCGCAGGGCCACCTCATCCAAATTTTGGCCAATCAGCACCAGTTGGGTCTTCTTGGGTCGATTTTTCCAGTCCTCGTCTTCAAGGGAAAACCGTTTGCCACTGAGATGAAAGATATGGCGATTGGGGCTTTCATCAAACCACAAAATACCCTTGGCTCGGAAGATATTGGAGGGTAGCTGGTTGTCGAGAAAATACTGAAACTTACGAATGGCTAAGGGCTGATCTCTCTCGATAGAAACTGACGTAAAGCCATCGATGTCTAAGTGGGAGTGGCCATGATCGTGTTCATGGTCATGCTCACAGTGACCGTGGTCGTGATCGCAGTTAGCGTGATCATCGTGGTCGTGTTCGCTATGGCTGTGTTCGCTGTGGCTGTGTTCGCTGTGGCTGTGGTCGTGGTCGTGGTCATGATCATGCCCGTGGTCATGTTCACCATGGCCGTGGTCGTGATCGCAGTCGGAATGGTCCTCGTGACCTTCCTGGGTATCAAAGTATTTGTCTGATTCGAATAGACCCACACTCAAAATCAGCGGCAGCGGCACCTGGGACTGAGTAGTGCGTAAAATTCGTGCCCCTTCTTTAACCTCTCGGACTTTGACCTCCAGCAGATCTAGATCGGCTTCATCGACCAAATCGGCCTTGTTAAGCAAAAGGATATCGCCGTAGGCAATCTGGTTATAGGCCGCCTGGGAGTTAAACAAATCTAAGCTGTAGTTCTCAGCATCCACCACCGTCACGATGGAATCTAGTCGAGTCAGATCCCGAAGCTCTGTGCCCAGGAAGGTTAGCGCCACCGGCAGCGGATCGGCTAGCCCCGTCGTCTCAACCACCAGGTAGTCAATTTTGTCTTGTCGCTCTAGAACCTTGTAAACCGCCTCTAGCAGGTCGTTATTGATGGTGCAGCAGATGCAGCCGTTGCTCAGCTCCACCATGGTGTCGTCATCTGTTGTGATCAGCAGGTCATTATCAATGCCGATTTCTCCAAATTCGTTGACCAGCACCGCTGTCTTGAGCCCATCTTGGTTGGTCAGAATATGATTAAGCAGTGTGGTCTTACCACTGCCTAAAAAGCCCGTGATAATGGTGACAGGCAAACCATGTTTGGAATCATCCATCGTTTTGGGCTGGGTCGGCGTCATTGCAGTCATAGGTCGCAAGTTGAGATTTTGAATTTCAAGGCGAGTTGACACGGTACTTCAGCTTGCCCCTATCAATTATTACCTAATTGACCAAAAGTCGTGTAAGCCATTAAGAGTCGTCACAGGTTGAGAGGAAGCCAACGCCATTGGTGAAACCCTTGTGCTTCTATAACCAGTATATCTTTGTACTTTCTTGAAAAGTCCAAAGGGCCTTACCATTAAGACTGCCGTTACCCGAATGCAGTTGCAGCCCCGATGAGTTTAGTCATTTACAATACGCTGTCCCGCCAAAAAGAGCCGTTTGAGCCCTTGGAAGACAACCGGGTCAAGATGTACTGCTGTGGGGTGACGGTGTATGACTACTGCCATCTAGGCCATGCCCGCTCCTATATTGTGTGGGATACGATTCAGCGTTATTTGCGGTGGCGCGGCTACGACGTGCGCTATGTGCAAAATTTCACCGATATTGATGACAAAATTCTCAATCGGGCCCGACAAGAGGGGACTTCGATGGAGGCGGTGTCGAAGAAGTATATCCAGGCGTACTTTGAGGACATGGCGCGGCTGAATATTTCAGAGGCCGACGACTATACCTATGCCACCCACACCATTGATGGCATTCAGCGGCTGATCCACGATTTGGAACAAAAGGGCTTTGCCTATGCGGCGGATGGTGATGTTTATTACACCGTGCGCAAGTTTGAGGGCTATGGCAAGCTGTCGGGCCGCAAGCTAGACGATATGCAGGCCGGGGCCAGCGGTCGGGTTTCGGAAGGGGAGACCAAAAAGCAAGATCCGTTTGACTTTGCATTGTGGAAAGGGGCAAAGCCAGAAGAACCGGCCTGGGAATCGCCGTGGGGACCAGGGCGACCGGGTTGGCACATCGAATGCTCCGCCATGATTCGCGAAGGGTTGGGCGACACCATTGATATCCACGTGGGTGGGGCCGACTTGCAGTTTCCTCACCATGAAAACGAAATTGCTCAGTCTGAGGCAGCGACGGGGCATCCTCTCTCTCGCTATTGGATGCACAACGGCATGGTGAATGTCGATGGGGAGAAGATGTCGAAATCCCTCGGCAATTTCACCACCATTCGTCAACTTTTGGATGCCCCAAAAGGGCCCCATCCCATGGCCTTACGTGTGTTTGTGCTGCAAGCCCAGTATCGTAAGCCGATTGATTTTACGGCGGATGCGATCGCATCTGCCATCAACAGCTGGCAAACCCTCAAAGAAGGGCTTCTGTTCGGCCATCACTATGGCAAACAGCTTGGCTGGGCCGATGTGGATGATACTAACTTTGGTGACCCCACGGCCATGCGTATCGACGCCGATAGCGAACCGGTCCAGCAATTTCAAACCTCCATGGACGATGACTTTAACAGCCCGGGGGCGGTCGCAGTGCTCTTTGACCTGGCAAAAGAACTGCGCCGTCAGGGCAATCTGATCGTGCACCAGGGACAGGCGGAGACCGATGCCAAGACGCTGCGTCAGCAGTGGCAAACACTGGTGTGCTTAGCTCAGGTGTTGGGTTTAGAAGCCTCTGCCGAACCAAAGCCCCCTGGTGAATCGGATCTGAGTGACACTAACATTGACGCCAAAATTAAACAGCGCCAGGCCGCTAAGCTGGCAAAAGACTTTGCCAGCGCTGACCAGATTCGCGACGAACTCAGTGCGCTGGGGATCACGCTGATTGACAAGCCGGGTGGAGTGACCGAGTGGCACCGGTAGGGACCTGAAAATTGATATATTTCTCTAATGAATGTTTTAGAGCGAGCAGAACTCACCGAATATCTGCAAACTTTTCTAACCGATAACCGACAAGCCAAAATCGAATCCGTTCTGGCTCAGCGGACTCGATATGTCACCGTAGTGCTCGAAGACGTTTATGTCTCCCAAAATGCCAGTGCGGTGCTGCGTAACTGCGATAGCTTCGGGGTACAAGATGTTCACATTATTGAGAACCAGGCCAGTTTTAAGATCAATCTCGATGTCACTCGGGGATGTAATAAATGGCTGAGTCTGCACAAGTATGCTAAACAACAACAAAACACTGAGACCTGTCTGCGGCAGCTCAAAGCCAGGGGCTATCGTCTGGTCGCGACCACGCCCCATACCGATGCCCTATATCTGCCAGAGTTACCCCTCGACCAGCCCATTGCCCTGATGTTTGGGGGAGAGCAAGACGGTCTCTCGACCCAGGCCCTGGAGCAGGCAGATCTGCAATTACGCATTCCCATGTACGGTTTTAGCGAAAGTTTTAATATCTCAGTGAGCACGGCGCTGTGTTTGCAGAGCGTGTGCGATCGCATCCGCCAATCCCATCGCCCCTGGCAGCTGTCCGAAGCCGAAATCCAAGACCTGCGACTCACCTGGTATCGCAAATCCTTTCCGGCCAGCGATCGTCTCGATAAGCTTGAGAAACGGTTTTGGAAGGAGATAGAAGTTAGGAGTTAGGAATCACGTATTTGCCCCCTCTGCTCCCTTTGCTCCCTCTGTCCCCTTACTTCCCCTGCTCTCTCATCACGAAACATCCCCATCCGGCAGCTGCCTAACTTCCACATCTAACGTTTGCACTTCGGTAACATTCACGTCAGCCGCTTGAGTTTCGACCTCCACCGCCTGCACCTCGATGGTGCCCTCAGGCGTAGCGCGCTGAAAGCCCTCACGGGTAGCCTTGAGAGCAGTGCCACAGTTAGGACAGGCGGTTTGCATCGTGGTGAGCCCCGCCAGCGGCTGACTACAAACCGGACAGTTGCCCTGCACCAGTCTTTGCTTTAGCCAAAATCGAAAGCCGATAAAGGCGATCACGGGCGCGATCGCAATCAAACCAAACAAAACCAGCGCTGACTTGACCACCCAGCCCAACCCAACTGCCCCGATTAACCAGGCCAGCCCGATTAGAGTCAGCCAGCAGCCAATGCCAGAAAAATTGATTTGAAGTCCGTTGGGGCCGTTTTGAGTCACGCTAGGTTTCCAAATTAGATGTTTTATAGCAAATCCGCGTACAGCCTCCCCGAGCCCAATTCAACAGTTCGTATAGGGGCGATACCTCGTGCCCGATCTGCAGCAGGGTTTAGGGTAGTCAACCAGGATTTTATATTAGCCATGAATTGCACATATCTATTCTAGTCGCCTGTCAGAGTTCAATATTATTGCGGAAAGCAGGGTGGTGGTATGGTGGCACGATTTAAGGTGCACTGAAATCATACAGACTGGCGACGGCTCCGGGTTGACGACAGCGCTCGAGCAGCGGGGCCATTTGATCCATCGTTTCTAGGGTGGCGGCTTCGGCCTTGGGGCGGCGATAGGCTAGCAGCAACCAGACTCGGGGTTGACCTGACAGTAGCGAGGGCAAGACTTGCTGGTACTGAGATTGCACCCCGTCGGGTAAACGTCGGGCAAGGCTATGGGGCACGGGCAAAATGGTATAGTCTGCCGAGGAGAAGCCAGATTTGGGGCCATAATAGTCAAACTGCCGCTGGGCTTCTGGAAATAGATAGAGTTGATCCCCCGGCTGCCATTGGGATTGCATGCACTCCACTACCGGACGGACGTGGTCAAAATGGAGCCGTGAG
>JBCDDJ010000024.1:0-31093 GCA_039180385.1 Cyanobacteria bacterium P01_G01_bin.38 | reverse complement strand
TTTTGAATAATCGTTCACAGGCGTGCCTTTCCAGAAGTTTGCGACAGGGATTTTTCCAATTCCCATGTCATCTTATCCCGTATTTTCTAATCCCGTATTTTCCAAGATTTAGGGTTCAAACATCCGTTAGACTGGAGCTTTACCTTAGCCTCCCGAACCTTAAACCCCGAGCGCTCTCTTCTAACGATTGATGTCTCCTTTCCAAACCCCTCACGATCGGTTTCAACAAAGGGCCGCTATCATGCTGTTGAGCCTGATAGTGTTGGGCTCTGGCCTGGCTATACTGCTGCATTGGTTAGAGCCTAACACCCATCCAATCAATTTAGTGATGCCGTTGTTAAACGGTGGGGTTAGCTTTGTCCTGCTACTATATCTCCACCGAAATCCGGGCCACTTAGTCCCTGTTCTCTGGGTAGCCTTTACCTCAGCAGTAAGTCACCTTGTCCTGGTGGCTTGGTACTTTACGTTGCGAGCTGCTTTCTACGCAAATGTCGGGCTGGTTGAGACACTCCCCCCGGTTAGCTTCTTTCCACTGGCGCTCACCGCGACAATGTTCATTTTTGCTCGACCGAGACAGGTGCTGATCGCGGCCATTGGGACTTGGTGCTTAACGGGGCTACCCATCTTAACCTACCTGGTCTTACATCCTGATGAACTGTTAACCCCCCGGGGTTTGGAAATGACCTTGGTACTGGGTCCGGCGATGGCAATTATCTCCGTACTGATCTCGCTCCATACGGGGCTTGAGCGGACGATGACTTCCCTGCAAAGTGAGCGATCGCAAATGCAACGACTCTCTGAGCGTGATCCACTCACTCAGCTTTATAATCGGCGAGGGTTAGAGAAATTTTTCCCAGGCTTGATGGTTGAAAATGACACAACCATTGGGGCTATCTTGTTTGATATTGATCACTTTAAGGGTATCAATGATCAATATGGCCATAGCGCTGGGGATACGGTACTCTCTCAAGTTGCCCAACGGTGCAGAGCCGTTTTACGAAAAGATGATCTGTTTGCCCGCTGGGGTGGCGAAGAGTTTCTGATTGTCATTCAGGGGGCTGGAGATAAGGTACTCCATGCCATTGCCGAAGATCTGAGGCAGGTGATCTCAGATCAGCCGATCAATCCGGTCGGAAAAGTCACGGCTTCCTTTGGGGTGACACGATTTTTCTCAACAGATTCTGTAGACTCTCTGTTACAGCGGGTGGATGAAGCGATGTATCTGGCTAAATCCCAGGGCCGAGACAGGATAGTGAGTAAATAAATGGAGACCGATCGGCTTTCGTAAAGCTAAGGAGCACAGTATGGTATTTCCTAAGGAGTTTGTCTGGGGTGCAGCAGCAGCCAGCTTCCAGATTGAGGGTGGCATCGATCACCGGGGGCTCTCGGTGTGGGACATGATGTGTCGTGAACCGGGCAAAGTTTTGGGGGGCAATACCGGCGCAGTCGCCTGCGATCACTACCATCGATTTGCAGAAGATATCCAGCTGATGTCACAAATCGGTCTCCAGGCCTATCGATTTTCAACTTCCTGGCCTCGGGTGCTGCCCAACGGCACGGGGAAGGTAAACGCTGAGGGACTGGCTTTTTATGACCAACTGGTAGATGGTTTGCTAGCAGCGGGCATTCAACCCTGGGTGACCTTGTTTCATTGGGACTACCCCTATACGCTTTACTGTCGGGGTGGCTGGCTCAATCGGGACAGCGCTGACTGGTTTGCTGACTATGTGGGGCTAATAGTCGATACCCTCTCGGATCGGGTTTCTCACTGGATACCGCAGAACGAACCGCAGTGCTTTCTCGGGCTTGGCCATCAAACCGGAGAGCATGCCCCTGGGCTAAAGTTGGGCTTTAGTGAGGTGTTGTTGGCGGCCCACCATGCCTTACTGGCCCATGGCAAGGCGGTGCAGGTGATTCGCGCTCGGGCTAAAAGCCAGCCCACTATCGGGACAGCCCCGGTGGGTTTTGTCAAAATCCCGGCCAGTGAGAGCCCAGAGGATATCGTCGCGGCCCGTCAGGCAATGTTCTCCATCACTGAGAAAAGCTGTTGGAACAATACCTGGTTTGCCGATCCACTGTTCTTGGGTGAATATCCCCAAGATGGTTTGACCCTATTTGAAGAGAATTTACCCCCGATCCAAGAGGGCGATATGGCCACCATTCACCAACCCCTTGATTTTTATGGGGTGAATATCTATCAGGGGCAATCTGTCCCCTCAGCCGACGGGGCTGTGGAGATTCCCATTGTTGACGGGCCACCCTTGACGGTAATGGACTGGCCTATCACCCCGGCTGCCCTCTACTGGGGACCTCGGTTTTTGTATGAGCGCTATCAACAACCTATTGTGATTACCGAGAACGGTCTGGCAAATACCGATTGGGTCCACCATGATGGTCAGGTGCATGACCCTCAACGGATTGATTTTTTGACAGGTTACCTAAGAGAATACGGGCGGGCGATCGCAGAGGGCGTTGAGGCTAAAGGCTACTTTCACTGGTCCATTATGGATAACTTTGAGTGGGCCTATGGCTATAAGTACCGATTTGGCCTGATTTACATTGACTACGCTACCCAACAGCGCCTGCTTAAAGCGTCTGCCAGGTGGTACAAAACCGTCATCCAGTCCAACGGCATGTGCTTAGATACGCCGTAACCTTCCTGCTTTGTGTCTTTCCTTAAAAAAGTGAGAACCTGGCTGTAGCATCAGAGTTTCCTCCTATCCCTTCAAAGTTGTTCTAAAACTGAAGTTATTCTCCAAGCCAAAGCTTACTTTTTAGCTACGGGCCAAGGTGTGTTGATGTTCTCTTCTCGACTTCTTCCCGATTAAAGACTAGTTTTACTTAACAGGTTGAGTTCCTAAAGTCGGGTTACCCATTATCAGAAGCCAACTGCAAGGGGGGCGTGGCGTGCTTTGAGCGCTGCACCTTTAAGTGGCCTTTAAATAGCCTTCATATAGTCTTTAAATCCAAATCTTAGATCTTTTCGTATAGCTATATAAATTCGTCAGTTTAACCTTAGCCTGCCGTCATCAGTGGGATTTATGCTAAGTGTTTCTAATCTTTTTCTAATATTTTTCAAATCTGTGCAAAAATTCAAAATACTGCTGAAATTGCCTGTCTCAGTCAAAGATGCAAAGCTCAGCAGATGGGGACACCGATTTTAATCAGCCTTTATTTTTTGATGTGATTTAAAACTCAGCAATTTCTCATCATTTATAAGCCCTGTCCGACCTGCCTGTTTAGCCCCTTCTAAACCCCTAAATATTATGTTTGGCAAGCTACTGCGTTCGACTACTGCCAAAGGTTTACTGGCAGTCTTGAGCTGTCTGCTTTGTGTCATGAGTGCGACCGGTGCGATCGCGCATTCTTCAGGTCAAAGCTATCTTTATTTTCAAATTGGTGAAAACACCATCACCACCCGCGCCGAGATTCCGGTCAAAGATCTCAACGAGGTGTTAAATCTCGGTTTTCCCCCAGACCGCAAGAAAATGCGCCCTGAAGAAGTCGATCCCCACCTTGAAACAATCAAAGACTATGTCGCCCAAAATTTAGACATTGGCTGTGCGCCTCAGACCTGTGAGCTTACATTTCAGACCTATGAGCTGTTAAACACTGGCGGAGCGGGTCAATTTATCAAGCTGAGCTATGCTGTAGAAGGGTTTCAGACGCTGCCAGAGGCCTTGCAGGTTAACTATGACCCCATCCTGGCAGACAAGGCTCAGTATACCAACATGCTGCTGATCGAAGAGAACTGGAAAACCGGGACCTTCGCAAACGAGTCAGAAAAGCTGCTGGTCTATACCGCACCTGACCGAACCCATACGCTAGATCTCACCGATGGCAGTTTTTTACAGGGCTTTACCAGCGTAGTAAAGCTGGGCATTATCCACATTGTTGAAGGCATTGACCATGTTCTCTTTTTAGTTGCACTTTTGCTGCCATCGGTGGTGCGACGAGGCAAAGGAGGCTGGCAGCCGGTGGGCAAATTTTCGACCGCGTTTATTTACATTATCAAGATTGCCACAGTCTTCACGATTGCCCATAGCATTACCCTGGGGCTTGCCACCCTACAGATTGTGCAGATCCCGGCTCGCTTTGTAGAGTCTGTGATCGCAGCCTCGATTGGGTTGGCGGCCATCGAGATTTTCTACCCGATTTTCAGGGGCCGAGTTTGGTTTGTGATTTTTGCTTTTGGGTTGTTCCACGGGTTTGGCTTTGCCGAAGTGCTCTCTGATTTGGGGGTGACCAGCCAATACGCGCTGTTGTCACTGTTTGGCTTTAACCTGGGGGTTGAGATTGGCCAACTGGCTATCATTGCCGTCGTTTTCCCGCTATTTTATCTGCTCCGCAAATCGCTGTTTTATTCGCGATTTGTTTTGAAAACTGGAGGGTTGGCGCTTGGGGCGATGTCGCTTTATTGGTTTGTTGAGCGAGCCTTTGATGTCAACATTCAAGTGTTGCCAGTACTGCAGGGGCTGCTTTAATGCTTGTGCGGGGTGTAATGCCTTACCCAAAAATCCTCACCTGGAGCTTGTCATGGATTTTTCCTGGTCAGACGAACAACGTGCTTTTAAGGATCGAGTGATTCGGTTCGCGCAGGAAACGTTAAATGACGATATCATTGAGCGCGACTATCATGGCAAGTTTGCCTGGGAGAGCTGGCGCAAGTGTGCTGACTTTGGCATCCAAGGGATGTGCATGCCCGAGGTGTATAGCGGTTCACCTGAGCGGGATCTGATGACTACGGTTTTGGCGCTAGAGGGGTTGGGCTATGGCTGCGAAGATAGCGGTCTGGCCCTAGCGCTCAATACCCAAATCTGGACCGTACAGATGTTGATTTTGCAGTTTGGCTCAGACGATCAAAAGCAGCGCTATCTGCCCCAGCTGTGTCGGGGCGAGTGGGTGGGGGTGCATGCCTTGTCTGAGCCGGAGGCGGGCTCAGATGTGTATAGTCTCAAGACTCAAGCAAACCCTTGCGAGGGGGGCTACCGGTTGACTGGGCGCAAAAAGTTTATCACCTGCGCCCCGATCTGCGATCTGGCCCTGGTCTTCGCCACCCTCGACCCGAGTTTAGGCAAATGGGGACTATCAGCCTTTTTAGTGGAGCGGTCCTCACCGGGTTTCTCAACGGGACCTAGCCAGAGCAAGCTGGGGCTACGCACGGTCCCCTTTGGAGAGATCTTTTTGCAAGATTGTTTTGTGCCCGAGACAAACCGATTGGGGCCAGAGGGGGCAGGCTTTAGCATCTCCCACAGTTCGTTGGAATATGACCGCTGTTTTACCCTGGCCAGTCAGCTGGGCGCGATGGAACGACAGTTAGACAAGACGATTGACTATGCCAAATCGCGAGAACAGTACGGTCAGCCGATTGGCAAGTTTCAATCGGTCTCCAATCGGATTGCGGATATGAAACTGCGATTGGAGACTGCCCGACTGCTGCTTTACAAAGTGGCCTGGCTTAAAGATCAGGGACAGTCCGCCATGCTGGAGGCGGCGCTGCTCAAGCTTTATCTGAGCGAATCTTTTGTAGACTCAGGGCTCGATGCCGTGCGGATTCACGGCGGCAATGGCTATCTCACCGAGCACGGCGTCGAACGCGACCTGCGCGATGCAATCGGCGGGATAATCTATGCGGGGACATCGGATATTCAGCGCAACATTATTGCGCGCACACTTGGACTTTAGGAGAGATGACAACGCAATGATTTATCTCTTATCCCAAATCCTTGATCGCTCTGCCGAGCAACTTCCCGAGCGCGAAGCCTTTCGCTGCGAGGGTAAAGGGCTCACCTACGCTGAGCTGGCCTGTCGCGCCAACGGGTTGGCCCATTGGCTGGTCATGCAGGGGGTGCAGCGGGGTGACCGGGTGGGCATTTACCTGAGCAAAAGTTTAGAGAGTGCGATCGCACTCTACGGCATCTGGAAAGCCGGAGCCGCCTATGTGCCCCTGGACCCCAGCGCCCCGCTCAAACGTACCGTCTATGCCATTAACCACTGCGGCATTCGCCATCTGATCACCCAAAAATCAAAGCGGGCGCGAGTCGCGGAGCTACTCCCAGAGACCCCAGACGTCAGCTGTGTCATTGGACTACCGGATGATTTTCCTGTGGAGCGGCCCAACGCCCACGCCATAACGTACTCTGACTGGGCAGATATCCCCGAGAGCGATGCGCCCCCGACGGTGCGACTGGTCGAGCAAGACCTGGCCTACATCATGTATACCTCTGGCTCGACGGGTACCCCCAAGGGGATGATGCATACCCATCGCAGCGGCCTCAGCTACGCTAAGCTAGCCGCCCACACCTACGGGCTGCATCGCGACGATCGCTTGGGCAACCATTCACCCCTGCACTTTGACATTTCCACCCTCGGCTTTTTTGCCGGGCCATTGGTCAGTGCCACCACGGTGATTATCCCCGAAGCCTATACAAAGGTGCCCGCCAGCCTGTCTCAATTGATTCAAGACGAAGCCCTGACAGTTTGGTACTCGGTGCCGTTCGCCCTGATTCAGCTCTTGCTGCGCGGCGTGTTAGCAGAGCGCGACCTGAGTACCCTGCGTTGGGTGTTGTTCGCGGGCGAAACCTTTCCGGCTAAGCATCTGTATGCCCTGATGCAGCGCCTGCCCCAGGCTCGCTTTAGCAATATCTATGGCCCTGCCGAAACTAACCAATGCAGCTACTACCACATCCCCCCGCTAGCTACTGGTGAGCCCATCCCTGAAACCGTCGCCCCCATCGGTCAGATCTGGGCTAACTCCGAAGAAAGGGTTGTCAATGACCAAGATCAGCCCGTGCCCCCCGGAGACGTGGGTGAGCTTTTAGTGAGAACCCCCACGATGATGTCTGGCTACTGGCAGCGCTCCGATCTGAATGAGAAAGTCTTTTACGAGTGCCAAATCGCTAATCAAACCGCTCGCTTCTACCGCACCGGAGACCTGGTCTATCAGCTCCCCGACGGCAACTACCAGTTTATCGGTCGTAAAGACCGACAAATCAAAACCCGAGGCTACCGCGTCGAGCTTGACGAGGTAGAAGCCACCCTGGTCGCCCACCCCCAGGTCGAAGAAGCCGCCACCTACGCCGCCCCCCACGAAGCAGGCAGTCAACAAATCAAAGCCGCCGTGATTCTAAAATCCGACGCCCCCCTGACCGAAACTGACCTGAAACGCTATCTGGCTGAACGATTGCCTGCCTATGCTGTGCCGAGTCGGATTGAGATCGCAGCCACCTTTCCCCGCACCGGGACAGGCAAAATCGATCGGCGAGCGATTAAGGAACAGGCGTTGACGAAGGCAGGGGGAGCAGGGGAAGCAGGGGAGGCAAGCATGAAAAATGCCTCACAGTCCCGACTTCCTGCCAGTTAACACATAGTCCTACTCCTTCCTAATCTCCCCCATCTCCCTCATCTTCCCCTGCTCCCCCTTGCTCCTCCACTCTTTCCCCAAATGGACACCCAAGACACCCTCAAACACTACATCAGCGAAACCCTTCTCAACGGTCGCCAACAGATCGAGGCCGACGATGATCTGCTGGGCGAGGAGATTATCGACTCAATGGGGGTAATGCAGCTGATTGCCTTTATCGAAGAGACCTTTGATTGTACGGTGCCGCAGTCAGATATCACAATCACCCACTTTCGCACCATCAAAGCAATCGATGCGTACCTTGCTAGTAGGAGCCTGTGAGTTAGATGACAGTAGCCGCCCCCCCACCTCCCGAACCCCGCTCTACTCAAGATGCTGCTGATTGGCTGGCTGAGTCTAATCTGACCACAGCGCAGCGACAGCTGTGGCTTGGGCAAAAGTTGGCCCCTGAGTCACCGCTGTACAATATGGCATTTTTATTTACGCTGTCGGGAAAGATTGATCCGGTTCACTTTCAAGCCGCGTTTCAGGCGCTGGTGCAGCGCTGTGATGCGTTACGGCTGGTGATTGATGAAGTGGGAGGGGTGCCCCAGCAGCGGGTGTTGCCTCAGCTTGACTACACAGTGCCGGTACTCGATCTCAGGGCTAAAACCGATCCTCAGAATGCTGTGCGAGTCTGGGCCGAGGCACGTTGTCAGATCCTGTTTGATCTCTCAGAGCAATTGTTTGATACAGCGCTGATTCAGCTTGATGATGACTGTTTTGTTTGGTATTTAAATCAACATCACCTAACCACAGATGGGGTTTCTCTAAAGCGGGTCTATGAAGTTTTGAGTGATTTCTATCAACGCTCGATTGAAGGAACATTAGCCCAGGCTCCCACCCTACCCGCCTATACAGAAACTAGTCTGCCGTCGCCAAGTACTCGGGTGATTGACTATTGGCAACAACAGCAGGCCGCACCGGTCGCCCTGTATCACCGAACTGGGGTGACGACTCCCCGCAGTCGTCGGGTTTCATGTGAGTTGGGAGCAGAGAGAACCGCTGCCCTGAAGCGCCTCGCCATCGACTCAGAAGCCGCTGCCCTGACGTCGCCACTTTCACTGTTTAACCTGATAGCAGGGATTTTGTTAGCCTATTTACATCGCATTAGCGGCAATGCCCAGGTCGCCTTCTCCACCCCCGCCCACGGTCGGCCTACCAAGCTGTTAAAGGAAACTATCGGGGTCTTTATCGAATTGTTCCCTTTGCAGGCTGAGATTGAGTCGGGTGAAACCTTTGCGTCGCTGCTGACGAAGGTGAGTCACGCCAGCGGTGGGCTGCTGCGCCACGCTCAGCCAGGGGCGAGTGAGTTTGTTGCGGATCGCGATGTGAATGTGGTGCTCAATTTCATTCATGCCAGCGTGTCGGACTTTGCAGGAATCCCGGTCAGGGCAGAGTGGATCCACGCGGAGGCAAGTAATCCCCACCATCACTTGCAGCTGTTGGTCCATGATTTTGATAACCGGGGCAGCTTGCAGCTTCATTTCGATTTTAACTGCGATGTATTTGAGCCGGGTTTACAGGATCGCGCACCGGGTCATTTTTTGGCACTGCTGGATGCGGTCCTGGCGGATCGCATCCAGGCGATTACTGGGGTTAACCTGCTCAGTGAGCCAGAACACAACCGTTTGAGCGAGCTAGGCAGATGTCAACAGATTCAAGTCACGGGGACAGTCGTACAGCGGTTTGAGGCCCAGGTTGAGCAAACGCCGGATGCGATCGCGCTCATCTGTGGCAACGAAACGCTCACCTATCAACAGCTCAATGCGCAGGCAAATCAACTGGCACACTATCTGCAACAACTCGGTGTGACCCCAGAAACGCCTGTGGGTATTTGCCTGCGTCGATCACCAGTGATGTTGATCGCGATCTGGGGAGTGCTCAAGACAGGCGGGGCCTATGTCCCCCTTGATCCAAGCCATCCGACTGAGCGAATTTCACACATTTTGAAAGATACCCAGGTTCAATGGGTGTTCACCCAGTCTGGGTTGATGGATCGGTTAGAGCATGTGCAGGTAGATCGCGTAATCGCCCCTACAGTGGACATGCCTGCTGGTGAAATATCATCTCGGGTTGACCTTCTAAAAGGCCAACCCGAGATGATCTGGATGGATAGGCTCGACCTCAGCGCTCAGCCCGACGACAACCTTTCCCATTCCCCCACCCTTGAGCAGCTCGCCTATATTCTCTACACCTCCGGGTCTACAGGTCAGCCTAAGGGCGTTGAAGTTGAGCATCGGAGCCTCGCGAACTATGTGCAGTGGGCTCAGCAGCAGTATGTTAGGGATCAAAAACTCGCCTTTCCACTATTTACACCGCTCACCTTTGACCTGACCGTCACCTCAATTTATGTGCCGCTGCTCTCCGGTGGTCAGGTGGTCATTTATCCCGAAGATGAAGCCGCCATTGATCTCTCCTTGCAGCGCATCTGCCAAGACAATCTAGTGGATGTGATCAAACTGACGCCCTCCCACCTGGCACTGTTGCAGGGAATGTCCCTCGGGTCTCGGGTCAAGACGCTGATCTTGGGGGGAGAAGATTTGAAGACGTCTCTCGCCAGTGAGATTATCAACGCCGGCCCCATTGAGATTTACAACGAGTATGGTCCTACTGAAGCGACGGTTGGCTGCATGATTCATCGATTTGAACTGCCCGACGCCTCGAGCGATTCCTCAGCCTCTGTGTCCATTGGTAAACCAGCAGCGGGGGCTATTATTTATCTGCTCGATGCGCACCTCAACCAAGTGCCCTGGGGCGATGTGGGTGAGATTTTTCTCGGCGGGCCGGGGCTGGCCCGAGGCTATCTGAATCAGCCTGAGCTAACCGCAGAAAGATTTATCCAGCGGGTCGGCGAACGGCTCTATCGCACGAGTGACCTGGGACGCTGGGAAGAGAACGGGGAGCTGACCTATTTGGGACGGTGCGATCGCCAGGTTAAAATTCGAGGGCATCGGGTTGAGATGGGGGAGATTGAGGCAACTTTGGCAGCACATCCAGAGGTGAGGGATGGTGTGGTGAAGGTGGTGGAGTCTGGGCAGCTGGTTGCTTATTTCGTAAGCAACTTGGTAAAGGCGAGAGAGAACATAGGAGAGAAAGACGCGGGATTCGACGTGAGCGCTCAGCCAAACGGGACTCCGGGACGCGGGGACGCGGAGATGGGGAAGATGGGGGCGATGGGGAAGAACGCTGCGATCGCAGATTTGCGAGGGTTTCTCGCTCAGCGGTTACCGGGGAATTGGGTGCCGACCTATTTTGTGCCGCTTGATGAGATGCCGCTGACGGCTCATGGCAAGGTCGATTTTGAGGCATTGCCTAACCCGCAGATGGAAACACTACAGGCTCAGACGACTTTTGTTGCGCCTCGGACGCCTGTTGAAGAGACACTGGCTGAGATTTGGCAGCAGGTGCTGAGAGCTGATCATGTCGGCATTCATGACAATTTCTTTGATTTAGGGGGCGACTCGATTAGGGCGATCCAAATTGCGGCGCGAATGTCTGAGGCGGGGTGGGTGATATCGCCCAATCAGATTTTTCAGCATTCGACGCTGGCTGAGCTGGCGGCAATTGCAAATCCTAAGGTCATTGGTGACACCAATGCGTCACCTGAGCCTGGCCCACCGAAAGCAGCGTTGCCTTTGAAAAAGCTCAGCCACGGGCAGCTGGATAAGCTTTCGACATTGCTCGATCAGGCCGACAAGGCCCGACTCAATCAGGGAGGCGCAGAGAACCGATGAAAAATGTTGCGGATTTCTATCCACTGACGCCGGTCCAGTTGGGGATGTTGTTTCACACGCTGGCCAGTGGCCGGACTGGCACTTATGTAAATCAGTTCACCTGTAAGTTAAACGGCAGCGTCCAGCCCAAGATTTTGCAACAGGCGTGGCAGCAGATTTTGGACCAACATCCGGTTTTGCGGACTGCCATTTTGTGGGAAGGTCTGGACGAGCCCCTCCAGGTTGTCAGAGAGAAGGTTAAGCTGCCCTGGCAGCAGTTGGACTGGCGGGAGCTAGGGACAACTGAGCAGACGAATCAACTGGACCACTTTTTGCAGCGCGATCGCAACCAAAGCTTCGACTTAGCCCAAGCGCCCATCCTGCGCCTGACGCTGATTTGCCTGGGCAACAACACCCATCAGCTGATCTGGAGTAACCATCACCTGCTATTTGACGGCTGGTCGCTTCTCCTGATTTGGCAAGACGTACTCACCACCTACGCAGCCCTCTGCCAAGATGACTTACCCCAGCTAGCCGAAGTGCGTCCATTTCGAGACTACATCGCCTGGCAACAAAACCAGGACGTCACCCCAGCAGAGCCCTTCTGGCGATCGCAGCTCCAGGGATTTTCAGAACCCACCCCGCTGCCCGCTGCCCGTTCGGGGGTGGGGGCATCTAACCAGCCTTACCGTCAGCAATCCAAACAGCTCGCCCCGCCCCTCACGACCGCACTCACCGCCCTGGCACGACAACATCGACTGACGCTGAATACCCTAATTCAAGGAGCTTGGGCACTGCTGCTGAGTCACTACAGCGGCAGCCAGGAGGTGACCTACGGCTCAGTGGTCTCCGGTCGTCCCGCTGGGCTGAGCGGCGTTGAAACCATGGTGGGCCTGTTTATTAATACACTGCCCGTGCGAGTCAGCGTCGAGCCCAAGCAATCTCTCATCTCCTGGCTACAAGCGCGACAGCAGAAGCTTTTGGAGCTTCGGCAGTACGAAGCCACCCCCCTCGCTGACATTCAACGCTGGAGCGACCTGCCCGCTGGCACGCCCCTGTTTGAGAGCATCGTAGCGTTTGAAAATCTCACCGCTGCTCCCGCCCCCGACCTTAGCTTTGAGGTGAGCGATCAGCGTTATTTAGAGCAGAGTAACTACCCGCTGGCGCTGCTGGTCTTCCCCCATAAAGGGCTCGATCTGCGCCTACTGTACGACGTCGATCGATTTGAAGACGCTGCGATCGCCCGCCTCCTAAACCACCTCGAATATCTCCTCACTGTTTTTGTAGAACAAACCCAGGCTATCCTCGCCGACTTGCCTCGCCTCACCCCCGCCGACCTGCAACAGCTCTCCATCTGGCAACAGAGCGACTACCCTCGCGATCTTTGCATTCACCAGCTGATTGAAACACAAGTCGAAAAAACACCCGACGCCCCAGCAGTCATCTTCCAAGACCAACAGCTCACCTATGCTGAGCTAAACCAGCGAGCAAATCACCTGACCGAGACGTTGCGATCGCACAATGTTACCCCTGGCGACCGCATCGCCCTCTGCCTCAATCGCTCCCTGGAAATGATTGTCGCTATTCTCGCTACCCTCAAAGCCGGTACCGCCTACGTCCCCCTCGACCCCACCTATCCCCAAGCCCGCCTGGAATATTGTTTGCAAGACACCAACCCCAAACTGTTACTTACCCAACCATCCGTTAACCTCCCTGACACTAACGTCCCCCTTCTTTACGTCGAAGTCCCTCTTCGCCAAACAGGGCAAACGGTGCGTTCAAAAATGTCCCCAGGCATCACAAATAACGGCGATATTGAACGCACCCTACCCTCTACCCTCTCTCCTAATCTTGCACAGGCGTTGCATGCAACGCCACTCCCCCTTCCCCCTTCCCCCTTCCCCCTTTCCCCACATCCCACTCCCCAAAACCTCGCCTACATCATCTACACCTCCGGCTCCACCGGCCAACCCAAGGGCGTCATGGTCAGCCACCGCAACCTCGTCCACTCCACCACCGCCCGCTTCCACGTCTACCCCGACCCCGTCGGACGCTTTCTGCTGCTCTCCTCCGTCGCCTTCGACAGTTCTATTGCCGGACTCTTTTGGACCCTCTGCCAGGGCGGCACCCTGGTCCTCGCCCCCGAGCGCATCGAACAAGACCTGCAACAGCTCGCCCACCTGATCGCCCGCGAAAAGATTACCCATACCCTCTGCGTTCCTACCCTCTACAACCTGCTGCTAGAATCCACCGATCCCCAACAGCTCACCACCCTACGCACCGTCATCGTCGCCGGAGAAGCCTGCCCCCGCACCCTGGCCCAGCAGCACCACGCCAAGTTGCCCCAAACTACCCTCTACAACGAATATGGCCCCACTGAAGCCACCGTCTGGTGTACCGCCTATCGCATCCCAGCCGACCTAGCCCCGGGTCCTATCCCTATCGGTGCTCCTATTCCCAATACCCAAATCCATCTGCTCGATGAGACATGCCAACCCGTTCCTATCGGTGCGATTGGTGAGATCTATATCGGCGGTGAGGGGGTTTCGCAGGGGTATCTTAATCAGCCAGAGAGAACCGCAGCAGTGTTTGTGGCGTTAGAAGATGGGGGAGATAGGGGAGATGAGGGAGATAAGGAAGGAACAGTATCTTTCTCACCTTCCTCATCTTCCCTACCCTCCTCATCTTCCTCACTCTCTACCCTCCACCCTCTACCCTCTACCTTCTACAAAACAAACGATCTCGCCCGCTACCGCGCCGACGGCACCCTAGAATGGCTCGGTCGCAGCGATCGCCAAGTCAAAATTCGCGGCTATCGGATTGAGTTGGGTGAGATTGAAGATGTCTTGCGATCGCACGAAACTGTTCAAGAAGCAGTGGTCGTGACCCAAGCGCAGCCGCAGTCAGTATCAGAAAGCGTGGAGAGTTTAGTTGCGGCGTTGTCAAACCTGCCGCCTGAGCAATCAGAGGCACTCCTGAGTGCAATCGAGGAGGGTTGCTAACATGGCTCACATTGTCTGCATCACCAGTGGTTTGACCAGTATGTTTAATGCCAGTTTGGCTCTAGTCAAGCAGCTGGAGCGAGCCGGTCATCGTATTACCTACGCCAGCCCTGCTGATCTAAAGGAACGGGTCACGGTCCAGGGCATTGCCTATGTTCAGCTTGATCCCTATGTGATTCAGTTGGAGGAGCCTCCGATGGGCTGGTGGGAAAAGCTGCGGACGTTGCGATCGCGGCAGCAGCATGCCATCGAGGCTCTGGGGGTGCAAAACTTTGTACAAACGATGCAGGAGCTGACCCCTGACTTGTTGCTGATTCACAACGAGATGCACCCACACATTATGGCAGCTGTCACGGCCCAGTTTCCTGTAGCCTTACTTTGCACGTTTCTGTCTGTTTGGCGACGGCCTAACTTACCCCCCATTCATACCCATATCGTCCCAGGTGAGGGCTGGCGCGGTCAGTGGATGGGCATTCAATGGACCTGGCTGCGCTACAGCTGGCAAAAATGGAAAGAGTTTCAGCGCGATCGCGCTCAGCGGGTAGGGCTGGATCGGATCTCGGTGCTGCGCTGTTACGCACGACAGATTGGACATCCCTTCCGAGCCCGGTTTGGTTTTACCCAATGGTTAGTCCCTTATCCCCATGGGTCACTCCCTATCCTCTGTTTGAATGCATTGGAGATCGATTTTCCCCATGATCCTCACCCCTTGATGCACTATGTCGGCCCGATGGTGTGGGCCGAGCGCCAGGAACCCCAGGTTGATCAAAGCACCTACAAGATTTTAGAACAACTCTTTGAAAATCGCCGTTCTAATGGTGCGAGCGACCGGGCGCTGATCTATTGCAGCTGTAGCACCTTTGTAAAAGGGGATCAGCGACGGCTAAAGAAGATTATAGAGGCGGTTGCAGAGTGTCCTGAATGGGATTTGGTTTTGGGTCTGGGCGGTCAACTCACCCCCGAGCAGTTAGGCCCGCTCCCGTCGAATGTCTATGCCTTTAGCTGGGCTCCCCAATTTCAGATCCTCAAGCAGGCAGACTGTGCTGTCGTCGATGCAGGCAGTAGCGCCGTTCGAGAGTGCATTTATGCAGGGGTGCCGATGTTGATTTATTCTCGCGGCCATGATGATCAAAATGGCAACCAGACCAGGGTGGTTTACCACGGACTGGGGATCGCAGGCGATCGCGCGCAGGATAGCGCGGCCCAAATTCGCAACTATATGCAAACCTTACTTACCGACCGGTCTTATCAAACGCGAATTAACCACATGCGGGAGCGCTTTCAGCGCTATACCCATGAAAATCAAGCGGTTCAGGTAGTAGAAGCCTTACTCAGTCAACAGCAGGGGCAGGTAAAAAGCGCCTTGGAAAATCCCTCGAAGGTACTCGGGAAAACCCTTGTGGACGTCAAAGGGGGTGTCCAATGAAACCCCAAAATTCTCAACCTCAAACCTCTAAACTTGAAATCTCTAAACCTCAAACTTCTAAACCTAAGAATTATATGGTTTGTTCGACGGTTCGCTCCGGCAGTACGCTCCTATGCAAAACTCTGGAGCAGCTAGAGGGGGGAGGCCAACCCCAAGAGCATTTTCATCGTCATACCATCCAACGACTCAAACTAGACCACAATCCAGATGCGTTTTTGAGATATTGCCAAACCATTTTTGAGGATAGTCTGGCCGAGCACAGGGTTTTTGGTATCAAAATGCACTGGTGGCAGCTGTTTGATTGCTTGCGCCTGGCGAGACAATCGCCTCGCTTTGAGCCTCAGTCAGATTTAGACATTTTGAATAGCCTTTTTCCTGACCTGAGGTTTATCTATTTGCAAAGGCGAGATGTGATTGCCCAGGCTGTGTCGGCTGCGATCGCAACCCAAACAGGCCGATGGGAAAAACTTAAGCCTTCCTCCGGTAAAAGCACAAAACCCGCTCAGGAAAAGCCCTTAAAGTTCCAACCGTGGAGAATTTATGAGTGGCATCAAGCCCTTAAATCGCACCATCAATCCTGGCAAGATTTCTTCGCAGACCATCACCTAGCGCACCACAACATCATCTATGAAGATCTGGTGGACGCCTTTATCCCACAAATGGCAAGGGCCATGGACTACATCGGCATTGATGAGACTGGACAGCTCGACCAGCTTGAAATTCCGACCCGGCGGCAAGCTACTCAAACCAATCAGCGGTTTATCAACTACTACACGCTCATGCCAGAGCCGCTATCAGCCATGATCTATCGACTTTATCGACAGCTAAGACCCGTGCAGGAGGGTGTTGCATAATGAACCCAGCCTACTTCCACCAGAGAGTAGCCGCCCTCTCCGCTAGCCAGCGAGAGACCTTGGCACAGCAGCTTTGCCAACTCGGGGCGGGGAGCGCGCGCCCCTCAAATCAGTCTCCCTCTCAGCGTTTGGTTGCCTATGTGGTCCCCCGCTCTACCCCTGACAAACCGGAGCCCACAGCCTTGCGAGACGTGCTTAAAGCCAAACTTCCCGCCTACATGGTGCCGGCAGTGATTGTCCCGCTAGAGGCTCTGCCGCGCACTGCCAACGGCAAGATTGACACCAAGGCACTGCCTACCCCGCTGCCCGTCTCGCCATCAGCGACCTCCGCTCAATCTGCCGCGCCCCGCACGCCCACCGAAGAGACGCTGGCCAAAATTTGGCGAGATGTTCTTGGCATCCCTACCATTGGCATCCATGACAACTTCTTTGAACTGGGAGGAGACTCGATCCTCAGCATTCAAATCGTCTCTCAGGCTCGGGAGGCTGGGCTGCGGCTGGCCCCTAATCAGCTGTTTGAGCAACCTACCATTGCCGAATTAGCCAGCGTGGTGAATCTCACCCCTGAAGTAGTCGCCACCCAAACAGCCGTCACCGGCCCAGTGCCGCTCACCCCCATTCAACACTGGTTCTTTGAGCAGGGCATGGTTGCCCCACACCACTGGCATCAGGCGCTGCTGGTTGAGTTGCCCCTTGGGATGAGTTTCGAGGTCGTTGAGGGTGCGATCTCAACTCTCCACACCCACCATGATGCCCTCAGACTTCGCTTCAGCCAAGACTCAACCGGCTGGCATCAGGTCAATGCAGAGGTCGATATGCCTCCACAGGTCGCTCAAATCGATCTCTCCCATTTAAATCAGGCCGAACAAATCCAGGCCCTCGCCAAACATGGCAGCGATCTGCATGCCAGTCTAAACTTGGCAGACGGTAAACCAATGCGAGCCGTTCACTTCACTCTGGGCAAAAAACGCCCCGGTTGGCTGCTACTCAGCCTACATCATCTGGTTGTCGATGCCGTCTCCTGGCAAATTCTCTGCAGTGACTTACTCTTACTGTTGAGTCAAAGCACTGCCCAACTACCAACTAAAACAACGTCCTTTAAGGAATGGGCCGAGATACTGACTACCCAAACTCAAATCCGACAGTCTGAGTCCGCCTTTTGGTTTGATCAAGTAGAACAACCTGCGATCACCCTGCCGCAAGATATTCCAGACGCCTCGCCCTCGACTGAGGCCACTGCGCATACGCTGACCGTTGCCCTCGCTGCCCCAGACACCTATGCCCTGCTACAGGTTGTTCCTGCCGTTTACAACACACAGATCAATGACGTGTTGCTGACCGCTCTGGCCCAGACGTTGTTAGAGTGGGTCAATGAAAAGAATGGCATGCCCAAGCACAGCAGCATCCGGATCGAAGTAGAAGGTCACGGTCGCGAACAAATTGTCCCCGAGGTCGATTTATCACGCACGGTAGGCTGGTTTACCGCAACCTACCCGGTGAGGCTACAGCTAGCTGACCGCACCAACATTGGTAAATCACTCAAGGCCGTTAAAGAACAGCTTCGTCAGATTCCAGATCGAGGCATCGGCTATGGCATGCTGCGCTATCTAGGCGATCAAGCCACCCAACAACGACTGACCCTGTCATCTGAAGTCCTGTTTAACTATTTAGGGCAACGAGAGAGTGGCCGACTCACCCCTCAAGACACGACAACAGACATCCGCACCGTTGAAAACATCAATGTGGGCACCCTCAGAGATCCCGGTAACGAGCGCAACTATCTGCTAGAAATCAATGCCTGGGTCTCCGAAGGACAGCTCCAGCTCAACTGGACCTACGACACCCAGCGCTATCACACTGACACCATTGCCAGGCTCGCAAATACCTACCTCAGTGCGCTCAAAGCCATTATCACCCACTGCACCGGGGCCAATGGGATCGTCTCTCAACAGGGCGGGTTTACCCCGTCTGATTTTCCCGATGCTGACTTCAGTCAATTTGAGCTAGACAACCTCATCACTCAGCTCACCCAGGGATTTGCTCAGGACCCGAAAAATAGGGACCCGAAAAATATTGAAGCCATCTACCCCCTGGTCCCACTACAGCAGGCATTTTTATGGCACAGCCTACAAACTTCGACCCAGACCGGGCTGTTGCACATGCGAGGGACACTGCACGGTGAGCTTGATCCAACGCTGCTACAACAAGCCTGGGAGCTTACCATCAATCGCCATCCAGCCCTGCGCACCGCAGTCCATTGGGAGACCGTAAAACAGCCCACACAAGTGGTCTTTCAAAAAGTTTCCACACCGTGGGAACAGCTCGATTGGCGAAACCATAAAACTCCCCAGCAGGCCCTGACAGATTTCTTAGCAACCGATCGCCACCTCGGCTTTGACCTCACCCAGGCTCCGATCACCCGACTGACCCTGATCCGATTGGGCGAAACCGAATACGAACTGATTTGGACCTGTCACCACCTCATGCTAGACGGCTGGTCTGGCTTTCAGGTCGTCAACGAAGTCCTCAATGCTTATGAGACCCTGAGCCAAGGACAACCACTCCCGCCAACCTCAGTCCCGACCTATCAAACCTATATCCGCTGGCTCAAGCAACAGGATCAAGCAGCGGCAGCAGCCTTTTGGCGAGAAGAACTGAAAGGGTTTGTTGCTCCGACACCATTGCCGGTTGGGTTGGGGAGCAAGGGAGCGGGGGAGCAGGGGAGCAAGCGCATATGCTTCACCCCCTCACCCCCTCACCCCCTCACGCTCTCCACCGAAATCACCGCCACACTCCAGAACTTCCTCCGCTCCCACCGGCTTACCCTCAGTACCTTCCTCCAGGGCATCTGGGCACTGCTGCTCTATCGCTATAGCGGTCAGGCCGATGTTGTCTTTGGGATGACAGTCTCAGGGCGTCAGGCAGATTTAGCCGGGGTTGAAGCGATTGTCGGGCTGCTGATCAATGTTTTGCCAGTGCGGGTCAAGATTTCAGCTGATGACACGGTACTCGACTGGTTGCAGAGATTACAGTCTCATCAGAGCGTTGCCAACCGCTATGCTTATGCCTCACCGGATCAGATCCAAACCTGGAGCGAGTGCCCAGGCCGTTTGTTTGAAAGTTTGCTGGTGATTGAAAATTATCCCACGCGCGCTGGTCAGGCAGACCACAGCCTACAGATTGATCACCTGCAATCGGGCATTGTTAGTAACTATGGGCTGACGCTCATTGTTAAACCAGGCGATCAGCTCACGTTGTTTGCTGTGGGGCGCGATCGCAACCATCTACAAGCCCTGCTTCAAGCGTTTCAGTCCCTGCTGAGCAAAGTGACTACCTCACCAGAGCGGACGATTGATCAAATTTTACCGCTGACTAAGACGGTCGAATCTATCCCATCGCCCTCTACCTCGACTCCAACTCTCAGCCCGCCCCTAGACAAGCAGTTCTCACCTCCGCGTACTCCCCTAGAGCTCAAACTCACCCAAATTTGGGAAGCTGTCCTGGGGGTAAGCCCGCTCGGCACCGAGGCCAGCTTTTTTGACCTGGGCGGCAACTCGCTGTTGGCCGTACAGTTATTCAATCAAATGCAACAGCAGCTCGGCTGCATGCTGCCCTTGGCTACGCTATTTCGAGCGCCGAACGTGCGTCAGTTTGCGGTCTTGCTGAGGCAGTCACAGACGGGGCAACCACAGTCTGGTCAAGAACAACTACCCTGGTCCAGTCTGGTGCCCATTCAGACCAGGGGAACTCGGAGACCGTTCTTCTTTCACGGGGGGTCAGCCGATGCCCTGACCTGGGCCAGATTCTCCCGTTTGCTGGGGGCAGATCAACCCTTTTATGCCCTACAGCGTCCCGATTTGGACGGCAGGGCGGTAACCTACGCTACGGTTGAAACCTTGGCCGCCAAGTGTGTCGAAGAAATACGAATGGTGCAGCCAAACGGACCCTACATTATCGGGGGGCATTGCTTTGGGGGGGCGGTGGCGTTTGCGATCGCAAACCAGCTCCAAGCCCAGGGAGAAGCAATTGCCAGCCTGGTCATGATCGACGCCTACTGCCCCAATGCCTTGCCAAATGCTCCCCTGAGGCAGCTTCAGGATAAATTGCAGCTAAGCTACTTTTGGCTACGAAAAAGCTACTACTATCACCGAGACTGGCAACAGATTGTAAAGTTGCCCAGTCAGGTGTGGCAGCGGATGAAACGACCAAAGCCTGCTCAGGTTGTTGAACGACCCACGCCAACTGGCCCTGCCACGGGTCTCTCTCCGACCCGTCATCTCCCCTACGAAGAACGCTATGTCCGCGCCCATCAGGCCAATATCAGGGCAGCAGATAACTACTGTCCTGAGCCCTACTCAGGACAACTCAGTCTCTTTCGCGCCAACGTTCAAATCTTGGACTGGCACTTTGGCCCGGCCTTGGGGTGGCAAACCGTGACCAAAAATGGGGTAAAGATCATCAATATTCCAGGGTTATTTGGCAATTTGTTTAATCAGCATTCGGGGCCACTGCTGGCTGATCAGGTCAAAGCGCATCTCTCAAGGCTTCAATTCACCCTTTAATTGCCAGTACCTCTTATTTATCCAGTAACTCCTATTTATCATGACCGCTCAGTCTTCTAAAATCTTGCAAATTGTGCCACGCCTGCCGCCCTACAGTGACGGGGTTGGAGACTATGCTAGACTGCTCGCCAAACAGCTTTCTCAGACACACAACCTTGAGACTGAGTTCGTCGCCTTTCGCCCCGGCACCAAAACGCAATCTGAGGTAGATGGCTTTCACATCTACCGGGTCTTTAAACACGCGGTGCCCGCCCTGCTGGCACAGCTGCCTAACGATATCATCGGCATCATTGTGCACTACAGCAACTATCCCTACTTACAGGGCAAGCTCGATGCCCCGTTTTGGTTAGTAGATGCTCTAAAGACGCTGGTCAAACAGCTGTCTATCCCCCTGGTGGTGATGTTCCACGAGCTACCTACCTTGAAATGGAAACAGATTAGAATTCTCAACCCGATTCAAAGTCGGGTGTCTCGCCAACTCTGTCAAATTGCCAGCACAGTCGTGACTGACAGCCACCACTTCAAAACTCAGCTCGCCCAGTGGACCAAGACTCCGATCGCCTGTATCCCAGATTTCTCAACAATTGGCGAACCTCAGCCCAGTGAGATATTGCCCCTCAATAGCCGTCAAAATCGCGCTGTCATTTTTGGCGGGTCCGATCGCAGGCGCGTCTATCAAAACAATCTTGAAAGCTTGTTAAAAACCTGTCATGCCCTAGGGGTTAAAGAAATCTGCGACATTGGCACCCCCCAAAGCCTGGACCCCGACATCTTCAAGCCGATTCTGCTAACCGAGATGGGATTTCAACCTGCGGACACCGTCCGGGCAATTCTCTTAGATGCGGTGGCAGGGGTGATGGACTATTCCCGATTTCCAGGGGATCTCGGTAAATCATCGGTCTTTGCCGCGTTCTGCGCCCACGGGCTGATGCCGATCTGCACCGCCTATAACCCGTCCGAGCCAGATGGGATATTTGAGGGACAGCAATATGCGATCGCAGGCCCCCATCTATCTGCCTGGTCACACCCACAATGTCAGCGCATTGCTACCCAGGCCAGAGCCTGGTACTGCCAGCACAGTTTAGACATCAACGCCAGGCTATTTGCATCTAGCCTCACCCAGAAACATGCCGGTTAAAACACAGCAGCAAACAATAATGGCCCATCGTATTCCCATCTCTCAGCCGTCTATCACCGCCCTAGAAATCGCCTGTGTGACCGATGCGATGCAGTCTGGCTGGGTCTCCTCCCGGGGAGAATATATTGATCGATTCGAAGAAACCTTTGCCGCTTACTGTGGTACCCAGTATGCGCTCACCACCTCGAGTGGCACTACAGCACTCCATCTTGCCCTCGCCAGCTATGGTATTCAACCCGGTGATGAGGTGATTGTCCCCAATCTCACGTTTGTCGCCACCGCCAATGCGGTTAGCTACGTTGGTGCAAAACCCATTTTTGTAGATATTGACCCGGAAACTCTCTGCATTGATGTCAAACAGGTTGAGCAGGCAATCACTGCCAGGACAAAAGCCGTTGTTGCTGTTCATCTGTATGGACATCCTGCCAATATTCCAGCCCTCCAGGCAATCGCCAAACCCCAAGGCATTCTGGTGATAGAAGATGCAGCTGAAGCCCACGGCGCAACGATCCATGGCCAGAAAGCAGGTGCATTGGGAGACTGCGGGGTATTTAGCTTTTTTGGCAACAAGATTGTCACCTGTGGGGAAGGCGGCATGCTTACCACGAATGATCCAGATCTCTATAAAAGGGCGCTGCACCTTCGTAATCAAGCGATGAGTCCGACCCAAAGATACTGGCACACCGAAGTTGGCTTTAACTATCGCATGACCAATTTACAAGCCGCCCTGGGGTTTGCTCAACTGAAACGAATTGATGCCTTTATCCAAAAGAAAAAAGCAATTTTTGAACAGTACCAATATTATCTCTCGCCCTATCTCTCGCAACATTCAAATCTGAAACTTAACCGCACTACGAGTTGGGCAGATAATGTTTTCTGGCAAATTTGTCTGGAAGTAGATGGTTGGACAGAATCTGAGCGAAACCAGTTTATGCAGATATTAGCCGATCACGGCATTGAAAGTCGGCCTTATTTTTACCCCCTCTCTGATATGCCAATGTATAATGAGACCGCTGTCAACAGTACCCCAGTTGCCCATCAAGCGTCTCAACAAGGTTTAAACCTACCGTCTTTTTTTGAGATGTCCGATCAAGATATTAAGAGTGTTTGTAGCGTCATTTGTGAATCTTTAAATCTCGATCTACCTACAGAGTTGCTACAAGGTGGTTAGGTAACGGGAAGCGATTCACAACCGCTTACCTTCTGGCTACTTGTTTGTAAAGTTATGCATCAAACCCTAAAGATTCTGAATCAAATCCTTAAAAGGAGATTAAAGCTTAGCCCTTAAGGTGTTTCAATCGATACATTTAAAGCTATCGCTGAGGCAATTTATAGTCATAAGCGTACGATATACGTTGCACTACATTGGTTGGGGGTTATATCGCTGTGACCCATTTATTGAGCGTCGAAAGAGAGCGACGGTAGATGCTTGGACAATGTATTGACACTAAATGCTAAGTCGTTGTGGAGTTTTTGTCGCTTCCTCCACTTCACTGTTCCCGAGGGGGGACGCAATTCCCCGCCAGAGCGGTCTTAGGGACAGGCGATTTAGCCTCCATATCGTTCTCAATGAGCTACCTAGCGCTTGAGGAAACATCTAGAGGGTTTTATTTGCTCTAATCAGGCACGTTTTGAAACGTTGGAATCGTAATCGTAAATTGCGTGCCTTGCGGGGCAACAGGTTGATATGTGAGTAAGCCGTTATGTTTTTCTGTGATAATTTCATGGCTAATCGACATGCCGAGTCCGGTTCCTTTCCCAACCGCTTTTGTTGTGAAAAAAGGATCAAAAATTTTCTCTTTTAGGGCGTCAGGTATGCCAGGGCCGTTGTCAAAGATGTGAATACTCACTTTGTCATCTCCCACAAGCTCTGTTTGTACTCGGATCTCAGGCTTCCAGTCATTGCTGCATTGCTTGTCTGCTTCCTCTTCGAGGGCATCAATAGCGTTACTCAAAATATTCATAAACACCTGATTTAGCTGGCCTGGGTAGCATTTAACCTTAGGCAGGCTGTTGTAGTCCTTGATTACTGGGATAACAGGGCGATTTGATTGCCCCTTAAGGCGACTATTGAGAATCAGCAACGTACTGTCAATCCCCTCATGGAGGTCAACATCTTTGACCTCGGCTTCGTCCAACCGTGAGAAAATTCGCAGGCTCAAAACAATATTGCGAATACGATCTGTCCCGACCTGCATCGAACTCAGCAGTTTGGGCAAGTCTTCGGATAGAAAATCAACATCAATGGCGTCCATCTCCTCCTGAATCTCAGGGTCAGGGTCAGGGTAGTGACGCTTGTATAGGCCAAAGAGACTGAGTAAATCGTGGGTATACTCGCTGGCGTGGGCAATATTACCGTGGATAAAATTAACCGGATTGTTAATTTCATGGGCAATGCCAGCCACGAGTTGTCCAAGCGCTGATAGCTTTTCTTGCTGGATCAGCTTAACCTGGGTTTGCTGTAGCTCTTGCAACGCCTTTGAGAGATCCTGGGTGCGGTCTTCTACCCGCTGCTCTAGCTGTAGATTAAAATTTTCTAGAGCGTGGTTAGCTTCTAATAACTTTGCCTCGACCTGTTCTCGTCGATCAATTTCTGACTTTAGCAATTGATTTTGCTGCTGTAGTGTTCTCGCCAGGTTTTGCAGCTTGAGATGCACCCTCACCCGCGCCAGCACTTCTTCATGCTGAAAGGGCTTAGTAATATAGTCGATGGCTCCCAACGACAGCCCTTTAACCTTGTTCTCGGTATCCGATAGCGCAGTCATAAAAATGACTGGAATATCGTAGGTTTCCGGATTTTCTTTGAGTCGATGGCAGGTTTCAAAGCCATTGATGCCTGGCATCATCACATCCAACAAGATTAGTTCAGGGCGATGGTAGTTAACCTGCTCCAATGCACTTTCACCGTCAATGGCAACGGCAACCTGAAACCCTTCTTGAATCAAAGACTCAGACAGGACTTCTAAATTCGTCGGATTATCGTCAACGATTAAAATACCTTGGGGTTCTGTGGCTGAGAGCATTTTAACTGTACCTAACCTAAAAAATATGGATGTTGCTGGGTTTGATATTGAACAGGAAAATCACGTCTTGATGGCGCTCCGGTGCCCTAAGCGCCTAAATGAATTAGCTTACTCAGTCTTGAGATATTGTTCTAAAAACTCACGCATCTGTTTAAGCTTGAAACCCCTTGCCAGGGCCAACAGGGGTTGAATAAAGGCGGTGTACTGGCTGTCTTCGGCCTGAATGTGTTCAGCTTCTTTGACTAAATCATTGATCAGCCCCCGAATAGTCAAGTTATGCAAATGCTCTAACGCTGCTTTAGGAGGCAACACGAGGGCTGTTTCAGCAGCGGTATTTGCCACCAGAGGATTGGGCACTGCTTCAGCAACTGCCCCATATTGCCACTCGAGATTGAGCAGCGTTTTTAGAGCACTGAGCAACCCCTCTGCTTGGATAGGCTTTGGCAAAAACTCATTGGCACCTGCTGCAAAGCTTTCGTGACGATCAGACTCAAACACGCTGGCCGACGACACAATCACGGGCGTATTTTGTAGATCAGAGTCGCTTAGCTGCCGCAGGTCTGCGATCATTTCATACCCATCTTGTATCGGCATGGCAATGTCAGAGATAATCAGGTCAGGGCGATGCTCGATGGTTTTTTCTAGGCCCTCTTTACCATTTTCGGCTTCAAGAATTTTAAACCCAAGCGGCTCTAACAGGTTGACCAGCACTGAGCGGTTTTCCCACCGATCGTCTACTGCTAAGAGGGTAAGCGGCTCACCTTTATATCCGATGATGGTGCCCTTGCGAGAGACCACTGACGTGTCTACCCAGTCATCCGCAGCCGAGAGTTCGACATCAAACCAAAAGAGACTGCCCTGATTAGGTTGGCTTTGCACCTCTAGGGTGCTATCCATCATCGCGACGATATTATGGGTGATTGCCAGACCTAAACCAGTGCCTTCTGCTTGCTTTTGGACATTGCCCACCTGCTCAAAGGGCAAAAAGATCCGTTGCATTTGCGCTGCGGTCATGCCGACGCCCGTATCAGCAACCTGGAATCTCATGCGGTAAAGCTGGGGACCATCGGCGGATTCAATCGGTTGGACTTTCACAGTAAACTTGACTGAGCCTGCGTCAGTAAATTTAATCGCGTTGCTCAACAGGTTGATGAGGACCTGACGCAGGCGCTTTTCATCGGCGCGAATGCCCATCGGTAGCGAACCGTCGGTTTCGTAGACAAACTCAATTCCTTTTTGTTCGGCTTTGATCCGGCAGATTTCGGCGACTCCTTGCAAAAAGGAGGGTAGGTGAAACTCGGTGGGGTGTAGTTCCATCTTTTGGGCTTCGATTTTGGAAAGGTCGAGAATGTCGTTGATCAGGGTGAGTAAATGGGAGCCACACTGGTTGATAATGCCGATGCCTTTTTTCTCTTTTGAGGTCAAGGTGCCGGAACGTTGCAAAATTTGAGCATAGCCCAGAATACCGTTGAGGGGGGTACGCAGTTCGTGGCTCATATTCGCCAGAAACTCACTTTTGGCCCGGTTTGCGGCATCGGCAGCATCTTTAGCTGTATTGAGTTCGGAGGTGCGTTCAGCGACTCGCTGCTCCAGGATTTCAAAAGAGCTTTGCAGCTGGTAGACCATGCCCTTAAAAGCACTGGCTAAGCGACCCAGTTCATCTTTGCGCTGATCGTCTAGCTGCACCTTAAAATTACCCTGGGAAACCTGATCGGTGGCTTTGATCAGCTCATTTAGCGGCTGGGCTACTTTTTTATGCATCACTGAGAACAGCAGCAGCACCTCGATTGCTAGGGCAATTAAGCCTGCCATGAGGACAAACTGGGCACTATCAAAGGCAAAGCCAGACAGCAGTGACTTAGGATATACGGTCACAAAGTACCAGTCAGGGCCTTGAAGTCTAGAAATGGCCAGATACTCGTTAGTCTTGCTGTTGTAGATTACCGTCTGATCATTCTCAGCAGCCTTTTTCACCAGGCTAAAGGTATGCTGGAGAGCTTCGTCTCCCGACTCTGAGACGTTGAAATAGCCAAATTCTTCTTTAATATCATCCATTAACTCGGGATGGGCAATAAGGCGGCCATCTTTCCTAAAAATAATGTTGTGGGTGCCTTCTAGACTGTCGTTAAGGGTTCTTTCTACCAGGCTATTTAGGAGAATGTCGTTGCCAATGGTGATCAGGTGCTCACCTTGATAATCAACCGGGGTGGCGACACTCAATAAAAACTGGCCTGAGCCAACATCGTAGTAAGAGCCTGTCCAGGCAGTTTCTCGGTCAGGATTATTGGTCGTATCGGCAATGTAGACCCATTCTTCTTGGTTGAGGTCTACATCGGCGGAGATGTCTGAGCCCCAGGCTTGCTCTGGCCAGTAAACCACAACGACATTATTGGGGGTTGAAACGTATAGGTCAGGAAAGCGATTGTTCCACGCGGGTCCATAGTCGAGCAGCATTTCGTAGGAGAGAGTGGTTAAGCGGCGCAGCTCTGCGTCAACCTGCTGGGTTGTCTCTCGACCAATGATGCCAGTCATCCAAAGGTTTTGGGCAGGACTGTCCTCTGGATCTGAAAACAGCTCAGGGCGAATCCTCAGAGTATTGTCGTCTGATGCAAAGAATAGGGTGTCAAATTCGCTTTGAGGGTCCTTACCTGCGGTTGCTTCAAATCGCTGCAAAAAGTCTGTTTGGAAGATTTGGTGATTGTCTTCGGCTAGCAAGAATAGGTCACTCTCCTTGCGGGCTCGCTCGACGATATACTTTTTGAGTTGCTCTTTGACCTGGGTCTCTAAATTAGACATCAGGTGCAGATAGCTAATTAAGGCAGAGACACCAATGACGCCCACAATCCGCACGGTCATGGTCAACAGGGTCTCACGGGCGAGCGATCCCTTGGCTGGTTGATCTAACGTGTTTTTTGGGAGTAAACCTTTGATTGATTTGAGCAGCATGGGCTCTTACCTTTTGTCTAAATAGAATCTGTCTTTGAATAATGTGCCCGTCTCAATAAGGGCAATACCTTGAAAATAAACCTAAAATCCAATAGGATAGAGCATTTATAGGCAATTAAGTGGAAAAATTCACTGCCTTATAGGCATTTTTGGGTGCTTTTGCGTAATTTTGGCTGTTTCTCGCAGTGCTTGAGATTGCTCTTGGGATTGACTATATTTGCGAACTAAGAATTCAAACCCGGCTGCATTCTCGAGGGCAGCGGCGTGAGAGCCCCCGGCAATGGGGGGGATTTGGGATTTGAGCCCCTGGAGCAGAAAGCGCCTAATCAATTGTTGTTGATGGATAATTCTGGCTTCTAGCTCATTGATGGGGCCTGGGCTAAAAGCCCCGCTGGCATAGCCTCTTTGGACGCCTTCTGTGAGCCTTAGATCCTCATCAAAGAGTTCGTCGTACCAGGCTTCTAATGCTGCCAAGGAGTCAGTGTCATCATGCCCCGGTATGCCGTAGACCTCGGTGTGGACCTGGCAGGTATCCACGGACATGGGTTCGATGCGCTCTATAAACAGATGACCGTTGGGCAGGGCATAGACATGTAGATTGGGAAAAATCCCAAAGGTGAGAAACTGCGATCGCAACGGCTCGGGCAACTCATCCAACACTTGATGATCTTTGAGCCAAGCCCTGGTAATGGGCGTCTCTAGGACGTTAACATAATCACCCAGGGCATATTGGTAATATTTTGTGAGTCCTTGCACATCTTTAAGGGTCTTGGGATGGGCGATGCTCACATGGTAGTCACATAGGCTATTGTCGTGAAACGTTTTCCAGTTGCAGCGAACGGTGTAGTCCTTTTCAAATAGACACACCACTTGATCGAGTGGAAAAGCGGACATGCGGGTGTAGGCTTCGCCTAAAAACGCCGAGAGGGGTGGGGCTGTCTCACTCAGACAGACAAATATCAGCGGCCCCCACGTCTCTAGTCGCACTGGCTTGAGAGAAAACTTCTCGAAGTTAATTGCCTGGGAAAAGCGAGTCTTTTCGGGGGTCGCTTTGAGCTGGCCACTCGAATCAAACACCCAGCCGTGGTAGGGGCACACCAGGCATTTGAGCGGTTTAGCCACTTCGGTGGTTTCGAGCAATGCCCCTCGATGGGGGCAAACGTTATAAAAGGCTTTGAGAGTACCCCCTTCGGTCCGCGTTAGCAAAAGGCTGTGGCCAGCGACTTCAGTGATCATACCGGAGTTAGGCTCAGCCAGTTTGGTCGCATGACCCACATAAATCCAGCTTTTTCGAAAGATGTGTTGTTGCTCTAGGGGCAATAGCTCAGCACTGGTATAGAAAGAGGGATCCAGAAAAGTGGGAGGCTGCTCAGACAAGATCCGTCTCAGAATCTTTTGAAAGGGAGGGGTACGCATACAATTTGGCGGGATACTCAGTTCTTTTATCGATTTGCCTTTATAAAAAGCATTCCCTTGTAGCCTTTGTAATCCTCGTCGCGTTCGTTAGTTACTTCAGCGGGAATTGATTCTAGGCAGATGTTTTCGGGGTGAAAGCCTAGTCTGGACAGGACGCGCGCGACATCGTCTGCTGACACGGGCACGGCTGGATAGCGCCTACCATTAACATAGTAAAATTCGGCCTCTTGAATCGCGGTCATGATCAGGGTGCCGCTGGGCTTGAGGATAGAGCAGATATTTTGAACGATGTTTTCCCAGGTCCGCAGGGAGGGGGTAATTGACTCGGCGACAAAGTTGGCGGCCACGACATCGTAATACCCCTGATAGCGGCGACCTAGTGGGTAGTCTTCAAAGGCGTCACAGAGGATAAATTTGGTGATCTTTTCTCTGAGTAGCTGCTCACGCTGCTCGATTTGCTCAGACGTAACGCAATCTGCACTTTCAAAACCGAGGGCTTCGCGAAAAAAGCTTTTCCACAAAAAGTTCCTGTGCTGAAACCGCTTCCAGAGTTCGACTTCTTCTAGATTGCGAGATAGAAAGTCAGAAAAGTGAATTTCTTTGACCTGTTGTGCCGCAGAAATCAGGGAGTAGATGCTGGGGCCACCGCTAAACTCTAACAGGGTGGCATCGGTGGGAATGCCTTGGTAAGCCTTCGCAAAAAACTTCAACAAAGACCGATTTTCAAGATCGATATGAGAGTAGTATTCTTGCAGATAATTGGCAGGCTCAAAGGTTTTGTAGGTATCTAAAAGCATTGCAAACTTTTCCTGGGTGAACTCTAGCGGCAAAACCACGCAAATCCTCTTGCATGGATGCACTTATGTTTACCAGCCTAAGTCAGCTTACGCAGAAAAACAGAATCATATTGGTATCTTTAATGACCAAAAATATACTCGGTATTTACTTATAAAATAGACCGATTTAAGTTGCTTTTATCAATCTTTTCTGTTGCTACTTAGCTATTTTGATCAGTGAGATCAGTATATTTACAAATTCACCGTTTTTGAATCTCTTCATCTCCGATTAAATCCGTATTTTTTCGATCCGTATAGCTTCCGTAATTTTGCCCAATTTTTAGGACTCAATCACACAACGCTCTGTATAAATGTCTTTGAATACGTATATTTTGAGGCCTTACGGGGGGAGGGGACAGTCGGGGTTTACGATACCTTTGTAAGGGTGGAAGGTAGAAGGTGGTGGGAGATGGGGAGGATGGCGGAGATAGGGAAGGCGTTTTGAATTTTGAATTTAACTCTCCATTCTCTATCCTCTGCTCTCTATCCTCTGCTCTCTGCTTTCTACCTCCTAACCTCGTCCATTCAAAAGCTGAGTCAACAATGCTCGGGTTTTACTATCCAGAGAGATGGGGAGTTCTCCGTTGGCTAGGTTCACATCACGCTGGGGGAAGGGGATGTCGATCTCGTGCTCTTGGAAGGCTTTTGCGATCGCAAAGTTAATATCGCTTTTGATAATAGGTTGCTTGCTCGGTGTGCGAATCCACACCAGCAGGTCAAAATTGAGAGCACTGTCGCCAAAGCCTTGGAAAAAGACCTGGGGGGCAGGGGC